>PLGA01000337.1 GCA_003139735.1 Bryobacterales bacterium | reverse complement strand
GGGCGGGGTGAAACATCGGCTTGCGCCACCCGCTAGTCCGCGCTACCGTGAAGCTATGGCTGGAGTTGGTAGGATTGACTTCGACGACGCGACCCCCATCGATGAGGAGGAGGACGAGGAAGCCCTTGCCGCCATTGATGAGGGCATCCGCGACGCCGAGGCTGGCCGTACTGTGCCCATAGAAGAAGTCCGAGGGCTCCTGCCAAAGTGGATTACCGCCTCCTCTTCACGCACAGAGCGCTACGCGACTTCGTGCGGGGAGACGCTCCATCTGTGCCCGACCGTGCCGCCCGACCGCGCCTGCCGCGCCACCCCCGGTTGCACCCCCAAAGTGAGCCGTGCCACGTTCTACCGGGCATTGTCGATGTGAGAAACTGAGAATTGACGCCGAGTCGATGGGTAAACATTTGCGCAGTGCAACGGAGCTACTTCGCCTCGCACTCTGTAACGCCATCTCATCCGAGGAGTTCGAACAAGAGCTGTGGGCCCTGTCGAAAGGGCACGAGCGCGTTGCGAGAAAGTACAAGAGCGGCGACGTACGGATATACAGAACGAGGGCCTGGCGCGAGATGGAACGCCCGAAGTCTGTCGCTGATCTTTCATATCCTCCGAAGTACGCGACGCCCCTTAACCGCGCAAACTTGGAAGGCGAGCCAGTCTTTTACGCTTCTGCCGGCATTCCGCCTTCCTTCGTAGAGTGCAGGTCAGAGAAGGGACAGCACGTCGTTTGCTCCGAATGGCGCAACACGATTGACCTGATTCTACAGGAGGTCGGCCTGTCGGCCGACGGGGGTACGTCAAGTGTTGAGCGTATCTATCATGAGATTTTCAGATCAACCGATCCGGCAATGTACAGGTTTTCTGCGCGTGTCGCCCGCCATTTGTTGTCTGGCGATCCCATTTCAGGTCTTCTTTACCCATCAATTGCAGCCCAGAACGCCAGCCACAACGTGGCACTGAGGACCAGGTTTGTGGACACTGGATTGCGGATTGTGAATGCATCTCTGTATTACGTGAAGAACGTTACGGCGTCGCTTCAGTATGAGATCGAGGAAATGGACTTCGCCCTTCCCGACCACGACGGCAGCCTGAATTGGAAGGGGAGAAGAAGACAGTGGGTCCTTCGGAAACAGGGGGACCAGCTCAAAATGGTTTCAACCGGCTGGTCGTGGGACGCTTACGATGTGAGCGGTGCCCTGGTTGATCCCGAATAATCAGGCCCCCCGGTCGTTTTGCTCTCTGGTCACGATTCCGGGCGTCCCCCCCTTACCGCACCCCGCGGCTCTGCTCCCGCGCGGCTAGCGAGGCCAGTTCGTCGCAGCGGTTGTTGTCGGCGTGGGAGGCGTGGCCTTTGGTCCAGACCCAGGTGGTGACGTGGCGGGAGACTTGTTCGTCCAGTTCCTGCCAGAGATCCTGGTTAATCACGGGCTTCTTGGCCGCGGTCATCCAACCGTTGCGCTTCCAGCCGTGAATCCAGGTGGTGATGCCGTTCTTCACATACTGGGAATCGGTGACGATTTCCACCTCGCAATCTTCGCGCAGAGAGTTGAGCGCTTCAATGGCGGCCCGCAGTTCCATGCGGTTGTTGGTGGTATACCGCTCGGATCCCCACATTTCCTGCTGGTGTTGGTTATCACGCACGATGGCGGCCCAACCGCCGAGGCCGGGGTTTCCCAGGCATGCGCCATCGGTAATGACCTGGACTTTTTTCATGGCGCCGGGACCAACTCCGCCTGGAAGAAGCCGTCCACCAGATCGAGGATGGCGGCCGCTTCGCGCGCGTGGTATACGGAGGCGCGAAGCTGCGCCCCGCCCCGCACGCCGTGCGTAAAATAGGTGGCAAACTGTTTCATCTTTCCGACGGTGTCCTTCTCCTGGCGCGCGATGAGCATATCGTAATACCGCCGCATCATCGCATATCGGTCGTTTTGCGTCGGTTCGTTATAGGCGCCGGTTTCCAGGTATTGCGCAATCTGCCGGAAAATCCACGGATTGTAGGACGCCGCGCGGCCGATCATGACGGCGTCGCAACCGGTCTCGCGCACCATGCGGAGGGCGTCTTCGGGCGTCACGATGTCGCCGTTTCCAATCACCGGGATCTTGACGGCGGCCTTGACCTCGGCGATAAGCCGCCAGTCGGCCTGGCCGGCGTAACCTTGCGACCGCGTGCGCGGATGCAGCGCCACGGCCTGCAAGCCGCAGTCTTCCGCCAGGCGGCCCATGTCCGCCGCCACAATCTCGCCCTGGTCCCAACCCGCGCGGCACTTCATGGTCAACGGGATGGAGATGGCTTGGCGTACGGCGCGCAACAGGCGTTCCACCAGCGGCAGATCGCGCAGCAAAGCGGACCCGCCGTTGCATTTGACCACCTTGCTCACTGGGCAGCCGAAGTTAATGTCGACGATGTCGAACCCCAAATCTTCGCAGACCCGAGCGGCATCGGCCATCACAGCGGGATCGGCGCCGAAGAGTTGGGCCGAAATGGGGCGCTCCTCGGGTTCGAATTCCAGGTAGCGCAGCGTCCTGGTGGGTTTCCGCGCCCCCAGGGACGCGCTGACTCCGTGCGAGCTGGTGAATTCGGTCATGAGCAGGCCGCACCCGCCCAAGTCGCGGATGAAGCGCCGGAATACCGTGTCGGTCACGCCCGCCATTGGCGCCAACACGGTGGCGGGAGCGACCTCCACCGGCCCGATCGCGAAACTCGCGGGAAAAACGCGCATATACGCCCGACTCTTCAATTCTAGCGGCATGGGAGTGCGAAACGGAGGGCCCCCGCCGGGCGTCAGACGAATTGTAGGAACGGAACCGCATGAAACCGCTGCATATTGTGCTACTGGTGGGCGCCGGCGCTCTGGGCGGCGTCATGCTGACGAATTCTCTGCAGAGGTCTCCCCAGGCCGCGCCGGCCTCCGCCGTGGCCCTGGCGCCAGCGCCAGCGCCGGTGCCGGAAAGCGTTCCCCCTACCGTGCCAACGCCTTTGACGGAACCGGCGAAGCCCTCGCCGGCCCCGGCGCGACCGGTCCGAAAAGATGCCGCGCCCCGGCCAAGGCCGGTACGCGCCGAGAGTCCGCACGGCCGCCCTCGGCCGGTTGAGGTTGCGCAACTGCCGGCTGCGGCTGCGCCTTCTTTCGCGCCTGCGCCTGAAACGGCGGCGGCGCCCATTGCCATTCCCGCGCGCCCGGCGCCGGAGCCTGTGGCTCCGGCCGCTCCGCCTCCGCCTTCTCCGCCGAACAAGGTGACGCTGAACGCCGGAGCTACCATTCCGGTGCGCCTGATCGACGGTCTTTCCTCGGGGCGGAACAACCCCGGCGACGTCTTCACCGCCACGCTCGATCAGGAGCTGGTGGTAGACGGCTTCGTAATCGCCGAGCGGGGCGCGCGGGCCGAAGGCCGGGTGGCGTCGGCCGACCGGGGCAGCAAGGCATCGGGCGGGGCGGCGCTGGCGGTGGAACTGACGCGAGTTCACACTTCGGACGGCCAGACCGTCGAGGTGTCGACCGAGAGCATTCAAAAGCAGGGACCGCGAACGCAGGGGCAGACCGCCGCGAAGGTTGGCGNNCTGTCACGATTACCGAGCGGAAGCCGTAGGGCCTTCCGCGCACGAATCGACGATAATGGATTCGGAGGCGGTGGTATGAAAAAAGCGGACAGCATCGCATTACTGAACAAGTCGGTGGCCGACGAGCTGCAGGCGGTCCATCAGTACATGTACTTTCACTTTCACCTGTCGGACCTGGGCTTCGCGCCTCTGGCCCTGCTTTTCAAGCGCACCGCGATTCAGGAAATGGGCCACGTCGAACTGCTGGCAGAGAGGGTCCTGTTCCTGAAGGGCGACGTGCAAATGGCGGCGGAGGGTCCGGTGGAGAGGATCACCGAGCCGGAAGCCATGCTGGACAAGGCGATGGCCATGGAAGAGGGCAGCGCCTACGACTACAACGAGGCGGCGATGCAGTGCGGGGCCCATGCCGATTCCGCGTCCAAGCAACTTTTCGAGCAGCTCGTCAAGGAAGAAGAGACTCACTTCGATCAGTTTGAGAAGCAGCGCGATCACATCAAGCGCTTTGGCCCGAGCTATCTGGCGCTGCAATCGTTCGGCGCGGGCGCTCACGCCCCCGCGGCGTAAGGAGCGGACGTGTCCGGCGTTTGGCGAGCGTGGCTGGCGGGCATGCTGCTGGCGGGGGTGCGTGCGCCCGCGCAGGATACCTTTGCCGCGCGCTGGAAGGCGCTTGCCGGGCAGCAGCCGGAGGGTGTAAAACTCGTCATTAAGGCGCCGAAAGCCGAGTTCTTCCTCGGCGAAGTCATTCCGCTCGACGTGGAGGCGACCTCCACACGGCCATGGACATTTCGAGTCTATGGCTGGGGGCAGGACAGAACCGGGTTCATGACCGGCGTTAGCGAATTTGCCGCGGACCCCGCGGCATTCGCCCAGGACCCGTTGCAGGGGTTGCCGATCGCCGTGGGATCGGGAGGCGGAAGAGGACTGGGCGGTCCTGCGGTACTGACCGAAAAGCCGCTGAAGGCGGAACTCATGCTGAACGAATGGGTGCGGTTCCGCAAACCAGGAGATTACCGCGTCTACGCCATCAGCACGCGGGTGAGTCAAGTCGAGGGCATGGGACCGGATAACTATCTGCAGATGCAGACGCCCGGCAAGCCGGTCGAGCTGGTGTCCAATGTCCTCACGTTGAAAATCCGTCCGGCGCCGGCGGCGTGGGTGAGGACGCAGATCGCCGCCGCGAGGAAGATCCTGGATTCGCAAGCGCCGCCCACTGGCCAGACGCCCGACGAGCGGCTACGCGCCATCCGCGTGCTGAGTTCTCTCGACAGCCTGGAGGCGGCGGAGGAACTGGTACGGCGGCTGACCGCGCGGCAGGACATGGACGCCTACTGGGCCGGGATTTGGGTGGTGGCATCGCCGTACAGGAAACAACTTCTGCCGCTAATGGAGCGGCGCCTGGTGGCCGCCGACCAGGGTATTTCGGGACTCTACCTGGACATACTGGCGCGATTGTCGGCGGTAGTGGCGCTGGGCGGACCCCTGCCGCCATACTCCGAAGACGCGGCGGGCCGGGACGCCTGGCTGACGGCATCGAAGCAATTCGCGGAGGTTCAGAAGCGGAAACAAGACGAGTACGCGGAGCGGCTGTTCGCATCGTTGCCTGGGAAACAACCGGCGGCTCGGGCGGCTTCGCTCCTTACGCTGTTCAATTCCGTCACGCGGAATGGCCCGGAGCCGCCGTGGATGCCGAGTGTCGTGGCAACACTGGCGGCCGACTTCCGCAACTTAGATGGGATGACGCAGAGTTCGCTGCTAGAGTACGACCGGGACGCATTGAATGGCCCGGCGCTTCTTCCCGTGTTGCGAGACCTGATTGCGCACCCGCCGCCTGGGCCGACCGTGCCGCCGATTCAAAGCGTGGCCTTGCGGCGGCTGTACGAGCTTTCGCCGGACGAAGGGCGGAAGATTATCGTGGACGAGATCAGGCAGCCCACGAAGCGGCTCCCCTTCGCCACGTTAGCCATGCTGCCGGATGCCACGCTTCCGGAATTGAATGAGGTGCTGGCGCAGCGTTTCGATGCCCGGCTCATCCTGCGGTATGCGACGGGAGAAATTGTGAAGCGCGTCGAGAGCCAGTACCTCGCGCAGAACGCGGAGATGAAAAGGCAGAACCTGCCGCAGGCCTGCGCGGCGCCGCTGGCGTTTTACTTTCTGAAGTACGACCAGCCGTTCGGCGATGGCGCGCTGCGCGAGGATTTCGGCAGGGCCGGCGCCTATCCGGCGTGCTACGACATCGGGTTTCAGTTTCAGGATTTGGGGCGATGGGCGTATAGTCCGGCGCTCGAACGGCTGGCGATCGAATCGCTCACCAGCCCCAACGTGGCGGTCAAGCGCGGCGCGGCCGAGGTGTTGGGCAAGTACGGAACGGCCGCCGCGGAGAAGCCGCTCTGGGACACCATGGAGTATTTCCATTCGTGGTGGAAAGGGCGGGAAGACGGGTTGAAGGAGCAGTCCGGCGATGGGTCGGCGCAGTTCGAACGCGTCTTGCGGACGGCGCTGGCGCGGGCCGACGCTTGGGTTCTCGAAGAGCCGGAACTCAACCGTTTGCTGGCTTTATGCAGCACAGGGGATTGTCGGGGAGAGGTGGCAGGATGGATCAGCGCCGCGAAAGCGCCGCTCACCATTACGATCTTTCCGCAAAGCGGCGGGTTCGGCTATCGCGTGGGGCAGTACGGCCCGGACGGAGAGGATTGGCTGCGCCGGAAACTGGCGCAATACCCGGCGGGGACTGCCTTCCGGGTTGCGCGGTACGACGCGGGAACTCCCGAGATGAAGGCGGCGTGGGAGCGCGCGGAAGCAGCCGTACGAACCTCGGGACAGAACCTGGCGCAGTGAATTCCGGCGAAGCCCGCGGATACTTCCTCAGAGGCTGCCGAGCACCTCGGCGGCGTGGCCTTGGGCCTTCACTTTGGCGTAGACCTTCTCGATCTTGCCATCCGGCCCGATGACGAAGGTGCTGCGCACAATGCCCATGGTCTTCTTGCCGTACATGTTCTTCTCTTGCCACACGCCGTAAGCCTGGGCGGCGGCTTTTTCCTCGTCCGCCAGCAGCGTGAACGGCAGATCGTACTTCTGCTTGAACTTCGCCTGGGCCGCGGGCTTGTCCGGGGAAACGCCCACCACCGCGACGCCCTTCTTCGCGAAGGCCTGGATGCCGTCGCGGAACTCGCAGGCCTCCGTGGTGCAGCCGGGCGTATCGGCGCGCGGGTAGAAATACAGCACCACGCGCTTGCCTTCGAGCGCCGAGAGCTTGAACTCCTCGCCGGAATCCGTACGCAGCCGGATGTCGGGCGCCTTGTCGCCTGCCTTCAACATGAATCACCCCAGCTTCTGTTTGAATAATTCGGTCACCACCGCCACGTTGGCCTGGCCGCGGGTGGCTCGCATGGCCTGGCCCACCAGGAAATTGAGAACGGTCGCCTTGCCGCCACGGTACTGCTCCACTTGCTTGGGGTTGCCGGCGATCACGTCCGCGATGATCTTCTCCAGGGCGCCGGCGTCGCTGATCTGCTTGAGGCCATCGCGCTCCATGATGGCGCCGGCCGGTTCCCCGCTCGCGAACATTTTGCCGAAGATTTCCTTGGCGAGCTTGCCGGAAACCTCGCCTTTGGCCACCAGTCCCACCAGTTCCCCCAACCGCCGCGCGCTCACCGGCGAATCGGAAATCTCCTTGCCTTCGGCCTTCAGCAGGCCCATGAGGTCGCCCATGACCCAGTTCGCAGCGGTCTTGGGATCGCCCGAAACGGTGGCGGCGGTTTCGAAGTACTCGGCGATGGCGCGGTTGGCGGTGAGCACTTCCACGTCGTAATCGCGGAGTCCATACTCCGCCGTGAAGCGCGCGCGCTTGCGAGCCGGCAATTCCGGCATGGAGGCCTGGACGCCGGCCAGCCAGTCTTCGCCGAGGCGCAGCGGAAGCAAGTCCGGCTCGGGGAAATAGCGGTAGTCGTGAGCGTGTTCCTTGCTGCGCATGCCGGCGGTTTCGCCCGTATCGGGATTGTAGAGGCGCGTTTCCTGCTCCACGCGCCCGCCGCTTTCGACGAGCGCCACCTGGCGCGCGATTTCATACTCCAGCGCCAGCTTCAGGAAGCGGAACGAGTTCAGGTTCTTCACCTCGGCGCGTGTGCCGAATTGCTCCGCGCCCTTGAGGCGAACGGAGACATTGGCGTCGCAGCGCAGGTGGCCCTTTTCCATGTCGCAGGTGGAAACCTCGATGAACTGCAAGGTCTGCTTGACCTCGGTCAGGTAGGCGTAGGCTTCGGCGGAACTGCGCATATCGGGCTCGCTGACGATTTCGATCAGCGGCGTGCCGCTGCGGTTGAGGTCCACATAGGAATAGCGGCTGGAATCCTTGAAGCCCTCGTGGATGCTCTTGCCGGCGTCATCTTCCATGTGGACGCGGGTCACGCCGATGCGTTTCGAAACGCCGTCCAGCGCGATATCGACGTAGCCGCGCTCGGCGAACGGCTCGTCGTATTGCGAGATCTGGTAGCCCTTGGG
>PLGA01000035.1:433-3434 GCA_003139735.1 Bryobacterales bacterium | reverse complement strand
TCCCGTCCCGCGCAGCACGCCGTGTTTTCCGTGGTAACGCCCGCCCGCCTGCACCTGAAGCACGAGCTGTGCCATGAGATTGCAACCAATCTCTGGGGCGCCGCGGAGCCGTGGATCGAAGAAGGCCTCGCGGTTTACGCCGACGAGGGGGCTCCGGTTTCGAATGCCGAACCGGACACGATTCGCTACGATGCCTGGACCCTGCTGAGCGCGGACAGCCTGATCCCCTTCGAGAATCTAATCCGCCCGGATTGGAACTCAACCATGTATTCGCCCGACGTCACCTACACGGAGCTGGGCGGATTCGTGATGTTCCTGCACGACCGGTTTGGCGTGGATCGCTTGAAGCAAATCTGGCAGGGCGGCAGCCAGTCGATCCCCGCGGTGGCCGGGATGTCGCTGGCCGATCTGGAGCGGGAATGGCGCGAATCCCTGGTGACCCAGTTTCCGGCGCCGCCCACGCGGCATTACCGGGCCGGCGACGTCGGTTTCCAGATTCAATAGCTTACAGCCGAGTTTCCGTTCTTTCTTCCTCGATTTGTCGCGCCTCTTTGATCATGTCCCCTTATGGCCTCATTTAAAATGTCCCCTATTCTGATGTCTGTGGACGTCCGGGGAATGTCCCGCGCGATCTGTTTCTATTCGCGGCTAACACGGCCGGCAGTACGTCGGCCCGCGGACAAACCCCGGCCGACGCGACAGCTATTTCCCGGCCCAATAAGCCTGATTGCCAGGGTATCCACGCGTGTCCGCCATGTTCGCCAGCACGGTTCTTCGTAACGCGAGCAGGTCGATCTTTCCCTCCTTCTCGTAAAGAACCTTCGTGCCGTCCGGCCCGATCACGATCGTGTAAGGTACTCCCAGCTTCCACTTGGCGCCAAAAGCCGCCTGTAGTCCACTCTTGTCATTCGTGGCGAATTGCAGATTCGGACCTGAGGCATACTGCGCTTGCAGAAACGCCATCACCGCCGGTTTATCGCCTGGCCCATCCGTCGCGACCGTGACGAACTGAAACGCCCGCTGGCGATACATCCGGTAGGTGGTCTCCAGATCGTGAAACACCCCAGCGCAGGTGGGGCACTTCGCCGACCAAAAGGCGACCGCCAGGACCTTGCCCGGCGCGCTCGCGCGCAGTTTCTTCAGCTCATCGGCGCCAGCCATGTCTAGTTTCACCGGCTCGGCCTGGATCTTCGCCATCTCCGCCTCCCGGGAGTTCGCGCCGGTTGCCTTCGACAGCCACTTGGTGCTGCAACCGAAGGCCCGCGTGTCCGTAACAGCGACTGGCTTATCCGCCAATAACGCCTCAATCGCATCCCGCGCTTCATGCGTCTTAGCCAGGCTTTCCACCTGATTGTCGTCGATGTGTCCTTCGTACCGCAGTTTGCGTTCCTGATCGAAGATGAAAATGTGCGGCGTAGCGACAACGCCGAACTTGTTCGCCACCGTCTGCGTTTCCCCGTCATACAGGTACGGCCAGCTAATGTGGCGGTTCTCCGCGCGGATCTTCATTTCCGGCAGGGAATCTTCCACATCGGTGTAGCCCAGTTCATCCAGGCGAGCCGACTTTGGATTATTGGGATTGATAGCCACCAGGGCGACGCCTTTGTCCTTGTAATCCTCATATAGCTTCTTGATCCGGCTTTCGTATATCTGCGACACCGGGCAGTGATTGCACTCGAAGGTAATGGCGAGGACTTTCGCTTTGGCATACTCATTCAAATGATGAACCTTGCCGTCAATGCCAGGGAGCGCGAAATCGGGCGCCGGCGTACCGATCGCCATGAGGGGGTGTTCCGGGTCGCCCGTGATGCTGCGGCCGCCACGGCCGGCTGCAGGCGCCGGCGAAGTTTGCGGCCAGGCGGCCGCTGCCGACATGAGGCCAATCCAAAGAGGAATCGACGCCAGACACCGCGATAACCGCGACCTTCGCTCCGATCCCGGACTCTGTAAGCATTCTGCTTGCATCCGTGCACTCCTCTCGCGTATCATTCCACGACGAACTTCAATGGCCCGGCGATGTTCCATCGGAACCTCAATTCGAGGACCAGTATGCCTGCGAACCCGCGTGGTCCGCATCGTCGGGCAGATTTGCCAGAATCGCCCGCCGCATTCTCGAGATGCTAAGCTCGCCCTGCTCCTGATAAAGCACGTCGCCGTTCGGGGCCAGCAGCAAGGTGAACGGCACAGCCCCGCCCATCTTCGGATCGAATGCGTCCTGCAGCCCGTAAGTGTCGGTCGTGGCGAATAACAGGTTTCTGCTCGATGCGTGCTTCTTCTGCAGAAACTCCAGCACCGCGGCCTTTTCATCGGGCTCGTTTGACGACACGGTGACCAGATCGAAGCCGCGTTTGCGATACGCCCGATACGTATCCTGCAAATCCGGGAACTCGCCGACGCAGGGCCCGCACCAGGTCGCCCAGAAGTTCACCAGCGCCAGTTTACGCGTACCGTTCCCGCGCAGCTTCTTCAAGACATCTGGAGTAGCCGCTTCGAGCTTCACCGGTTCCGCTTCGATCTTCGCCATCTCCGCGTCACGGCCGGACCCATTCGATAGCCATTTTGTGGCGCATCCCGCAACCGGCGTTTGTGAGACCGTAACCGGCCGGCCGGACAGCAGCGCATCGATCGCGTTGCGCGCGTCATGGGTCCTGGCCAGCGGCTCGCGTACGTTGTCGTCGATCCGCCCTTCGTAGCGCAGCTTGCGCCCCTGATCGAACACGAAGATCTGCGGCGTCGCCACAACGCCGAACTTACTCGCTACGCCCTGCGTTTCGCCGTCGTAGAGATAGGGATACTCCAGGTGGCGATACGCCGCGCGGTCTTTCATTCCGGCCAGAGAATCGTCGACATCGGTCCAAGCCAGTTCCTCCATGCGGATCTGGTTGACATTGTCCGGGTTAACCGCCACCAGCGCCACGCCCTTGTCCCGGTAATCTCTGTACAGCTTGCCGATCCGGCCCTCGTAGAGCTGCGATGCCAGGCAGTGATTGCACGTGAAAAC
>PLGA01000035.1:0-352 GCA_003139735.1 Bryobacterales bacterium | reverse complement strand
CGAGGCGTGCCTCGCCCCTACAAAGAGTCGGTGTAGGGGCCGGGCATGCCCGGCCACGCGCGCCGGGAAACAAATCAGACGGTCTGAGCAATAGCCTGGTGGGTCCACGTTGACCTGACCGGTATTCTGTACCAGTCTGATTGAGAGTATAACCCCGTGCGCAGGTTGGGCTTCAAGGCCTGAGCGTTAGTTTGCTGCCGGCCCAAGAGCCGGGGGTATGATCACTATCACCTGACCGGAGGATAGGGATCTCCAGATCACATGGTAGCTGTTCAAGCGCCGGGCCATGCGGATGGCCGGCAACGCTCTGCGACTCCGCCGGGCTGATGGCTACCGCGTGTCCGCGCTGTTC
>PLGA01000081.1 GCA_003139735.1 Bryobacterales bacterium | reverse complement strand
CGCTCTTGGCGCCGGAGGTACAGAAAGTCTCCCGGTAGCGGGCTGCCGTAGTGGGGTGGACCGGGAACAGAACCAGATGGGCATACTTGGCAAGCATGTACACCAAGGCCCCGCGCTTCTGCTCCAGACAGACCGCGATGGGGCGGCCGCCAAAACGCCGCTCCAAAGCCGTGGCCCAAACTTCTACTGCCTCCGGCGTGTTGTCCAATTCCCCTTGTTCTGCGTGTTGGGAGTCGGCCGGGACCAGTCGCCAGAAGTGCTTCTGGTCGGCCCAGTCGATGGCCGCAAACGCGGCCCATTCCCGCTCGGTGGTGACCGGTGGCAACGAATCCGACATGGTTTCGATCTCCCTAGGAACGGGCTGGCTTGGCTCCCACGAAAGCCTTATAGTAGAGTCTAGGTCCAGACAACTTCTGAGAGTTCGTCACTGGAACCAAGCGCATCCCGCTGCTCGAAGCACTGCGGGAAAGCAACGAGTGCTAGGGCCAAAAGTTCGTAGCAGCGGGATGCCCGCTCAACCAAAAAGTTTACGCCAATGTGTTGAGCGGTGAAAAGCCCACGGGGCCAATACACTCCTCCCCGGTGAACTGCAAAACCTCCTTCTCCTGATATCTATATATTTCGTCCTGGATCAACTATAAGGGCCATGGAGGCAGGCCAGGAGGCCCGCCCCACTGGTACTCTGAAACTGGAGCCTGCCAAATGGAAGCGTTTCATTATCACGTGTTTGTTTGCGACCAGAAGAAGCCGGAGGGCGCGCCCAGTTGCTGCGCCCGGGGAGCGGAAGAGACCATCGCGGCCTTACGGCGGGAGATTCTTGCGCGGCGCCTCGAAGACGAAGTGCAGGTGACCACCTGCGGATCGCTCGGGCTGTGCGAGTGGGGTCCGAACATGATCGTCTATCCGGAGGGCGTCTGGTACACGGGGGTGGAACCGGGGGACGTGCCGGAAATCGTGCGGTCGCATTTCGAGCAGAACACGCCGGTGGAGCGACTGGTACGACACGACGAAGCGGAAGTGAGGGCTGAGATCCTCTCGAACCGCGCCAAGAGACTCGCGGCGGTAAGGATCAATACAGACCGGCGCTAGGCCCGGCCATTATTTGAAACTAAACGCAGGCATCGAGACTCAGATCAGCCAACGAGGCATTCGGGAGGGTCTCGATGGCAACGGCGCGAGTTCTGGTCGTCGATGACGAGCCCCTGGTGCTTAGCGTGGTGTCCAAAGCGCTTGCGACGCGGGGTTATGAAATCCACGCGGCATCCAGCCCTGGAAAAGCATTGGAGGCTGTGGAGAGAACTCCGTGTTTCGATTTGGTGGTGTCGGACGTCATCATGCCGGAGATGTGCGGGCCGGAGCTGGTTCGAAGGATCGAACGGATATGCCCCGAGGTCGGCGTGGTCCTGATGTCGGGAAATCTTCGTGCAGAGGGGATCCCCGAGCGCGCCGTGTTTCTCGGCAAGCCGTTCCTGTTGACGGATCTTTATGCAACCGTGGATAAGGCGCTGGCTCGCCGCCCGAAGGGGAGCGACGGTGGGAACGGGGGCTGAGGCGGGAAATCAGGAGCTTTCGCGCAGCCAATTCTTGAAAGGCTCGCGGCGGAGGAGAATGCCCTTGCGCGAATACCGCAAGAAGCCCTGGCGGCGGAATTGGTTCATGTAGTGGGTGACGATTTCGCGGGAGGTGCCGACGTACTGCGAAAGCAGTTCGTGCGTGAAGGGGGCCATGCGGATCGCGCCGTCGGCTTCCTCGACTCCCAGCCGTTCCGAAAACCGGATCAGCGAGCGAGCCAGGCGCCGGGCGATATTGTCCACCGAGAAGCTCTCGATGCGGTGCGTGAATTCGAGGGCGCGCTGGGCCAGGATCTGGAGCAGGGCGACGGCCAGGCGCGGCCGTCTGGCGATGATCTCCTCGATTTCATTGGCGCTCCAGGTCATCAGCCTGGTGTTTTCCAGGGCGGTGGCCTGCTCGGGACGGTTCGGGAGGCCCAGAAAGGCCGATTCGCCGAAGAATTCGTCGGGTTGATAGATGTCGACCACCACCTGGTGGCCGTCGTCCGCTAGGCGAAACACCTTCACTTTTCCGTCGATCACCAGATAGATGGCGGTAGAGGGTTGCCGCTGATCGTAAATAACTTGGCCCCTGCGATACTCCAGAATGCTGGAGCAGGGCAAATGCGCTAGCGGATCCTCGAGCGGCTTTTGGTAGGCTTGCGGCAGACTAGTCGACGCCATTCCCCACCTCGTGTGCGCTTCCCTTTACGCCGCAGAGCGCCCGCACAGGCATATTACAACACGACGCCTGCGCGACGTTTCCGGTGCGGCGCAGCACTGCGCGTGCCATTTCATACCTATGTCTTAGCACAACACAAGTCTAAGCCACAAGTTGCGCGGCAGGGCCCACGGACGGCGTGGGCGCCCCGGGCCTGCCCCACGTATATGATGGAGGGGTGCTCGGGGCCTCGAGATCTTCGCTGGCGCTGGCGGCGGTTGGCGCGGTGGTTGGGGCGCAATGGTACGCCGCGCCGGCCGGAGTGCGTCCCGCGTCTATGAACGCCGGCGGTTCGATTCTGCCGGGCGGGAGGATCGTCGCGCCGGCCGGAGACCAATACCTCACAGGACCAGACACGTTCGGCCTGGCGGTGAGCGCGTCGGGCAAGGTACTGGCTACTGCCAGCGCCGGGCAGCACGACAGTACTCCGATGGTGATGGAGCGCCAGAATAACGGCCGCTGGGAGCCGATCCAACTGGATCGCGGGCTTGACCTGCCGGCGGAGTTCGACGCTTCGGATTGGCGCGGCATCGCCCGCGGGCTGGTGTTTTCGGGTGAGCACGCCGTGTTCGCCTCGGAAGGAGCGTCGGGACGCGTCAGCCTGATCGACTGGAACGCCGGACGGGTGCGCACCATCGACCTGAACCAGGGAGGCGCCACCGGGAGTTACGCGGGCGACCTGGCTTTGGACGCCCCGAGCGGACTGCTGTACGCGGCCGATCCGGGGAATTCGCGCGTGGCGGTAATCGAAGCGCGCTCGCGGCAGGCGATCGCCTGGGCGGCCTTGGCGGGACCTCCGCTCGCGCTGGCGCTTTCGCCCGACCGGCGCAAACTGTATGCCGCGGTCGGCGGGGAAGCGGGGTCGCTCGCGGTGTTGGACGTTGCGGACCCTTCGGCGCCCAAGGTGGAAGCGACGGTCGCAACGGGAGGGGCCGATTCCTCCGGCGTGATTGCGGCGGACGGAAAAGTTTTCGTCGCCAATGGGGGCGGCGATTCCATCACGGTGATCGACGCCGCGACAAACCGCGTGGAGGCGGAGATTCCCATACGGATTCCGGGCCTCGAACATCTCCGCGGCGTGCGGCCGGCCGGCATGGCTTACCACGAGCGGTCGGGGCTGTTATTGGTGGCGGAGGCGGGCATCAATNNCGCGTGCTGGGGCATATTCCGGTGGGCTGGTTCCCCACCAGGGTGGTTATCGACCGCGACACGGTGTTGGTGGCGAACGCCAAGGGACAGGGGGCCAACGCTCCGTTCGGCGACATTCGGTGGCGCCAGGGCTCGCTTTCGGTGTTCCCGGCGCCCACGGTGGAGGAACTTCCGGCGCGAACCGCCTTCGTCATGCAG
>PLGA01000444.1 GCA_003139735.1 Bryobacterales bacterium | reverse complement strand
CAGTTCGGCGACCGGCGCAGCTACCAGATGGACCCGGCCAACGGCCGCGAGGCGATGAGGGAAATCGAGCTCGATATCGAGGAGGGCGCGGACATTGTCATGGTGAAGCCCGCGCTGCCATACCTGGACTTGATCTCGCAGGCCCGCCGGCGATTCGACGTCCCCATCGCGGCTTACCAGGTGAGCGGCGAGTATTCCATGATCGTGGCCGCGGCGCGCAACGGCTGGATCGACCACGACCGCGCCATGATGGAAACGCTCACCTCGATCGCGCGCGCCGGCGCCGGCATCATCCTGACCTATTTCGCCAAGCCGGCCGCGCGGCTGCTGGGCGATTGATTGTTGGGGGGCGATCCCTTGTGGGGCAGGATGTGATCCTGCGCGGCGATTGCCAATCNNCCACCGCACAACTCGGCACTTCCTGGGTTTGGGGGCAAGGCATGCGAGGGACTTCGCCGCCCGCGCCAGGTCCGCTTCGGTCAGGTAGACGAAGCCCTGCTGCAGGCAGCATTCCGTGCATCCGGGCTGGCATTCGAAGCGTGGCCGTTGAGCCATTCGGTGGGCCTCATTTCATTCTCCATCTTGCCCTGCGTTTGTGGTATATTTCTACCCTAAGCCAAACCGGAGGGGAAGATGTCCCGAGTCAGCGACATCGTTTACGACCGACCGTTTGCCCATGTGGCGGAGAATGAAACCGTGACCGCCGTGGCGCGGCGCATGGCGGACCTGCATTGCGGCGCCATCCTGGTGCTGGACGGAGGGAAACTGCGCGGCGTGTTCAGCGAGCGCGATATCATGCACCGGGTGGTACTGGAACGGCGCGATCCCGAAACCACGCCCGTCAAGAGCGTCATGAGCACCCAGCTCGCGACCATCGAGGAAACCGCGAGCCTCGAAGAAGCCATGGCGGCCATGACCGCGCACAGTTGCCGGCACTTGCCGGTAATGAAAGACGGGCGCGTGGCGGCGTTCCTTTCGATGCGCGACCTCATGAAGCACGAACTGGCGCTCAAGACCGAGGAACTGGACCACATGCACAACTATGTCCGCGGCGGCTCGTGAGCGTTGGCGTGGTAGTTTTCGCGCACGGCTCGCGCGTTGAGGCGGCCAATGAGGCGGTCCGCGCGGCGGGTAGGGAATTGGCTTGCGCGGGCGGCTTCGAACACGTGGAGGCGGCGTTTCTGGAACTGGGCGAGCCGGATCTTCCCGCGGCGGTGGCCCGCCTGGCCGGGGCGGGAGTGAGCCGGGTGGTGGTGATCCCTTATTTCGTGATGCCGGGCCTGCATTTGGAACGCGACCTGCCGCGGATTGTCGAGGGCATCTCACAAACCTGCGGAGACCTGGAGATCGAAGTCACGGCGCCGCTCGACGGGCACCCCGCGATGATACAGATTTTGCTGGACCGCGCGCGGGCGGCGCTGGGAAAGCGCTGAGGGGGTGGCAGGCGAAAGACGAGCCCAGCCGCGTCCGTGGGGCAGGATGTCATCCTNNCGCGCAGCTTGGCAAGCTGCCCCACAAAAGAACCTAATCATGCGGTCGTGGCACTAGGGGCCGCTAACGGGATTTGTGGAAACTAGGCCCGGCTGGTTTGTCGGCGACGCATCGCCCCCGTCACAGCAACAGGCTGGCCTTTTTCCGCTGGCCGGCAAGGGCCTGGTTCAGAAAATCGGTGAACGGCGCCATGGTTCGAAAGCGCTTGAGGATCTCGTCGTAGAGCGCGGGGGTGAGGGCGATTTCGGGCGGCAGCTCCATGTAATACAGGAACTGCTTGAAGCGCAGCAAGTCCGCGGCGGGATGGTCCGCCGGAAATCCTTTCGGCACGCGCGAAAGGGCCTCGCCCTGCATCTCGCCGAATAGGCTGCGCAACGGCCGCGCCGCGAGGATCCGCCGGAAATCCTCGTGCCGCGCGGCGATGTGGCGGCGCATGGCGGCCAGCGTTTCGGGGGTTGGCATATAAACGCCTCCGCCGATGGCCAGCTCTTTGTGCGAAACCGAGAAATAGTAACTGGCGCCTTCGTGGCGGGTCAGGCCGCGGCGCGGGAACGTGGCGGCGATGCGGTCTTTGTAAGGCGACTTGTCCGGGCTGAAGCGCGTGTCGCGGTAGAAGCGGTAGATGGCCCGCTCGGGATCGGTGACGTGTTCAGGGGCGAACCGCGCCAGGGCCGCGTCGAGCGCCTCGACCAGCTCGCGCATGGGCTGTTTCACCCGCTCTTCGAAAATCGCCTTGCGCGGCAGGAACCACTCGCGGCGGTTGTTACGCGCCAGGCGGCGGAAAAAGTCGATGCCTTCTGGCGGAAAGCCCGGAAATGGGGACCGCATGGATGCCTCCCTTATAATCGAAGTGATGCCGAACACGGAAGAGGCGCGCGCGCGCCTCGCGGGAATTCCTAATTTAGCCGTTTTGACCGGGGTCCCGCTTTCCCGCTACACACGCTTCGGCATCGGCGGCCCGGCCGATCTCTATGCGGAAACCGGCGATGTCGAGGCGTTCGTGGCCGCGCTGGAAGCGGCGCGCTCGAGCGGCCTGCCTACGGTGGTGATTGGCGGCGGCACGAACCTGATCGTTTCGGACGGCGGCTTCCGGGGGATCGTGCTGCGTTACCGCGGCGAGCGGCTGACGGCATCGGGCAACCACGTCACGGCGGAGGCTGGGGCCGTCCTCGAAGATCTGGTGGATTTCGCCATCGAGCGCGGTCTTCGGGGTTTGGAGACGCTGGCGGGAATCCCGGGATCGGCCGGCGCCGCGGTTTATGGCAATGCCGGCGCGTATGGACATTCCATCTCCGAACGCGTGACCAGCGTGCGTTTCTACGATGGCAGCCGGGTCCGCAATTTCGATCGCGCCGCGTGCCAGTTCGAGTACCG
>PLGA01000259.1 GCA_003139735.1 Bryobacterales bacterium | reverse complement strand
AGCCCACGGCGTGAGCCGTGTGGAATAGCGCGTTAGACCAACCGAGCCCCGGAACGGGGCGAAAGGCGAATCGCCCGCCCCGCCTCACAGCAGCGGCAAAATCGTCCGGTCCAGGTCCTCGTCCGTCCAGGCCGCGGCCACATCCCGGTCGAGCGACCAATGCTCGACGTGCTCCACCCACGCGCCCGGCGCCACCCGGCCGAGCGGCCCCATGGTTTCCAGTTCCAGCATGTCCTTGTTCGTGAAAATCTGGAACGAGCACCCGTAGTCCGGATACGGCTTGCCCGCCGCGGCGTCGTACCGCTTGATGAAGAGATCCCCGTTCAAAAGGTACGCGCCCCAAGTCTTGGGATTGAAATGGCCGATCTTCTGCGGAGCGGTGGCCGCGGCGTCCTGCTGGAGGATCAGATATTTCTTCGTGTACGTCCAGCGCTTGTCGGAAAGGTCCGTGTACGCCCACATGACCAGCGGATTGGTCGGCGTCAGGATGTCCTCATGCGTTCCGCGCGGGGGGAAGCCGGTAATGCCCACTCCGCCGGGCGCCATCACGCATGGCGCCCACGCTGCAAACTCCGTGTAAAGCAGGCCGGCGTTGCGGACGCGATAGACCACTTCGACGCGCGCCGCCGCGGCCGCCATCCTGACGATCATCTGCTTCTGCACTCCGACCGCCTCTTCGGCCGGCGCCGTCGCAATCAGCGCGCCGTTCTCGATGTCGATGCGCACCGGGCTATTGTCCAGGCCGTACGTCGCCGCGCGGTCCTCGGGCGCGATCCAGCATCGCGCGCCACCCCGGATCATCCATTCCGCCTCCCCCGACCGGCCCATCTGCTCCGGGAAGTTCTTGAACAGGTTCTGTCCCCCCGCGAAACCGAGCCAAATCACGCGCGGCCCTACGTCGCCGGTAACAATCAGTTCGATCGTTCCGTTGGCGATCTTCCAACAATTGGTCCAACCGCAATAGTCCGTCCGTTCGATGGTGGGTTGAGTTTGCATGGCGGCGTCTCCAGACCGTCCAGGATACACCAGGGCGCCGGCGCCCGATTTCCACATGCTACAATTGAGGCGAAATTCTCCCAATTTGCGAGGTTGCTTCCTTGAATATCACGCCGGATAACGATCTCACCCGCCGGGACTTCGTCAAGGCCGCCGGGGCAGTCACCGCGGTCGCCGCCACCGTCGGCGCGCCCGCCATTCAAAAAGTCAGAGCCGCCAACGACCGGGTTCAGTACGGCATCATCGGTACCGGCAGCCGCGGCAATTACCTGATGAAGCACTTGAAGGACATCGATTCCGGACAGTGCGTCGCCATCTGCGACATCCAGGACGACAACATCAAGAAGGGTCTGGCGACCATTGGCGGCAGCCCCAAGGTCTTCAAGGACTATCACGAACTCCTGGCGCAAAAGGATATCGAAGCGGTCTTCGTCCTTACGCCGCTATTTGTGCACTATCCGCTCACGCACGACGCGCTAGAGGCAGGCAAGCACGTATTCTGCGAAAAGTGCCTGGTGTTCAAGCCGCATGAGGTGCATGCCCTTCGCGCGGACGCCGCCGCGCACCCCAATCAGGTTTTGCAAACCGGCTTGCAGCGCCGCTCCAGCTACTTCTACCAGACCGTGAAGCAAATGGTGGACAAGGGAATCCTGGGCGACGTCCACCACGTCCACGCGCAGTGGCACCGCAACATGATCAACAAGCCCAGCTCGCTCTGGACCATGAAGCCGGGCGGCGAATCGAACATCAACAACTGGCGCGTCTATCGCTCCATGTCCGGCGGCTTGACGGCCGAGCTGACCTCGCACCAGGTGGATGTCGCCGACTGGATGTTCGGCTCCGCGCCTGAATTCGTCATGGGCCTGGGCAGCCTCGATACCCTCAAGGACGGCCGCGATGTCTGGGACAACATTCAACTGATTTACAAGTACCCCAAGGGCCAGAAGCTCACCTATTCCTCCGTCAGCACCAGTTCCTTCTGTCCTTATTTCAATGGATCGCGCGCGGAGATGGCGGAGATGATCATGGGAACCGATGGCGCCATCGAGATCACCGTGGGCGACGACGTCAATCATTGCATCGCCTGGTGGTACCGCGAGCCCCCCAAGGCCGCTACCGTGAGCGCCGCCGATGCCAAGAAGAAGGCCGAACCCTTCGTCGCGGGCGCCACCATGGTGTCGACCAGCGGCGTAGTGAAGCCCATTCCCATCATGACCACCGACCTGGAGTTCACCAATGACGAAAGCTTCTTCGGGCGCGAAGGAAAGTTCGCCCGCCGCTGGCTGATGTCCAAAGGCATCCTGGCTCAAGAGGAGGCCGATAACCCGGTGGATGTCGAGCTTGAGCACTTCTTCGAGGGTTGCCGCGCCGCCAAGACGATCGTGTCCCCCATCGAGATCGGCATGAACGACGCCATCGCCGTGATCCTCTCCAACCTGGCGATGGACGAAGGCCGCAAGGTCTACTTCAACGAAATTGAGACCATGGGTCTGGAGCCGGACAAGAAGCGCACGTAGGGAAGGCGAAACAAGAATTATTGGCCACGGATGAACACGGATGAACACGGATAAGAAGAATCGAGAATTTCTAGTCTAGTTTCTAGTTGTCTTGTCTTATCTGTGTTCATCTGTGTTTATCTGTGGCCATATTTGTTGTTGGTTATGTCCCCCTGCGGTTTCCCCACAGATCCACGTGCAGGCGAGGGCTGAATCGGAAGCCCTCCTGCTTGCAAATCTCCGCCAGCCACACGGAACGCTCGCGCAGGCCGTCGCGGTCCGTGCCTTCAGGCATCAGGATGACGCACCCGCGCGCCGCGCCAAGTTGCTCCACCAACGCGCCTGCTTCCTCCACGTCCGCCGGTTTCTCAATCACGAACTTCAGTTGGTATTCGTAGCGCGCCATCAACTCCACAAGCGCGGCGCGTTGTATTCGCAAGCGCTCGTGCCGCGCCGCCCACTCGCCCTCCGGCGTGGAGCCCGAAAGCTTGGGGCTGATGCTCATCAAATCGCAGGCCACAGGCTCGAAAACCGTTCCCGCGGTCTCGATGGTAATGTGCCGGCCCAGGCCGCGCAGACGTTCGGTCAAAGGCACGATATCGGGCGCAATCAGCGGCTCGCCCCCGGTCACAACGACGTGCCTCGCCGGGTGCGCTTTCACCTCTTCCACGATCTGCTCAATCGCCATCTCCGCGCCCTCCGGCCGCCAGGACGTGTACGGCGTATCGCACCACCGGCATCGCAAGTTGCACCCGCTGGTCCGTATGAAAACCGAGGGCACGCCCACCAGCGACCCTTCGCCTTGAATCGAATAGAACAGCTCAGCGATCTTCAAGGCCGGCCTCCAGGAAGCCCTTGGCGCGCAGCAGGCAGGCGTCGCACTGCCCGCATGCGCGGCCGTCCGGTCCCGGGTCGTAGCAACTGTGCGTCAGGCCGAACGGCACGCCCAGTTCCTGCGCCAGCTTGACAATCTGAGCCTTGTTCAGCCGCAACAGCGGCGTGTGGATCTTGAGCCTCGCGCGGCCCTCCACCCCGGCCTTGGTGGCCAGGTTCGCCATGCGCTCATAGGCCTCAATATACTCGGGGCGGCAATCCGGGTAGCCCGAATAATCCAAAGCGTTGACCCCGATAAAAATGTCCGAACTCCCCAGCACCTCGGCCCACGCCAGCGCGAACGACAAGAAAATGGTGTTGCGCGCTGGCACGTAGGTAGAGGGAATTCCGTGCCCCATGTCCGCCGTGGATCGCCCCTTCGGGACAGCGATATCGGCCGTCAGCGCCGAGCCGCCAAAGGCGTCCAGCCCGATCCGCGCCACCATGTGCCGCTCCGCGCCGAAGGCCGCCGCCACCCGCGCCGCCGCCTCCAGTTCCACCCTGTGGCGCTGCCCGTAATCGAACGAAAGCGCGTAACAGGCATAGCCCTCGCGCCGCGCCAGCGCCAGGCAAGTCGCCGAATCGAGTCCGCCGCTCAGCAGGCAAACGGCTTTCGAGGTGGAGGTGGGAGCGGTCATGAAATCCACTCCAATTGTACCCGGCCCCGCTGGTACGATAATTGGACACGATAATTGGATACGATAATTGGCGTGCGCATCCGCTTCCTGACCTCCACGCCGCTCGATGTCCGGCGAGGCAGCGGAACTTACGTCGGCATCAGCGTTCTGGCGGACGCGTTGCGCACGCTCGGCCACACGGTCGAGTTTGAAACGCCGCGCCTGCATTTCCCCATGTACACCCTGGAGCGGCTCGCCTATAACCGCGGCTTGCGACCGTCGGCGGAGTTCGACCTGACCGTCGGTTTCGACCTGGACGGTTACCGCATCGCCGCAGGCGACCGGACGCACGTAGCATCGCTCAAAGGCGTCATCGCCGACGAAGTCCGCTTTGAGCGCGGCCTCACGCGCTTAACCATGTCGCTGCAAGCCCGTTGTGAGCGCCTGCACGTCCAACGCGCCGCGCGCGTGCTGGCCACCAGCCGCTATTCCGCCGAACGCGCGCAGGAATTTTACGGCCTCGCCGAACTCCCGTCCATCGTCCCCGAACCCATCAACCTGGCCGAGTGGCGCCGGCAGTGGGGCGGACCGGGGTACCCACCGCTTTCGTGGGTCCGTCTGCCTTCTTGCCTGCCTTCTTCCACCGTGCCATTCACCGTCCTCTTCGTCGGCCGCCTCTACCGCCGCAAGCGCGTCGATGTGCTGCTGCGCGCCGCCGCGGCCCTGCGCGGCCGCATCCCCAACCTCGAAGTGCGCATCGTAGGCCACGGCCCCTGCGCCGCGCCCCTCCGCGAGTTGGCGCGCCAATTGAAACTGGAAGGCACGGTCACCTGGCTGGGCGACGTGCCCCGCACCACGCTTGCCGCGGAATACAATCGCGCCGCCGTCTTCTGCCTGCCCAGCGTCCAGGAAGGCTTTGGCATCGTGCTGCTCGAAGCCATGGCCGCGTCGAAACCCATCGTGGCGTCCCTGGCCGCCGCCATTCCCGAGGTCGCGCCGCACGCCGCGCTGGTGGAACCCGACAATCCCGAAGCGCTCGCCGCCGCCATCGAGACGCTCTACCGCTCGCCCGAGCGCCGCGCCGCCATGGCCGCCGAAGGCGCCCGCCGCGTCCAACAATTCGACGCGCCCCTCGTGGCCAGGCGGTTTCTGGAAGCCGCGGCAGGGTAAGATGGAACCGATCTATGAAGCCATCGAGGAGAGGGGCGCGATGGTGGTGGTCCCTTCTTCGGCCGTGGAGACCATGGGAATGGGCGGGATGCTGGCGACCGCCTCCCTCGGTGGCGCGAAGGCGCAGTGAGGAGTGAACTAAACCGCGGGGCGACGGTCGGTCTTTAATGGGTTTTGCTCGGCGAGAGGGTTCAGCTCCGGGTTGTTGGGAGCGGCGTGGTAGGGGTTTTGGCCCCTCGACAGACGGTGCACCGGCGGGCAAACACGGTCCGGATGCCGGAGGGCGGCGGGTCTGGGGACGCACTCATCGTAGCGAGGAGCGCCACCGTGGCGTCGGGTCGGTTTTGGACGCACGGGGAGTGCGCCCTGCCGGGAAGGCAGCGCTGCCGTGGTTGCGGGTTCCGGCTGAAGCATCATGAGCTGTCCAGGGGAAGCGGCGCGGGGCCAGAACACGGCCGCCGGAACTGCAGAGAAGTCAAGATTCCCACGCCGCAGTGGGGGCACCGTCTGAAGTTGCCTGCGGCGAGCGCCACGGCATTTCCGCGAAGAACGTCGGCGAGGACGCCGACGTGTCTCTCAAAGGATAGGGAGGGCCGCCGTTGCCGGATTACAGCCAGCCGCCGTGCCCCGGCGACAATTACCTATGGACGCCGGGCTACTGGGGTTATTCCCAGGCTGGTTATTATTGGGTGCCTGGAGCATGGGTCACGGCTCCGTTCGTGGGGGCCCTCTGGACGCCTCCTTATTGGGGGTTCTCCGGCGGACATTATTTATGGCATGCGGGCTATTGGGGGACCGCACGTGGGATTCTATGGCGGCATCAACTATGGCTTCGGTTATACCGGCCTGGGATTCTCGGGCGGGTATTGGGGGAATGCCGTATTCAACTACAACCGCTTAGCGCTGAATGTGGGCGGCGGGGTCCATCACGTGTACGACCACGCGGTGGTCAACTACACGCCGGTCAATCGCATTAGCTTCAACGGGCGGCGCGGCATTGGCGTGCAGGCGACTGCCTCGGAGGGAGTGGCGTTCCGTGAGCGGCAAGCGCGGCCTTCCATACAACGGCCGGAACAGGCGCGCCCCGCCCCGGTGGCCAGAGGGCCAATGGAGCGGCCGGCGGGGCCAGCGCCCGGAGGCCGGCCGGGGCCAGGGGAAGAGCAGAAGAAACGTCCGTAGGGGCGCGGCTTTTCGAGGCGGCGATGCACGCATTCCCGCGGGCATCGCCAGACCCTCTAGTGTAGTGTCCAAGAATTAACTCAACAGGCCAGAAAAAGGCAGACGGGCCCACGGAGACGGTGGGCGCCCCGGTCCGCCCCACCGAAGAAGGCAGGC
>PLGA01000392.1 GCA_003139735.1 Bryobacterales bacterium | reverse complement strand
GCTCCGCCGCCGCCCGACGTTCCGCCGCTCGATGAGGCCGCCGTGGGCACGTCGCTTTCGCTGCGCCAACAAATGGAGAGTCACCGAGCCAACGCCGTGTGCGCCTCCTGCCACTCCAAGATGGACCCGCTCGGCTTCGGCCTGGAGAATTACGACGCCATCGGCAAGTGGCGGACCCTGGACGGCAAGTTCCCGATCGATGCGACCGGCACGCTGCCCAACGGCAAGACTTTCTCCACCCCCTCGGAAATGCGCGCCGCTCTGGTTTCGGCCCTTCCCCAATTCGCCCAGTGCGTCGTCGAGAAGCTCATGATCTACGCCCTCGGGAGGGGCATCGCGCCCTACGACCGCCGCGTGATCGATGGCATCGTCGGCAGGCTGGCGGCCCAAGGGTATCCGTTCCAGACGGCCATTTACGAAATCGTGCGCAGCGCGCCCTTCCAGATGCGGCGCGGCGAGCTAGTTGAAACCCGGAATGCGAAGGAGGTAGCTCAGAAATGACCATCACCCGGAAGGCGCTTCATCGCAGGTCTTTCCTGCGCGGCATGGGCGCGGCCATCGGGCTTCCCTTGTTGGACGCCATGGTTCCCGCCTTGGCAATCGGCCAGGCGCGGGCTGTCAAGGCCCCTTTGCGCATGGTGTTCGCCTATGTGCCCAACGGCATCATCATGAACCAGTGGAACCCCGACTATGAGGGCAAGCTGGGCGAGCTGCCGCGCGTGCTGAAGCCCATGGAGCCCCACCGCGACGACATCCTCATGCTGGGCAACCTGACCCACAACACCGGGCGCGCGCTGCTCGATGGCGCCGGCGACCATGGCCGCTGCTCGGGGTCGTATCTGACCGGCATCCAGGTCAAAAAGACCACCGTGGACATCAAAGCCGGCGTCTCCTGCGACCAGATTGTCGCGAAGCACCTGGCCGACCAGACCCGCTTTCCCTCCCTCGAAGTGGGCATGGAAGACGCGCGCCAAGCCGGCGACTGCGATTCCGGCTACTCTTGCGCCTACACCAATAACCTGTCCTGGAAGAGCGAAACCCAGCCGCTGCCGCCCATTCTCGATCCACGGGCGCTGTTCGAACGGCTGTTTGGCAATGGCGTGATTCTCAGCCCGGAAGCGCGTGCGCGGGAGGCCGACTATCGCCGCAGTATTCTCGATTTCGTCGGCGAGGATACCAGGCGCCTCGAAGCCACCCTCGGTCCCACCGACCGCCGCAAGCTGGACGAGTATCTCACCTCCATTCGCGAGGTGGAGCGGCAGATTGAACGCACCGAGAACACCAACGCGCAGATCGATCCGCACATGGAGAAGCCCTATGGCATCCCGGCCGATTTCGCGGAGCACTTCAAGCTGATGACCGACATGATCACCATCGCGTTCCAGGCGGACCTGACGCGCGTGGTCACTTTCCTGATCACCCGCGAAGGCACCTCGCGCCCCTATCGCGAAATCGGCATCGCCGATGGCCATCACCCGTGCACCCACCACCAGGGCAAGCCGGACCTGATCGAAAAGGTCACGCAAATCAATACCTATCACGCCACCCAATTGGCCGCCTGGGTAGATAAGTTGAAATGCACTCCGGAAGGCGACAACCGGTTGCTCGACAACATGATGCTGGTCTACGGCGCCGGGCTTTCCGACGGCAACCGCCACCTCCACGAGGATCTTCCGACGCTGGTGGTCGGCAACGCCGCCGGCTCCATCAAGACCGGCCGCCGCCTGGTGTATCGCAAGGAAACGCCCATGTGCAACCTGCACCTGGCGATGATGGACCGGATGGGCGTACGCATGGAGCACTTCGGCGACGCCACCGGGGAATTGAGCTTCGCCGAACTGACCTAATGCGCACGTATTCTGTACAGCAGCCGGCAGGTGGGCCAGGTAGGCCAGGTGATTCGCCTGCCCTCGCGCGCGCCCCGCGAAGCGGACGCGGCGAGTCTTCGCCATGCTGCGCTGGCTGTCGGGGCTAACCATGCAATTTCCGTCGCGAGGACCGCAGCCGGTCGGCATCGTATTCGATTCCGATTTGGGCGATGGCGTGGATGGGGCGCTGGCGTTGGCGCTCGTCTACGGCCTCGAAGGCAAGAACGAAGCGCGCCTCATTTCGACCAGCACCACCAAGTCGAACCTGAAATCGGCAGCGTTCGGCGATGCGCTGGCCAGGTTCTTTGCCGGTCCGCCGCCCGCCGCGGGATCCTTCGGCGGCGGCTTCCAGCGCACCGCGCCTCCCATGGGCATGGCCGACAACGGCAAACTGGACGCCGACACCCCGGTCCTGAACGCCGTGCTGGACAAAAAAACGGACGACGGCAAGCCCGCCTATCCGAACGGGATCGTCAAGCTCAACGACACCGCCGACCCGATCGCGCTGATCCGCAATGCGATGACGGCGCAAGTCGACCAGAATTGCATCGTGCTGCTGGCCGGCCCGGCGACGAATCTGGTCAAGGTGATGGATCTGGCGGGAACCCTCGATCTGATCCAGCGCAAAGTAAAGCTGCTGATCGTGGCTGCCGGATCGTACCCGGAGGGGACGGCCGATCCCCGCGTGAAGGCCGACGTGCCCGCCGCCCGGCGGCTGTTCGCCGAGTGGCCCACGCCGATTGTGGCCGTGGGCACGGAAGTGGGCGAGGCCCTGCCGTTTCCCGGCGCCGCCATCGAGAAGGATTTCGCCTGGGCCCCGGCGCATCCCATTGTCGACGCCTACCGGGCGAATCGGACGATGCCCTACGACGCCGCCGCGCCATCCGTGGCGGCGGCGCTCTACGCGGCCCGTCCGGACGGCTTCAAGCTCTCCGCCGTGGGCGCGATCGCCGTTCTCGACGATGGCCGCACGCGTTTCACACCGAAGGCCGACGGGCACAGCCGCTACCTGACGGTCGACCCGGATCAGAAAGACAAAGTCATCGCGAGCTACGTCGAACTGGCCAGCGCCAAGCCCACGCCCCGCCAAGGCGGCAGGGGAAGGCCCAACCAAAACAACCAGAAGCAGGACGTCCCGCCGCCGAAGCCGTAAGGTGGGGCAGGCGATTCGCCTGCCATCGCGTGCTCGCCTGCTACTTCGCGTCTCCGAACGTAACGGTGGATTGCCCTGCGAATTTCTTGTAGTTGCGGAAGTCGATGGTGTTGCGCGCGCAGGCGCTCGACCCCCGCTCGCAGCTCAGGGTTTCGGAATGCACCGCCAGGAGGTACTGCTCCGTGCCGCCCAGCCGGACGTACTCGTAATCGGTCGCCGATTCCACGTGGTCGGTGAGGAAGTCGCCCGGGAACCTTCGCGCGTCCATCTCAATCCGCAGTACGCGGCCGGTCGATGGATCGATCCAAACGTTGCCGGTGTAGCCGGGAACATACCGCTGGGAGCCGAATTTGACCTCCCAATGGGAATTCTCGTGGGCAACCTCGAAACTGTACTCCTTGGCCATGACGCTGCCGGCTCTGGAATCCTGCTTGAAATGGAATTGGGCGGCCGTTCCGGGATTGAAGAGGTTGATCAGGACGGTCCCAAACTCGCCCGTCGACCACGCGCCGCCGGTGTCGTCCATGGACCCCTTAAAAGGCTTGCCCCCGACGGTGATGTTCCGGTAGTCTTCCTTGCCGTTCTCGTACACCACTTCCATCGTGACGACGTCTTGGGCCTCCCATCTGGCCGGCGTCGACTCGCTCACGTACCGCGTCACCAGCTCCTGGCAGACGTAGTTCGGCAGCGTCTCGGTGAAATCCATAGCGGCGTTGGCGGCCTTGCGAATCAGCGGGTCCTGCTGAATAGCGCCAAACGCCAGGTCCGGGTCGTCGCGGTCGAGGGACGGCTGACGGGGCGCCGCGGCCGGCGGGGGAGGAACCGTGGCATCGGCCACTGTGGCCGGCGTCCTGCGCAACACGGGCCGGTCGGGGTCGCTGGCCGGCTGAGCGGGAGCCGTGGGGGGAGGAGTGGCGGCGTCCGCCGCGGTAGCCGGCGCGCGGCGCAACACGGGCCGGTCGGGGTCGCTGGCCGGCTGAGCGGGAACCGCAGGTGCCTGCTCACGGCTCGGATCGGCCGGGCCGCCCCGCTTTAACACGGGCCGTCCGGGATCGTCGGCATCCGGCGCGGCGGGCGGCGGCTTGACCGCCGTGCTGGGCTTTGCGGAGTCGCCGCCCCAGGTATCCGGCACGCCGTCCTTGTCGGCGGTCTGGGATCCGGCCGCCGCGGCTTTCTCCCAATACACGTTCACCGCCGTCAGGTTGCCCGCCATGTCCTCCGGGCCTTCGACCGAAACCTGGTCGCCAGGCTTGAAATCCGACGGCGACTTCACTTCATCGCCATTCTTGAAGAACTTGGTCTTGTCGGTGCGCTTGAAGTCCATTTCGCGGTCGTCATCCAGCTTGATGGAAATGGACTTAGCGTCCATTTGCTTGAGCTTTCCGCGAAAGTTCGGAAGCGGGGCGTTCTTGTTCGGCGTTCCCTGATTTCCCCTTGTCGAGCCAGGCAGCGGTGCTGAAGTGCCGCCGGGGTAGCCGCCGCCNNAGCAGAAACAGAGCCAAATATCCGGCGGCGCATCGGGCCCCGCCGGGGACACTTTCCGGGTAGACCATCAGTGGGTGAGATGCCGGGGAAAGCCCCGAGGTTACGTGATATCCTGATCTCGGCTGGGGAATCCGGGTAATCCAGTGGGAGAAGCTTTGAGTCCGCGCAAGTTGCTCCTGGTGAGCGCCGACGCCGGGAACGGCGACAATCTGGCTAGCCTCTTGCAACGGGAAGGCCGCAGTATCCAGTGCGCTCATGAGTTCGGCGAGGCGCTGGCGTACGCCCGCGAAGCGCCCTGCGACCTGGTGGTGGCGCGCCACGACTCGGATCCCTCCCTGGGACTGCGGCTGTTGCGGCGCTTGCGGGCCATCCGGCCGGAAACCAGGGTGATCCTCACCGGGGACGGCGATCCCACGCTGCTCGTCGCGGCCATTCGCGAGAAGGTCTACGGCTATTTCCATGAGCCGGTTTCTCGAAGCGCTCTGGCCGACATGGTCCAACTGGCCCTCGATTCGACGTCCTGGCGGGACGATATCCGTGTGATTTCGGCGGACCCGGCCTGGATCGGGTTCGAGGTGCGCTGCAAGATCGATGCCGCCGAGCGCGTCACGCAATTCGTCCGCGAGATCCTTTCCGGCCTGCCGGGCAAGGTGTGCGAGGATGTCACCGCCGCCTTCCGCGAACTGCTATTCAACGCCGTCGAACATGGCGGCAAACTCGATCCGCGGAAGCGGGTGCGCGTTTCGCTCGTCCACGGAAGCCACTCGCTGGTCGGGCAAATTCACGACACGGGCAAGGGCTTCTCCCTGGGGCGGCTGCCGCACGCCGCCATTTGCAATCCGGACGATTCGCCGACCCGGCACGTCGAGGTTCGCCAGGATCGGGGGCAGCGGCCGGGCGGATTCGGCATCCTGATCTCGCGAAGCCTTGTTGATGAACTTACTTATAATGAGAAAGGTAACGAGGCTTTGTTCGTGAAATACCTGAAGTAGAGACGAGGGCTAGTCGAGATCGATATCCCGGACCGGGGGCGCGAGGTCGGGGTTGTCTTTAGCGCGCTTGAAAAGCTCGTCGAACTTCTTTTCGAGCACCTTGCCGTGGGTCTTCTCGGCTTCGAACTGCTTCTGGAAAACCTCTTCGCGCCGCGCCCCGGCGCCTTTCAACTTGGCGACTTCCGCCGCCAGGTCTTCAATGGGCTTGAGCTTTTCGGGAACGGTGTGCGCGATAACCGCGCGCGTCTCGGGGTCCACTTTCAAAATCGCCTGGCAGCAGGGGCACTCGACGTCGAACATGGCTCTAGCCATAGAACTATAGTACCCCCAAATCCTGCAACTTGTACTATGCCAAAACCATCCACTCAGTACAGACGGTACGTCGGAGCCGATTATTTTAGTGGTTTTGCCACTACAATTGTTTCAAGATAGAGCCGATAGAAGCCTTAGGAACAGTCGATGATCATGATTCAGGCGTTTATTTACTTGCAACTGCTCGATTTCATCACCACCCTGATCGGGCTCAAGATGGGCGCATCGGAAGCCAGCCCCTTCATCAGGGTTCTGATGCACGCCGGGCCGTTAGTGGGAGTGTTGGCTTCCAAGCTGGTCGCGCTGGCGCTTGCCGGCGGTTGCGTCTACTGGAAGAAATACCGCCTGATTCGCTGGGCTACGTATTGGTATAGCGCACTGGTGGTTTGGAACCTGATTGTGATCCTGCGTGCGCCAGGGCATTTCGGCCTCTAAAGCGAAGGCCTGCGCCGGGATATCACCGGCAAACCAGCCACGACGAGGTCAACAGGAATCCCAGCAACAAGGCCCCTTCGGCAAGGTAACGCAACAGCTCGGGCCAGCGCAGGCCCTCCCCAGTCAGCGCGCTCAGCTTGCTGGAACCCGATCCGGTAATACTTTCCAATGAGTACTTCCACATAAGGCTCCCGCTTTCAAATTGCGGACAACCACCTTTCCTGAGACGTCCAGATCCACCGCATAGATAGGCAGATCGGCGGCCTTCACGCGGTAGGCGCCGGTCTGCAAGGCCCAGGAATCGGAGTAAGTTCGAATCACGATGGGATTGTCGGCAGTCACGCGCACGCGGAACTGTCGCGTGGAAGGCTCGTAGTTGGCGAAGCTGTAGCAACGGCCCACGCAGACCCGGTCGATCATGTGCGCGAGGGCGTTGACGCGCGCGTACGGGAGGTCCACCAGGCTCACCACGCGTTGTCCCGGCTCAAGGCCCGCCACCACGCCCTCCATGCGGTCCTCGAACTTGTTCAACACGCGCTCATCCCGATAAAGAAGCGTGAAGAAAACGCAAGCCAGCGCCAGCATGGCATAGCGCTCGAAAGCGCGCGGGCGGGCGCACGCCAACAGAGCGCACAGCGACACGCCGACCGCCAAGGACATGCGCTCGCCAATGTAGACCAGCGCATGCAGGAACCCGGGGATCAGCACGGACGAAGGCAGGATGAGGACGCCCCCTGCGCTCATGACGAAGAGCTGAAAGGGGACGCTGGTGAAGACGCGTGAAGCGCCCCACTGGTGGACCAGTCGCAGAAATAGCAATCCCCAGACAAAAAGCAGCCCCACCAGCACCAGGCGGTATTCGCCGCCGAAGACCCAGACCTGGTCCGCGCCCGTGATGTCCATAATCTGCGCCAGATGCCAATGGCCCGAAAGGGCGTATGCCGCGAAGATGCGGAAGGCAGCCATCAGCGCCAGCGCCGCGAGGGTCGCATAGGCGCGCAGGCGGACAGGCTGGCGGCGCGCCGCCGCGAGGTAGGCGAGCAGGCACAAACACCAGGCCACAGGCAAGGCGTGCGCCAGCCAGGCCAGGGCCAGAAGGGCAACGGCGGCGGCCACGCGCCACGGGTTTGGGTTCCAAACCAGAGCCATCGCCCAGAAGCACATTCCCAGCGCCACGTAGAAATTGAAGAAGCCCATGTGGAACACCCATCCATAGGCCAGCATGGCGATCACGGGAAGCAGGTTCCACGGCCGGTGCCCGGAGACGGCGGCGGCGAAGGCGAAAGCGCCCCAGATGAAAACCAGCGCGGCCAGGGAGACGGCGGTGCGTTGGGCGGCCTGGGGTCCGAAAAGCCGGAACAAGCCGCTCAAAAGCAGGTCGAACAGGACGTTGGTGGTCTGCGGGGCCACGACCAGCCCCTGCGCGCGGCCGCTCTCGACCAACTGCGCCAACCAGGAGTTGTAAATGTGGCTGGAGAGGTCGCCGGCTTGAATGCGCGGCTGCCAGTAACAGGGCGCCAGCAACAACGCGGAAAGCGCCGGGTAAGCCATGCGGCCGCGGAAAAAAGAAGGCAGCGGCATCAAACCCGCTTCTCCAGGCGAATCCGCTGGAACTCCGGAATCAACCGGAAAGGCGTGGCCACGGAGGCAATGCTTTCGCCGCATTGCCGGATATTGCGCTCCATGATGTGGGAATCCTGGCCCGCCGAGAGGAGCAGATATCGGATTTTCAGCGGATCGACCGCCATAATCCGGCAACAGGTGGCATCGACCGCCACGGGATCGCGGCCCGCCACCAGAACTCCCACCCGCTTGGGCGCGCCCTGGATGGGCCCGTTCCCTTCCATTCCGACGATGCCGTCCACAATCGCGAACTGCCGGGGGAACAATCCGTGCAAATCCGCGATGCACTCGTCGATCCCAGCCCAGTGCAAGGGGTTCTTGGGCCAACCATAAACGCCGCCGGGCATCACGCCGAACAGGTTCTTGGCGGACAGCGTGACGCCTACCCAGTGGTGCGTTTTCATCTTGGGAATGGAAACCAGCAGATCGGCTCCAAGGGCCGTCTTGGGAAGGTACCACTTGCGGAGTCCTGAGATTGGATGGGGGGGGCGCACTTGCCGAACGTCGTCCAGGTTGAGATCGACGAAGACATCCTCGAAGCGCGGCACGACCCCGAAATAGCCGGCCGCGTCCGCCAAGTCGAGCGTGTTGCGGCGGTGACCGGGACCCTCGGCGATGCGTACGCTGGCGGCGCCCAACGCGCGGAAGCCTTCATAGACGGCGTGCACCAGCAGGGGGTTCGTATTGATGGCGCTTTGCGGCTCGAATTCGACGAGATTGGGCTTGAGGAGCACGTTTCGGCCGCGCACCTGAAGTTGGTGCTCGGCCAGCAAGCCGCGGACGGTCTGGTAGATGCGCCCGTCGTATTCCGGCGCGCGCACGATGGATACCAAGGAAGGCTCGATGGCGGACGTCTTGCCGCAGCCGCCGAGCACGGCGGCGCCGGCGGCGACGGCCCACTCGCGTCTTGTGAGGCGGGGCGGCCCTCCTGGTCTGTCTCCATGGCCCTGCGGGCCACCAAAATTCATGAAAGCCGTCGCAGGTCCGGCGTGGGGCAGGATGGTATCCTGNNCCCCACATCGGGGCTTTCGACGCTGCCCTCCTCGGCGCGATCATTCCCGCCACCCGGAAGGGACGCCGGCCCACGAACGACGTGGGTACCCCGGCCCGCCCCGCTAATGCGATCGCATCTCATGGCATCAACTCCCCAACAGGCCTTCGGCATTCGAGGCATTGGCCACCAGCAGATCGAGCGATGCCTCCATAATGGTGCGGCGTTCGATACGCGGCGGCGGGCAGTATCCCTCGGGCAGGCATCCGTGAGCGATGAGGCCGAGCCGGAGCCAGTTCAGAGCATCGGCGGAGCGGCACTCCGCGAGAAATCGGGTGGCGACGGCGATGGCTTGGCCGATCCGGGGAGAGCGATCGCCGCGCAAGGCTGCGAGCGCCATTCCGGTGGTCTCGGGGTAGGGCCGCAGATCCTGCCCCAACACGCTCGCGTTCCCGTAATTCCATCCACCCCCGTTGCACATGCGGCTCCACAGGAATCGCGTGGCGGACTCGACCCTCCCGCGGATCGCGGCCGAAGGCCTCCGCAAGTGCTCTTTCTTGAGCGCGAGGATCGCCAGGGAAGTCGGTCCAACCCACGCGGCGGCGTCCGGCGCCCAGGGCCAGCCCACGTTTTCGGAATCGCCGACCGAACTGCCCAGAAGCCACTCGCGCACGCGGTAAGCGAGGGTGGATTCCGCCCCGCAGTCTCTCAACAGCCATGCGACGGCGCGCGCGTGGACCGGCAACCCCAGCCGCCCGGCGGGCACAAGGGACGCAAGCGCCGTGACCCAGGCGCTGTGGTCGACGCCCGGTTGGGGCGGAAAGCCTCCATCGGAGCGCTGCGCCGCGCGAAGCCAGCGCAGGCCGCTCCCGGCAGCCTCGGTTTCTCCGGCGGACAACAGCGCCAGGACCGCGTAGGCCGTCGGCTCCGTCCAGGAGGAGCCGCGGATGTAAGGCCATCCACCATCGGGGTTCTGCTTTTGCTTGAGCAGGACAATCGGCATAAAATTAGGCGCACTTAGCAGGCAATCCGCCTTCGGGACGCGAGACGGGCCGGCGTTGTAGCCGGGACATTGTCGTGGTCACCGCAGCGTTAACCGCTTGCGGCGGCGCTGCAACAGGCTGACCAGCGTCACGACCGCAGCCAGCCAAATGGAGGCCTGCAACGCGAGATCCATGTTTCTCCTTTCGTTTTTATGAAGGCGCTTTAGCTCGGAGCCACGCCCGCTATTGACGGCAGGCGAGGGCCGGGCATGCCCAGCCCCGGAAGCGCCCAAGCCAGGTCGGCCGCCGCACTAGACGCTCTTGCGGGAACGACGGCGTTTCAGGAAGACCAGGAGGACCGCGCCAGCGGCCAGCCAGATACCGTACTGAACGAGTATGTGCATTTTCGTTTTACTCCCTTTATTTGAATTGGTTCATCATGGGGAATAGGTTCTTGAAAATCTGAAGAAGCCCAGGGCCTGCCGCGACCACCAGCATTGACGGCAAAATGAAAAAAAAGATGGGAAAGACCAGCTTTGCGCCGACTTTACCGGCGCGCTCCTCGGCGTCCTGGCGCCTTCTGACGCGCAGGAAGTCCGAATGGCTGCGCAGGGATTCGCCCATGCTCGTGCCAAAGCGGTCGTTCTGAATGAGGATGGCCACCAACTTTTTGATTTCCGGTTCGCCGGTGCGCTCGGCAAGGTTGCGCAAGGCCTCCGAGCGCTGTTTTCCGGCGCGCATTTCGAGCTGCACCAGGAACAACTCTTCGCTCAATTCGGGATGGCTCCATTGGAGTTCGCGTCCCACGTACTGCATGGCCTGATCCAATCCCAGGCCGGCCTCGATGGCGACCACCAGGAGGTCCAAGGCGTCGGGAAGCGAGAGCCGCAAAATCGTTTGCCGCTTGGCCACCTTTTTCTCGAGGAAAAACCGAGGCAGAATCCACCCGGCGGCCACGCCAAAGCCCAGCAGCGCCATTCTCATGGGCGGGTTTTCGGGCATTTTGGGCTGCAGCGCCAGACTGATCGCGAACATGGCCGCCGTGGCCACGAATCGCATGCCGTAGAAAACCGGCGCGGCGGTCTCGGAGCGGAAGCCGGCGCGAAGCAAATCCGTGCGCAACGAGCTGAGGTCGGCATCGGAGGACGGCATCCTGGAGCCGAGCTGGTGGAGCACGGCGAGCACGGTGCTGCCGCTGGGCTCGTTGGCTTCCGCCGCCGCGAGGCGCACAGCGGCGTCCGTGATCACGGGAGCGCCAAGCTGTTTGAGGAATTTGCCGGGCTTGTAGATCACGCGGTACGACGCGCCGCTGAGGAATAGCAGCAACATCAGGAAGGCGCAAATGGATATGAGCAGGGGATGCGCCATAGTCACACCTTAATGTCGATAATCCGCGTGATGAAAAACCTCCCCAAGACCTGGGCCACGATGGCCCCACCGATGAGTTTCTTGCCGTCGGGGTCGGCGGCCATGCCCTCCAGGTAACCATGGGCCACGAGCAGCATGCAGACCGTGGTGGCGATGGGCAAAACGGTCAATATGGTCGCGGTCAGGCGCCCGTGCGAACTGGCGGCCCTCACCTGACCTTTCAGGCGAAAGCGCTCGCGGATAATGTAAGCCAGACGCGTGAGGATCTCGCTCAGGTTGCCGCCGGTTTGCTTTTGCAGGAGCACGGAGGTGGTAAAGAAGCGCGCGTCGAGCAGCGGCACGCGCACGGCGAAATTGCGCAACGCGATGTCGAGCGGGGCGCCCAGGTTCTGTTCGTTGAAAAGTCCTCGGAACTCCTGGCCCAGAGGGTCTTCGAGCTCCTGGCCCAGCATGTCCATGCTGATCGAGAATGCATGGCCGGCGCGCATGGACCGCGCCAGGAAATCGAGAGCGTCCGGAAACTGCTCTTCCAATGCGGCCAGCCGCTTCTTCCGCTTCCGTCTCACGAAGAGATACGGCATAACTCCGCAGACGGCCGCCAGCGACAGGGCGGTGGTCGGGCCGTTCAACAGAAGGGGAAACGCAATGCCCAGCGCAAATCCGAACGCGGCCATCGCGCCCATGACCGCCAGCAGACGGCTCACCTTCCAGTTCATGCCCGCTTCGGTAAGCTGGATCTGCGCCTGGCGCGAAAACTGGAGGGAGGCGAGCAGCGTTTTGATGCCGGTAGGCTTTTCGGGTTCGGCTTCTTTCAGCAGGTTGGAGAGACTGGTCCGCGACTCGCCCGAGGCGGTCTTCAGCATGCCGGTCACCTGGCTCTTTCGTTTGGCCTCGAAGAATTTCATCGCCACGCTCACCGCGCACAGAACCAGCGCGAAGACGACCACGAAAGAAACCAGGACTCCGGCAGCCATTAGTTGACCTCCTGCACGGTTTGAAAGGTCTGCATGGGCAGCACGATGCCGCACGCCCGCAGGCGCTCGTAGAACTTGGGGCGGACGCCGGTGGCGCGGAAGCGCCCCGCGACCCGGCCCGATTCGGTGATTCCGGTCTTCTCAAACAGGAAGATGTCCTGGAGCGAGATGGTATTCTCCTCCATCCCGGTCACCTCGGTAATATGGGTGATGCGCCGGCAGCCGTCGCTGAAGCGCGAGGTCTGAACGAACAGGTCGACCGCCGAGGAGATCTGCTGGCGGATGGAGCGCACGCCCATGTTGGCGTTGGCCATGCCGACCATGACTTCCAGGCGTCCCAAGCCGTCGCGGGGGTTATTGGCGTGGATGGTGGTGAGGGAGCCGTCGTGGCCGGTGTTCATGGCCTGCAACATGTCCAGGGCTTCCTCGGCGCGCACCTCGCCGACGATGATGCGGTCGGGACGCATGCGGAGGGCGTTGATGACAAGCTGGCGAATGTGAATGGCGCCCACGCCCTCCACGTTGGGGGGGCGCGTTTCCATGCGCGCCACGTGGGTCTGCTGGAGCCGCAATTCGGCCGCGTCTTCGATGGTCACGATGCGCTCGTCCTCGGGGATGTAGGACGACAGCGCGTTGAGCAGGGTGGTCTTGCCGGAGCCGGTTCCGCCGCAGATGAGGATATTGAGCCGCGCTCTAATGCAGCCCTTGAGCAACTCCAGCATGCTGGCGGTCATGCTCCCTTTGGCCACCAAGTCCTCGCCCTTCAGGGCGGTGCGGCCGAAGCGGCGGATGCAAAGCAGCGGGCCGTCCACGGCGACCGGCGCGATGGCGGCATTGACGCGCGAACCGTCCGGAAGCCGGGCATCCACCAGGGGCGACGATTCGTCCACGCGGCGGCCCACGCGCGAGACGATCTTTTCAATGATGCGCAGCAGGTGGGCGTCGTCTTTGAACTCAACGGAAGTGCGATACAGTTTTCCGCCGCGCTCCACATAGACCAGGTGCGGGGTGGTCACCAGGATGTCGCTGATGTCGGGGTCCTGAAGGAGCGGCTCCAGAGGGCCGAGACCGAACACTTCATCGAGGATCTCCTCGATCACGCGGTCCTTCTCCAACAGGCTGAGGGGGGTCTTCTCCTCTTCGACGAGCTTGGCGACCGCGGCTCGGATTTCGGTGCGCACGCGCTCGCTGGCCATGGAGGAGAGCGCCTCCAGATTGATCCGGTCGAGGAGCTTGCGATGGAGCGTGAATTTCAGCTCCTGGTACTCCGGGGTGTAGCCGTCGGTGTTGAAAAGGCGGCTTACCCAGCCACCTTCCCGGCTTTCCCCGGCGCGCGTTGGATTTTCAAGAACGGTAGGCATAGTTGGTTCGATCCTTTACCCGAAAAGCCCGCGCTTCTTCGGGTCTTTCTCCTCTTCGAGGTTGGCCAGCTTGGCAGCCAGCCTGACGAACTGCTTGCCGAGATTCGTTCCACGGTCCAACATGCGGCCTTCGGCATAGGTCTCATACAACTCGGTGTAGTCGTTCGCAACCGTGCAGAAGATGGGAATGGCGAGCATTTTCTCGAGATCCCCCAGGGTGATGTCCATGCGCTTGGGCGAACGGTTCAGGATGAGGCGGATGCGATTCTTTCCGAATCCGCTATCGAGCAGCGTCTGAATGATCTGTTTGGCCTGATGCAGGGCGGGCACTTCCAGGGTGGCCACCAGGCAGGCCTCGTCGATTTCCTCCAGGGCGGCCAGGCCCAGGCGGCTCAAACTACGGCCGAGATCCACCACGATCCAATCGTAGTGCGGCTTGGCGAAAGCGATGACCTGGCGAAGCTGGTCGTCCTTGGGCGGATGCTTGGAAGCCAGGGCCATGGGCGACGCCACAATATCCACGCCATGAATTCCGTTCGAGACCAGCGCCTTCCAGTAGTGGATATCCAGGCGGTGCAGGTTATTGACGGCGTCGAGAATAGAGTAGATCGAGTTGGTCTTGGTGATGAACCCGACCATGCCGGCATCCAGATCGAGATCCGCCAGTAGTACCTTGCGATCCTGCCGTCCCAGTTCGGCGGCCACATGACAGGCCAGGGTGGTGGCGCCGCATCCGCCTTTGGCGGAGAAGAAGGCGAAGGCCTTGCCCGCGCCTTTGGGTCCGCCGTCGCGGCGCCGGCTGCGTTCACCGGCGCGCTTTTCGAGCGCCCTGCGGAGCGTGACGCCAAAGGGGGAATGCACGTACTCGTTGATGCCGGCGCGAAAGGCGGCCAGGATCGTATCGGAGTCGGCGACGGTGTTCAGGGCGACGATCAGGGAGTCGCCCGTGGCGGCCCGGACGCCGGTAACCAACCCCTCCAGAGGGCTCTGGCAACTCGTGATATCCAACAGGACGACGTCCGGCCGCATGCGCTCGAGGCGGTCGAGGAAACCGCCCACGTCGGCGGTATCCGGTTGCTCGACGGTGACGCGGAAGGGCAGCTCGGCGAGACAGGCGCGCGTCTGCTCCATCAGGTCCTGGTTTTGGATAGCCAGTCCGATGGTTAGCGGGTACATGCCTGTCCTCCGGCTGGGCCGATCATCTGGCGGTTCCTCCAGCTTGCCCGGTGGCGCGCGCTGTCCCGGACACGGTAGGCGGCGCCGCGTTCCAGGAACCGGTTGTCGAGGGCGGGGCCTGCGGTAAATCGGGATCGGAAAGCCCGGGGGCGTTGGGCGCCGTATCCGGCTGCCCCTGCTTCAGCATTTGCAACAACTGTTCGAACCGGACGGTCTCGGAAGGCGGCGTCACCGGAACCGGGCCCGTGACATCCATGCCCGGCTGGCGAATCGGCCCGGTGCTATTGGCGGGCAGGAAAGTCTGCGGGAAATTCAGCGCCGGAGCCGGCTGGCCGGCGGGGATGGGCCGCACGATCTCGGGCGTGACGATCACCAGCAGCTCGCTGTTGCTGCGGGAAACCGTTTTGGATTGAAATAGCTTGCCAAGGATCGGAATGTCGCCGATTCCCGGCACCTTGGAGAAATTATCGGTGGTCTGGTTGTCGAGCAGCCCGGCGATCACGAAGCTTTGGCCGCTTTCGAGCTCGATTTCGGTCTGCACTTTGCGCGTGGACAAGGCCGGGACCGTTGTCCCGGCTATCGTGATGGCGTTCGTGTAATCGAGCGCACTCACTTCCGGGGCCACTTGCAGGCGAATGGTGCCGCGGGGAGTGATCAAGGGGAGGAAATTCAGACGGACGCCATACTCGCGCCAGGAAATCGTGATGGTGGCGGCGCTGCCGTTCGATCCCGGTTGCACGACGGGGAAGGGGAACTGGCCCCCGGCGAGGAAGCTGGCCGACTTGCCGTTGATGGCGGGCACGCTGGGCTCGGCCAGCGTCTCCAGCAGGCTCTTGCTGGCCAGCGCCTGTATAGCGGCGGCCAGATTAATGTCGTTGCGGAAGAGAAAAATGTTGACCGCGTCGGAGAGCGAGAAGGGCGGCGAGCCGGTGGTGCTAAGGGGCATACCCGTGCCCAACGCAGTGGACTGGTTGAAGGCTCCCGAGGCCAACTCCACCGCCAGGGTCCTGCTGACCGACCGGTCGACATCGCAAAACCGTACCTTTACCATGATCTGCGCCTCTACGGGAGGCACCGCGACGTGGAGCAGGTTGACCACCCTGCCGAGGCTGGAGGCAATGGCCGCGACGCGCGCCGCGTCCACCACGTCCTTCACCGTGCCGCGTACGAATGCGGTGTCGTTATCGAAGACGATGCTGACGTCGTCCTCCGGGAATTCCAGGGCGATCTGCTGCCGGACGGCGTCTACCCTGGCCGAGCTCGGCCGGACGCTGAGGTTGTAGAGCAGCCGGCTGCCGCCGCTTTGCCATACGATGACGGAGGTTTCGCCGGGCGCCTTACCGTTGATGAGCACTTCCCTGGGGCCGACTCCGACCGCGTCGGCCAAGGCGCCATCGGCGACCGAGATGCGCTCGATGGTGAGCGGACTGTCCACCACCAGCGACTTGCCGACGGTCACGGTCCAGTCTTCGACGGTGGGCTTGGGCGAGGTGACGACGGGCGGTTGAGCGGCGGGGTTTTGGGCCGTCAGGAACGACGAGCACAGACAGAAACCCGCGGCCATGATTGCGCAGAAGGCGGACGGCCTGCAAACGGAGCGGACGGCCGGACCCACAAACGAAGCGGGCGTCCACCGCCTCAATAAGAAATGCGCACGCAGCCAGCGTAAGCCGGACATTATCGATTCCCCCCTTCGGAGCCGAATTGCTTTTCGGTTTTCTGGGTGCCCGAGATGATTTCCATCGTGAAGGGGACGGGCTTCGACGGCGTCGCGACCTCATGCGCCACGGGCCGTTGCGGGGCCGGCTTACCGGCTCGGGCAGCGGGCGCAGGTCCGCCCGGATGGAACAGGAAGGCCAGGGCGGTGCCGGGAGTCGGCTCCACCCGGCGGTCCATCGGATTGCGCAAGATGAGCTGTATGGTTGTCTGGTTGGCGGCCAGGCTGAGCTTTTCGGCCTGCGCCGGGTTGACCAGCAGGTTGACCACCTGCGTGGTGACGGGTTTGCCTTCGGCATCCTTCTTAAAGTCCTGTCCGGCCGAAAGGACCTCGATGTTCTGCAGGGGGGTGCGAGCCTCGGTGCCCATGGTGGGGTCGCCCCCGGGCGGGTTGCCGTCGATCACCACATCGACGTGCATGCCCGCGGTAACGAATCCGGCCACGCCGGCGACCTCATTGACGCGCACGGCGAAAGCGCGCATGCCATCGGGAATCAAGGAGGCCAGACCGCCGCCGCTGCCCTTGGCGGCGAGGCGCGATGAGCTTACGGGCTCCTTGGAATAGATTTTGGCCATGACGCCTCGGCCCACGAAATCCTCGGGTTTGGAAGACGCTCCGTCGGGCGCCGGGCCGGGCCAATCGGCCAGCCTGACGTCGCCCTCGGCCAGAATACTGCCAGGTTCGAGATCGTGAGCGGCCAAGACGATCCGCGCCACGGGCTCGGGGGCGCGGGCCGCCGGCTGGCTCCTGATAAGCTGCCGGTAGGTGAGCAGGCCTCCGCAAGCGGCCACGATAAACGCGAAGATCAGAACTCCAATAAACCTTTTATGCATGTTCCGTTCCCCATTCGCGGCGCGCTGAAGGTCCCGGCGCCGGACTTCGGGAAGCCTATTCCGCCTGGCCGTCGATTGCGCCGCGCGGCGGCGGCGAAGGATCCTCTATGCCCATGGCGCACAGGATCCGGACGGGCATGACGGCGAACGGCCAAAACGGCCGTCATGTCCGCTCCCTAAGTTCTAGCTGCCGGAGTTGGCGACAGCCAGTGTGCTGGAAGTCGAGTTCCAAACTCCCTTGATGCTGCGGCCGGCGCCCGAAAAAAGGGCCGCCGATGCCAGCGCCACGAATGCCAGGAGCAGGGTGTACTCGATGAGATCCTGCCCTTGATCCTCTTGCCAGAACTTTTGCAAATAGGTCATTGCTATGTTCACAGCGTACGGTCTCCGGACGGGCATGACGGCTAACGGCCAAAACGGCCGTCATGCCCGCTCCCAGGTTCTAGCTGCCGGAGTTGGCGGAGGCCAGTTGGGTGGACGTCGCGTTCCAGATTCCGGAGATGCTCTTGCCGGCGCCCAGAAAAAGGGCCGCCGATGCCAGGGCCACGAAAGCCAGAAGCAGGGTGTACTCGATGAGATCCTGTCCTTCGTCTTCTTGCCAGAAATTTCGCAAAAACGTCATGTGATTCGCTCCTTCGATTAAGTTGTGCTGTTGTTGTACTGCGTGATCGGGCGATCACGCGCCTCGGTTTTCGTGATCTCGCGATCACGGCATAGGCCGCCGGAAACTGCTCCAGCGGGGACGGTTGCGCCCGGTTGCGCGCCGGCGGACCGGAAGACCAGCGCGACGCCGTCGTCGTAGACGAGGCGCCAGCGCGCGGATTCCTTCAACGCGCCGGCTAGCGGCGTGGCCGGGGATAGTAAAATCGTGTCGATTTCAAATCGGTTCAGGGTTTTTTCCCAGTCGTATTTCACGGTTTCGACGCCGATGACGTCTTTTTCGAAGTCGTCGCCATAAAAATCGCTGCGGCCGTCGAGAAACACCCGCGTGTGCGGGTAGAGCCGGTAAATCAGGTAGTCGCCCCATTGGTCGTAGGCGAAGATGCGCGCGGGGGGACCGGCGCGGAGCGCGTCAACCGCCGCGGCGGGAAACGATTTCGGATCGAATTCAGCGCGGAACTTCGCGGGCGGATGGGGCGCGAACAGCAGCGCGGCCACGGCCAGGGCAGCCAGCGCGCTGACCGGGTGCCAGCGCGAGATGGAATCCGTGTCGGCCAGGCCGGCGGCGACGCGAAGGTACCTGCGGGACGCCGCGCGGAGCCAGGCGGCGGTATTCGACCGGGCCAGAGATTCGATCCAACGCTCCAAAGCAGCCGCCACGGGAGGCGCGGCCACGATGGCGAAGAGGGGAATGTTGCGCGTGGCCAGGAGGGCGCCGTGCGCCCAGAGCACAATGAGCACGGGTTCGATGAAACTCCGCCGCGAGAGGTTCCACGCGGTCGTAGCCGCGGCGCCCAACAGGAGGACCTCGAAGAAAATGGCCGAGGGGTGATGGAAACTCAGCGTCAAAAACTCGTTGATGTATTCCGATTGGAACGGATCGCGCAGGTACTGGAACACGTGCACGTGCAGGTGGTAGGTGTACGGGTTGACCAGGCTGGCCGCCAGGCAAAAGAGGCTTGCCAGCAGGTAACGGCGCGCGGCGCACCAGGCGGCGCGGCGCTCCGGGGCGGCGGCGGCGAACGCCATCCTCAACAACTCGCCGGCGGCATAGGCGCCGATCATGGCGATGCCCGCGACGAACCCGCCATGCAAATTGGTCCAGACGACGGTCAAAGCGGGGAGAAGGAGCAGGAAGGGCGCGCCGAAAACCTGCCGGCGTCCGTCTCTTTCGCGTTCCAGGGCGATATAGAAAAGGACGACAAACAACAGCGTGAACAGGTGCGG
>PLGA01000486.1 GCA_003139735.1 Bryobacterales bacterium | reverse complement strand
CCCCTGAGAACGCCGGAAATCTCTACTCTTATGTCGGCACCCCGGCGGTCCATCGGATCCGGCCAGCGGGGATCGGGAATTGTTCCTCTCGTTTTGCAGTTCTTATTAAATCATGAGAAAATGTTTCGTATCGTCGGAGCAAACTGGATCGGGCGCTTTCAGCCCGCGCCTCGGGAGGCGAACAACAAGATGGGTTTCGTTCGGCGCTTGATTACGGTAGCTGGCATCACGGTGTGCATGGGCATCACGCACTCGGTCGCCGGGGCTCAGCGGCCGACCCCGTTCTGCACCGCGTCGAATTGCGTGAAAACGCGCGAACTGCTGAAGAACCTCTGCGACTTCATCGTCAAGAACAAGGCTACCTATCCCACAGTCTATATCGGCGGCTATTACATGCGCACGCTCGTGGCCGGCTATGAGATCTTCGGCGATAAGCAGTATCTCAACGCCGCGGTTGCGTACGCGGATTATCTGCTTGGCCGGCAAATGCCGAATGGTTTCTGGAGAACCGGCTACGGCCCGGTATACATGGCGGACACGGGCAGCGCCCTCGGACTGATGATCGTCCTCAATAAGCATGTCGATCCAGAGAAGCGGCAGGCCTACATTCGAGCGGTCCAACATTATGTGGACTCCATTCAGAAAGACGGAATGATCCATCCCTGGGGCGCATTCGCCACGGGCTGGCGCGAAACCAAGGACGATAATCTGGAGACTCCGCTTTACGACCAATACACGCTCTCTTCCGCGCTCACCGGCGGCGAGATCTTCACTTGGATGTATCGCGTGACCAAGAAAGACGAATACCGCGAGATCTCCCATCGCGCGCTCGGCTGGGTTCTGGGCACCATGCGGGCGGACGGCAATATTCCGCATATTCTGGCCGAGGAGGGATACGATTGGGACAAACGCGACGACCCCAAGGTCGCCGACGGCTTGTGGAATTCGCACACCTATGGAACCTCGGCATACGTCGGCGAGGGTATTCTCAGCTTCGACCTCTATTGCGGCAAGCGCTCCTGGCAGAAGTGGATTGAACATGCCGTCAAGCCGAACATCGAATTCCTTTTGCGCAATCAACTTCCCGACGGCACCTGGTCGCAGTTGGGCGCGAAAAGTTGGGACCGAACCCGCAGCTCGGGCATCGTGGACTACCTGAGCTGGTACTACGAGCATGTGGAGCGCGATCCCCGCATCGTCACCGCCGTGCAGCGCTTCGATGGCTACATCGTAAATCCTGAAAACGGCAAATCGTACGGACTTCTGAACGACGGCGCTGAAGCCCCCGCCAACGATTCGAGCTTCAATTCCCAAACCAGCCTCACCGGACGCACCTTGGCCGATATTCTTTCGCCGGGCGTGGATGCGCGATGGTAACGAGGCGGCCGGAGCGGCCGGCGATTGATCGCGCGCTATGACGGACCCTCAAAGTCTTTGCCGCCGGTATCGTGAATTGCTGCTTGACCGGTTTGTTCCTTTCTGGTTTCGGTTCGGCATCGATTGGGAGCACGGGGGAGTGCTTTCCTGCATTCACGAGGACGGCGCGCTGGCCAGTGAGGACAAATTCATTTGGTCGCAAGCGCGCTCGGTATGGACATTTTCAGCGCTCTACAATCGCGTGGAGCGGCGTCCGGAGTTTCTGCGCGCCGCCGCAAACTCCGTCCGGTTCCTGCTGGCTCACGGCCGCGATCGACAGGGCCGCTGGGTCTACCGCACCGATCGCAAAGGCGATGTCATCGAGGGCCCGATCAGCATTTACGCCGACTGTTTTGCGGTCTACGGTTTCAGCGAGTATTACCGCGCCACCAGGGACGAGGAGGCGCTTGCGGTGGCCCGGGAAACGTTTGAGCGCATACGCCGCCGCGTGGAAGAGCCCGATTTTCAGGAGACCGCTCCCTATCCGCTGCCGCTCGGCTGGAGAAACCACGGCGTCCCCATGATTCTGACCGAGGTGACCAACGAGCTGGCGCAGACAACCTCGGATGGCCGCCTGGACACACTGGCTGAGGAGTATTCCGACCGGGTCATGCGCCACTTCCTGCTTCCGCGGCGCAAAGCGATCGTGGAGTTCCTTAGCAGAGACTACCAGGAGCTGCCTCCGCCGGCGGGAACCTTCGTGATGCCCGGTCACGCCATCGAGTCGATGTGGTTCGTGATGCATCTTGCCCGGCGGCGGGGAGACGTGAACACGATCGGCCGGGCCGCGGAAGCGATGCGATGGCATCTGGAGCGCGGCTGGGACCCGAAGTTCGGCGGGATTTTTCTCTCGCTGGACCTGGAAGGGCACGAGCCCTATTTCCCCCATTCCGACAAGAAGCTGTGGTGGCCGCACACCGAGGCGTTGTACGGTACGCTGCTGGCTCATGAGTTGACGGGCGAACCTTGGTGTCTGGAATGGTACGAGAAGGTGGCCGACTGGGCCTGGACGCACTTTCCCGTTCCCGAGACCGGCGAGTGGCGCCAACGGCTCACGCGGGAGGGTAAGCCCACGACGGAAGTGGTGGCGCTTCCGGTAAAGGATCCTTTCCATCTGCCCCGCGCAGCGATCTTGATTCTACAATTGCTGGAATGCGCGCGGGAACGCGAATCCGGCGATTTGCCGGCAGGGAAACAGCCGGTATGAAAACCCGTTCCATTACGGGCCGCGATCCACTGACCGGGCAGCCGCTGCGCATTGCCATCGAGGGCGATCGCATTCAAGACATCGGCCCCGGTTCCGAGCGTGAGACTCGATACCTCTCGCCCGGCTTCATTGACCTGCAGGTGAATGGCTATTGCGGCTGCGATCTGAACGGCGAAAACGTCGAGCCGGATATGGTGATCTCGCTTGTGAAGCGGCTGGCCGCAACCGGAGTCACCACTTTCCTTCCTACGCTCATCTCCGCGCCGGAAGAGAGACTCGTTCGCGCTTTACGGGCCATCGCGAAAGCGCGCGGCGCCAGCCCACTTGCCGCGCACGCCATTCCTTTCGTCCATCTCGAAGGGCCTTTTATTTCGCCCGAGGATGGCGCCCACGGCGCGCATCCGCGCGAGCAGATTCGGCCGCCCAGTTTGCCCGAATTCGAGCGATGGCAAACAGCCTCAGGCAATTTGGTGGGGATGGTAACAATTTCGCCGCACTGGGAGAACGCGCTGGAATTCATCGCGGCGCTTGCCGGCAAGGGCATTCTGGTGTCCATTGGCCACACTCATGCGGCGTCGGAGCGTATCCACGCCGCCGCGGCCGCTGGCGCGACGCTGTCCACACATCTGGGCAACGGCATTGCGAGCGTCCTTCCGCGCCATCCAAATCCCATCTGGGCGCAACTTGCGGACGATCGCCTCACCGCGACCTTCATCGCCGACGGTCATCATTTACCCGCCGATACCTTGCGGGCGATGGTCCGCGCCAAGACCGTCGAGCGCAGCATCCTTATCTCCGATTCCGTGGCGCTGGGAGGGATGCCGCCTGGCATCTACCAGGCGCCGATCGGCGGACAGGTGGAATTGAGGGCGGACGGCCGGTTAACCATGGTTGGGACGGATTCGAAGGCGGGCGCCGCGCTGCCGTTGAAGGACGGCGTTAGCAATTGCGTGTTTTCCAGTGTCTGCACATTAGCCGACGCCATACGCATGACGACAGAAAATCCGGGACGCCTAGCCGGCAATCGAGGCGTGTTGCTGCCTGGCGCAAAGGCGGATCTGGTCCAATTCACCCTTAACCCGGAAGAAGGCGCGCGCATGAAGATCCACCTGGTACTGAGCGAAGGCGCTGAAGTTGCTTAATAACCATCCGCCGGCACGATCGGCATAGGGGCG
>PLGA01000389.1 GCA_003139735.1 Bryobacterales bacterium | reverse complement strand
ACCGTGCGAACGACCCTGGAACTCGATGACGACCTGGCGCACGTCGCAAGGCAACTGGCGAGCCAGCGCGAAATGACCATGGGGCAGGTGGTATCCGAACTCATGCGCAAGGCGCTCGAGCCGAAAGCCGCCCCCCGCACGCGGAACGGCGTTCCCTTGTTCACCCCGAAGCCGGGCGCGCGGAAGCCTCATCTGGCGCTCGTGAACCGGTTGCGGGACGGCGAATGAAGGCGGCGTTGCTGGACGTCAACGTCCTCGTCGCGCTGTTCGATCCGGCGCACCCCAACCACGAAGATGCGCACCGTTGGTTCAGCCGGAACCGGAAACACGGTTGGGCCACTTGCGCCGTGACGGTCAACGGCTGCATTCGCGTCCTGAGCAGCCCTTCCTACCCAACCGTCGATGCGGCTCCCGCCGAAGTCGCGGCGCGCCTGCGCGTTCTTTGCGGAGCTTCCGATCACCGGTTTTGGAAAGAATCCGTGTCGCTGCTGGATGAGGCCCTTTTCCGGTCGGAGGCCCTGGCCGGCCACCAGCAAGTCACGGACGTGTATCTGCTCGGCCTGGCAATCCGGCGCGGCGGACGTCTGGCGACATTCGACCGGTCGATTCCCCTGAAAGCCGTCCATGGCGCTCGCGCCGAACACCTGGAAGTGCTGGGCGGCGAAGGTGGTGCTCTGGCCCGACGATAACCGCTGAAAGGAGTCCCGACGACGCCGATGAACGCGGATTCTAAGAACTGAAGCGTTGGCTGTCAATCCGCGGGCATCGGCGCTGAGGCCGGTTGACAGGATGCCCGTGCTGTTCAGCGGCGAACCTTCGCTATTGCAATATCGTGGGCAGAGCGGTCTCCGTGCTATAAGGACTCACCCGCAACCCCAGGCCCATCAGCGAGGAGCCGGTGAATTCGACGATGCCCTGCTGGCCGCTTGTGAAGGACCAATTCTGGCCCGCCGGCCCGGTGTTGAAAAGGAAAGCCGTATGACCGTTGGCGGGCAAAGTAATCGTCTGCGAGGAGGATCCCGGCAGCGGGTTGCCGTCGAGGCCGAAAAACGTGGCTGTGATGCTGGCCGGCGATCCCGTTAAGCTCCCGATGGCGATGCCCGTGGTGAAGCCGCCATTGTTGATGAACGGAAGCGTCATGGTCGACGCACTCAACTGGCTTTGCAGGGGAACGGTCGCCTCCCATGGCGTAAAGTACCCGGCTCCGGTCGGCGTCAGCCCGTCCGGCGCGAAGGTGAAGATGGCGAAACCGCTGACGGATGAGTTAGCCAGTACGTCAACCCACCCTTGCACGTTGACGGTTTGGTTTTGGCCGGCATTGATCACCAGAGTGGTATTGGGATTGAGCACGCGGTCGACCGTGGTGGTTGTGAGCACCTCAGTATCGCCTTGCTGGGTGACCGTAAGAGGGGTGGGCGCAGGGAAGGCCAGCGTTCCGTCGTCCCCGTGGAACACCAGGCTCACCGGAACCGCCGTCGACGGAGAGGTGTTCACCACCCAGATGGTGGTAGCCACAGACCCGCCTGCCGCGAATTGGGGGAGCACTCCCACGCGCGTAAGGGCGGAACTGCCGCTCACGCTCACTACGGTCAGGCTGAACGCCAGGGTGGTCACATCGCCGACAGCATCCGCCACCTGAAGCGTGAAGGTGAACGTCCCCGCCGTCGTGGGCGTTCCCGCAATGGCCGCACCCGATATCGCGAGGCCTGCCGGCAAAGCCCCCGAGACCAGCGTCCAGGTATAGGGGGTAACTCCGCCCGTGGCCGATAGATCCTTAGCATACGCCCCGCCGGTGAATCCCGATAGCAACGTTGCGCTGGTGGCGACGACCAATGGCGCCGCCTCCTCCACGGTGAACGGCAGGCCGGCGACGGTGAGGACGCCGGATCGCGAACCACTGCTGTTCGCCGCCGCCTGGTAAGTGACCGAACCGTTGCCCGTACCGGATGCGCTGCCGACGAAAGTAATCCAATTCGCGGCGCTAGAAGCAGTCCATGGGCAACCGCTCCCAGCGACCACGCCGACGGACCCGGCTCCGCCTGCGGCCGGAAAAGTCTGGCCGCCGGCGCTGAGAGCGTAGGTACAAGCGGCCACTGTGGTCGACGCATCGGCTGAGGCCTTCGGCGCCTGTATGTTCCCGGCGAGATCCGTAGCGATGCTGTAGAAGCCGTAGGTGTGGCCCGCCTGGCCGGAGTAACTGGCTGTGGTTGCGGCCGTCTGGCTCAGCCACGCGGTGAACGGCCCGAAGTTGTCCGATACGTAGATACTGTAGAAAGCGATGCCGGACCCAACATCGCTGCCCGACCATGACACCGGAAACATGGCCGTCGCCTCCGCCACGGGCAGCGTCGCAACCGCGCTGACCGGAGGCGTCACGTCAATGGTGTTTAGCCAAGTGGGAGTGCCGATGGGCGCATTGGCGTCGAAAACGACCGTAGCCTGATTGGCGATCTGGGTCCCCGTAGTCAGATTGCTCTTAGCCTTGACCGTGAAAGTCACGCTGCCCTGGCCTTCGACGCCGTTGACGTCCGGCGGCAGAAAGCCAACCGTCGGATCGCTGGGCGGCAGCCCTGTCGTTGGATCAATCGAGGTGAAGGTCCATGTCAGCAGGCCGGTATCCGTATTTACGCCTCCCTGAATGCGCACCGACAGGCTCGAATTGATACGGAACGTCGTGTTGTAGTCGCTTGTGTTGAGGGGCAAAGTAATAATGTTTGTTCCGAAGGCAAACGTTCCCAGCTTTACGGTAGTCAGATCGACCTTCGCCGGGTCGAGCTGATCGGCGATCACGACCTGGGCCGCGGGCAAGCTGGCGGCCGGCTGGTTTTCGAAGAAGACGCCGTACGGAAACGGACTGGTCGTGCGAATGTAAGCGCTAGCTGTGCCGTCGCCCACTGGGCCGGTTTTTGCGTTCGGGTCGATGGAGCCACCGGAACTGGAACAGCTCGCCCCGTCGCTGCTGTCGTCGTCGAAGGCCAGCTCGCCGGAACAGCTTGCACCACCGTCCAAACAGGTAAAGGGAGCTGGTGGGCCACTGCAAGCCGCTCCCTCCGCAGATGCCTGTGCCATGGAGCTCAGTTCGCCGGGGGTCTCGAGCCTTCCTGCCGAGTTTCGACCCAGGATCGCACGCGAGGCCAGGTTCGCGGCCACAATGGTCCTCAGCATAGCTCTGGAGGCCATGCTGGTTACTCCTGCGCCGGAACTGCTTCCTCCCACGCCGTAACCCAGAATCGTACGCGATGCCAGGTTCGCAGTTACATTCGCGGGGCTGCATTGATTGGAGACGCCGTGCCCCTGGAGAAGGTCGATACCGGCCTGATCCGCGATCTGCATCCATGAATACGGGGCCCCCACGTTGCCGGAAGCCACCTCCGCACTCAGAATGCCTTGTAACAGAGTTGCCAATTCGCTGTTCACGTGCGGGCCGGCATTCAAATCGGTAACGCCGTAAGCGGAGAAGTAACTGACCACTCCGGGAACCAGGGCCGCGGCCACCACGCCGAAGCAATTGCCGATGCCCGGGTCGCTAGCGCTCGATACGCACGACTGAACCACCGAACCCGGAGACGACGACGCGGCGCTTAGCGAAGCGTTCGTGTTGGATATAGAATCGAACCATCCCGGCTCCGTATAGTCTTCGAAGAGGAGGCCTGTCGAGTTCGCGGGAGAAGTAATGGCGATAGGAAGAGAGTAGCTCGATCCCGCCGGCAGTATGGGAATCAGCAGTGGTACATAGGTCGAAGACCCGAGCGTATAGCCGATGGGTAGCGAGGAGAGCGCCGCGCAGTTCGCGTCGTTGGCGGATAAGACGCCGGAGGTGGAATATGTCAGCGACGAGGGTAGCACGATCCAGACCACGGCCATGTACGCATCCACGGTTCCGGAGTTGCCGTAGGTAATTTCCAGGCCGGACGGCACTCCCGTGCGAATGGCCGGCCGGCTGATGACTCCGCTCCATAGGACGGGTTGCCCCGGCTGGCTGGTTGAACCCGCGGTCACCGTGAAGGCTCCAGCGTCCTGGATAGCGGCGCCGCCGGGATTGGTGATAACCACGCTATAGGCTCCAGTGGCCGCTCCGCTCAACGGAAACGTGCAGTTGATGCTCGTACCCGACGCGTTGACTACGGCCGCGGAGGCATCGATGGTGACCCCACCGTTGACCAACGCGCAGGCCGCGCCCGATTGAAAGCCCGAGCCGGTGATGGCAACGGTCGCGTCCCCCACATTCGTTCCGCTGGCCGGGCCAACGGAGCCGATCACACCCGTGCCCAGGATCGAAAAGAAAACATCGCCGCCATCATATACCGGATCGCCGTTGGCGAAGAGCGGCTGGAAGGCGTTCGCCGTAACCGGGAAGTTGCGGGATGTTGCATCTCCGGTTATGTAAATGTTGTTTTGGGCGTCGAATCCGAAAGCTTGCACGAAGTCGCTGAGTGAGCCGCCTATGTATGTGGAGTAAGGCGTTTGCGTTCCGTCGCTGCTGAACTCCGTAAGGTTGCCGTTGGCAGACCCATTCTGCGTGCTCTGGTAGGTGACCGCCGAGATCGGGAAGTTGGAGCCGCCCTGAGTCAAGCCGCCAACCCAAGGATTGCCTTGGTTATCGATAGCCAGCCACGAGGGAAAAGTGTATCCCAGGTTGCCGCCGAGATAGCTGCTCCACAGCTTCGCGGTTCCATCCGAGCTCAACTTCGCGACGAATCCCACGTAGGTATTGGAACCTGGGTACGATCCCTGAACCACGCCGCCGGTGGTTGGGAAGCTCGCCGACGCCGTGGCTCCGGCGACATACAAACTCCCGGATGACGGATCGAGCGCTAGGGCGTGCGCGTATTCCGAGCAGGCGGCGACCTGCGCCCCACTCTTCTGCCCGCTCAAGTAGGAGGCGTACATCAGCGTCTGGAGGTTCGAGCTCAGATGGGCGAGATACGCAGCGGAATTGAGGTTGGCGCCGCTACCAATGCAGCTCGCGCTCAACGCCGGAAGAGTCGGCTGCAACGCTTTGGCGGTGGTGGGCAGGTTGTTGGTGTACGTCTGCCCGGCGATCCACGGGTTTCCGGAGCTATCCAAAGCCATGCTTAAGACCAAGTTCCCGGTTGCGACGGAATTGGCTGCGGGATTCGCGGCGCCGTAGTACGTCGACGCCACCAGTTGGGCCGGCCCGGTTTGCGCCGGGTTGAGAGCAGCGACGAACGCCGCTTGCCCGGAGTTAATCTGTGTCAGATAGGATCCCGTCGTGGTGGGCAATCCGGGACCGGCGGAGCCGCCGAAATACAGATTCCCCTGGTAAAGCGCAATTCCGCCGTCCACCGCCGCGGTGGCTCCGCCCGCTCCGCCGAAGAATGTCGAGTAGAGCAGCGCCGAACCATCGGGGCTGATCTCCGACACCACCAGACTGGTGGCCGCCCCAGCCGGATACTTTCCCTCATACGCGCCGGCTGTTACCGGATAGTCGGTGGACATTGAAGTGCCCGTGACATAGGCGTTTCCGGCCGCATCCAGCGCGATTGCGCCGGATTTCTCGCCGGTGCTCCCGCCCAGGAAGGTGGAAAAGAGCAGCGACCCGGAGGGACTCATCTTGGTGAGAACCATGTTGTCTATAAGAACGCCGGCGTTCTGCAGCGCTCTCTCCGGCTGATAGGCGTTGCTGCTCACGGGATAGTCTGTCGACCCGGACCATCCTAAGATGTAGGCGTTGCCATTGGCGCCGACCGCGATGGCGGTGGATTCATCGTCATGCGGCCCGCCGAAATAAGTGGAATACAAGAGGTTCAGCGTAGGGTCGATCACCAGCGTCCGGCTCGCGTCGTAGTGCCTGAATTGGAAGCCGACGGTATTGCCGGCCAGTCTGACAAACCTTCCTTTCACCGCGTGCTTCCCCGAGTCCAGGTTCTGGTAAAGCAGGGGACGGTGCAACACAGCCTCGGCGCCCTCGCCAACTTGCAGCGCGCCGTTCGCGACGATCCGTACGGGACGGCCGTCTTCCACCCGCATCCGGATCGAGCGCGGGTTGGCGCCCGGCGCCACCACAAAATCGTACTCGAGGGCGCCTTGATTGGAGTAAAACAGCAGATCGACGCCCGGGTAGACGTTCTTGTAGCGCAACCGGGCGTACGTTGGCAGTCCCCGTACCCAGCGCTTGGGGTTGTTGCCGCGGAAGAAGTTCATTTTGCCCGGCAGTGGGTCAAGCGGCTCGATCGTCGTCTGTGGACTGGCGCCGGCCAGCGAGATGCGTTGTTCTGTAACCGAGATCCGCCTGGAATCGGACAACTTGGGCGGACCCGCAACTCCGCCGCCCGCCGCCATTGGTTTCGCGGAACCCGCACCGCCTTCAGGCCTGGCTCCGAACAGGCGCAACACGAAACTGTCGCGGCTGAATGAGGCTTCGAATCCCGCTCCCTTCGCCTGCCAGAGAACATCCTCCGGCGCCTGTCCTAGATTTTCGACAAAGCCCGTGGGCCGGACGCGCTGCTGGCCGGTCGCCGCGCGGGAAGGCGGGTGCGAAGCGCCACTTGCCGGCTGGGCTAACACGACCGGCGCCGTCGCCACTGTAGTCAGCGCAAAGAATGTCGAGACGAAAAAACCACGCACAGGAACACCCCCCCGAAGAAAAGCCGATTTGCAACCGGGTCCAAACGGGATTTCCGCCTTGGACACGACGTGGCAATCAGTATACACCGATGCGCGAGATCACGTTCTGGGCCACTGTAATCTTTGTCACTGCGATCTTGCGCCGCCCCGATCTTGTTTCGCCGACTGTGTCCGTCTGCCAGGCCAGCAGACCCAACGAAATCGCGCGTGGCTGCACGGTACACTTGCGCCCCGACTCACCGCTTGGGTCCTTCCCCCACTGGTGACCTGCGCCGTTCTCCTCGACAAAACCGGGATCACCGGAGGCTTCGATTTCAGCCTGGATTACGTCATGCAGCTTCCCCTCGGAACGAGAGCCGACGTGGCGGCAGCGTTGGGCGTGACGGATATCGAGCCGGGGCTGCCGGTTGCGGCGTCGCTCCGGGAGCAACTCGGATTGAGGGTCGGGCGACTGGTGGATCGATTCCAAGGAGTCGGCTGTGCTCGAAGTGCCATCCGCGGTCGTAGCGGATGGCGCTGTTTCAGTTCGATCCCCGCCTTTTTCAATAAGGTATTGGGCGCGTTCCCCGCCAACAACCCTGCCCAACCCCACCCCTGCCGTGATCACGCGCGACAGCCCAACTTCTTCATTATCGGCTCGGCGCATGCTTCGCAGGAATACCACCACCTCACTTCATCACCGAATTTCTGCTGGGCGACATATACCATCGGCCTTGAGCAAACGATGGCGTCAGGAGGACGAAAGGTCTTCGGGACGTTTGCCTGGCACGCCGAGCGGGTTCCACCGGCCAGTCACAAGCAACCATCATAATCGAATCAGTAACTTACGCCTGATTCAGATCGCCCGTGCACTATACTAAAGGCGGATGGGAACCGTGCGCTCGCAACATCTGAAATTGGCTCCGTTCCTTCATTGCAACGCCGCAAAGCGCCTGGATTGGGTGTGCGTTCCTGGACATTGGGTTCGTTCCGCCAACCAGGTTCGCATCGCCGGTGATCGCCGATTCCGCGGTTCTCGCCCCTGCAAGCCCCTTCCCGACGTGCGAAATTGGGTTCGTTCCGTCATTTCAACGCTGCCGGGTTCTTGGGAATTGGGTTCGTTTCGCCAACCGGCTTCGCGTCCGCGCCGAGTCCCAATTGAAATTGGGTTCGTTCCGTCGAACTTCCCTCTCGAAGTATCATGAACTAGAAAGCATCGGAAATGGGCATCAATAGCTGGTTTGAAGACGAGCAGCGCCAACGGTATCTGCTCGACCCCGCCGCCGTGGACGAATCCTGGAGGCGCGTGTTCGAAGCCCCGGTGGGGCAGGCGCTTCCGCCTGCCAAGCCCGTCATCGAACCGGCCCGGCCCGCCGCCGTACCCTTACCCCCCGCACCCCTCCCCGGCGACCAGCTACAGCCCCTCCGCGGCGCCGCCGGCCGCATCGCCGAAAACATGTCCGCCAGCCTCGCCATCCCCCTGGCCACCTCCCAGCGCACCATCGCCGTCAAGCTGATGGATGAGAACCGCCGCATCGTCAACCAGCAACGCACCCTGCTCGGCCGCGGCAAGGTTTCCTACACGCATTTCATCGGCTGGGCCATGGTCAAGGCGCTCGAAGCGTTCCCCGCCCTCAATGCCGCCTACGTCGAACAGGATGGCCGCCCGTTCCGCGCCCTGCATCCGCGTATCAACCTCGGCATCGCGGTGGACGTGGCCGGCAAGGACGGCGCCCGCTCCCTCATGGTCCCCAATATCAAGGACGCCGCCGCGCTCCCCTTCCAGGAATACATCGACGCATTCGACGCCCTGGTCGCCCGCGCCCGCTCCGGCCAGCTTACGCTTGAGGATTTCCAGGGGACCACGATTTCGCTCACCAACCCCGGCACCGTGGGCACCATGGCATCGAACCCGCGCCTGATGCCCGGCCAGGGCGCCATCCTGGCCGCCGGCGCCATCGACTATCCCGCCGAATACCAGGGCGCCGCCGCCGAAACCCGCGCCATCCTCGGCGTCGGCAAGGTCATGACGCTCACCTGCACCTACGATCACCGCATCATTCAGGGCGCGGAATCCGGCATGTTCCTAGGCAAGCTGCAAGCCCTGCTCGATGGCGCCGACAACTTCTACGACGCCATCTTCGCCAGCCTGCGCATGCCGCACCAGCCCGTGCGCTGGGAGAAAGACCGCCGGTCGATGCTGCCCGGGATGACCGGCGCCAGCGCCGCCGAAATCGCCAAGGAAGCCGGGATCATGCAAATGATCAACGCCTATCGCGTGCGCGGCCACCTCATCGCCGACCTCGACCCCCTCGGCGCCGACCCCGGCTACCACCCCGAGCTCGACCCCGAAACCTACGGCCTCACCATCTGGGACCTGGACCGCGAGTTCCTCACCGGCTCGCTCGGCGAGGCCATTGGCGAAGGCGGCCCCAAGCCCGTCGCCACCCTGCGCGAAATCCTGGAAACGCTGCGCCAGACCTATTGCGGCAAGGTCGGCTGCGAGTACATGAACATCCAGGTCCCCGAGCAGAAGCGCTGGCTGCAGCATCGCATGGAGCCGGAAGCCAACAACTGGCCGCTCGATCGCGAAACCCGTTTGCGCATCCTCGAAAACCTGATCGCCGGCGAGGAGTTCGAACACTTTCTGCACTCCCGCTTCGTGGGGCAGAAGCGTTTTGCCTTGGAGGGCGGCGAAACCGCGCTGGCCATCCTCGACGAAATCCTCGAATGCGCCTCCTTGAATAACGTGCACGAAATCGTGGCCGGCATGGCGCACCGCGGCCGCCTGAACATCCTCGCTAATGTCGTGGGTAAGGATGTCAAACAGATCTTCTCGGAGTTCGAGGGCGAAATCGATCCGGCCAGCACCGAAGGGTCGGGCGACGTGAAATACCACCTCGGCGCCACGGGCGTGCGCAAGCGCGCCAACGGGAAGGAGGTCGTGGTTTCGGTTTCGCCCAACCCCAGCCACCTGGAGGCGGTCGACCCCGTGGTCGAGGGCATCGTTCGCCCCAAGCAGGACCGCCTCGGCGACACAAATCGCGAGCGCGTCATCCCCGTGCTGATCCACGGCGACGCGGCCTTCTCCGGGCAGGGCGTGGTGTCCGAGACCTTGAACCTCGCGCAGCTCGATGGCTACTCCACGGGCGGCACCATCCACCTGGTCATCAATAACCAGATCGGGTTTACCACGCTGCCCGAGGAAGCGCGCTCGTCGCCCTACTCCACCGACGTGGCGCGCGGCGTGCAAGCCCCCATTTTCCATGTGAACGGCGACGACCCGGAGGCCGCCATCCGCGTGGTCCAGATCGCCTTCGATTTCCGCCAGCAGTTCAAGAAGGACGTGGTGATCGACATGATCTGCTACCGGCGCCACGGCCACAACGAAGGCGACGACCCCAGCTATACGCAGCCCATCCTCTATCGCAAGATCAAAGAACATCCCCCTGTGAGCGTGCTCTATGCGGAGCGCCTGGTGCGGGAACGCGTCATCGCCGCGGAGGATGTTGACGGCATGCGCAAGGCCGCCGCCGCGCGCCTCTCCGCCGCGTTCGATGCCGCTCAGCATCGCGCCGAACATTATGAACCGCAGGAGCTGAGCGCCGTGGCCGGGGAGGAGATCGGCAGTTTCTGCCCGCACACCGCCGTCAACCACGCCGTGTTGGAGCGCGTCGTCCGCGCCATCGCCAGCTTCCCGCCGGAGTTTCACCTGCATCCCAAGCTGCGCGGGTTCGTCGACCGCCGCCGCGCCGTGCTGGAAAAGGATGCCCCCATCGATTGGGCCTTCGCCGAGGCCCTGGCTTTCGGCACGCTGGCGCTCGAAGGCTCCGCCGTACGGCTCAGCGGCCAGGATTCCAGCCGCGGCACTTTCAGCCAGCGCCACCTGGCGTTCCACGATTCGGAAACCGGCCGCCGCTATATCCCCTTGCAGCACATCGCCCCGGAGCAGGGCCGTTTCGACGTGTACGACAGCTCCCTCAGCGAGTTCGCCGTCCTCGGCTTCGAGTTCGGATACAGCGTGGCCGACCCGCTGACGCTCGTGATTTGGGAAGCGCAGTTCGGCGATTTCGCCAACGGCGCGCAGATCATNNATCATGATCGACCAGTTCATTTCCTGCGCCGAATCCAAATGGGGCCAGCCGAGCGGCTTGGTCATGCTGCTCCCGCACGGCTATGAGGGCCAGGGTCCGGAACATTCGAGCGCGCGCATCGAGCG
>PLGA01000241.1 GCA_003139735.1 Bryobacterales bacterium | reverse complement strand
TATCGAAGTATTTCTACGGCGTCGATTATTCGCCGCGCGATATCCGCTTCGGCCTGGTCCAGGCCTCCCACGGAGATATCGGCACCCCGGTCGATGAGGCTTTGCTGTTTTGCTATCACTACGATCCGACGACGGGTAAGTACGGAGCCGTCGCCATCAATATCATGCGCGCCGCCGGCGGTGGCTTTGTGCTCGTCTGCGGCGCGTTTCTGCTCGTCGCCTTCCGCCACGAACGGCGGTCGGACAAGCGTCAACTGAAAAGGGATCGATAACTCGACATGTCGTTCCGTCTGTTTCCGGTAGAAGCGTCCTCCATTTCGGCTGAAGTGGACCAGTTGCTGTTCTTTCTGCTCGCCGTGGCGGCGTTCTTCACCGTTGTCATCTTCGCCGCTATCTTATTTTTCGCCATCCGCTACCGGCGCCGTTCCGACAACGAATTGCCGCGTCCTATCCACGGCAGCATTCCGCTCGAAATCGTGTGGAGCGTGATCCCGTTCGGCCTTAGCATGGTGATGTTCACCTGGGGCGCCAGCGTCTTCTTCCGGGAACGCCGCCCGCCCGATAACGCGCTCCCCATTTACGTGGTCGCCAAGCAGTGGATGTGGAAGCTGCAACACCCCGAGGGGCAGCGCGAGATCAACGAGCTCCATATCCCCGTGGGCCGCCCCGTCAAGCTCACCATGACTTCCGAGGACGTGATCCATAGCTTCTTCGTCCCTGCCTTTCGCACCAAGCAGGATGTGGTCCCGGGCCGCTATACCACCACCTGGTTCACGGCCATCAAGCCCGGCAAGTATCACCTCTTTTGCGCCGAGTATTGCGGCAACAACCACTCGGGCATGGGCGGCTGGATCTATGTCATGGAGCCCCAGGATTATGAAGCCTGGCTGAGTGGCGGAACTCCCGGCGCCACGCTCGCCGAAAACGGCCAGAAGCTCTTTGAGAACCTGGCCTGCGCCAACTGTCACAAGTCCGACGGAACGGGCCGCTGTCCGGACCTCACGGGCCTTTTCGGCAAGGATGTGAAACTCGCCGACGGATCCACCGTGAAGGCCGACGAAGGCTACATCCGCGAATCGATTCTCCGTCCGGAGGCCAAAATCGTCGCCGGCTATCAGCCGTCCATGCCTACCTTTCAGGGCCTGGTGACGGAGGAAGGCGTTTTGCAATTGATCGAATATGTCAAGTCGCTTGGGCCGAATCCGGGGGCCGGCCAGGCGGAAGGGTTAGCGGCTCCCGGAAGCCGGTAGAAAACTATGACAACGGCGGTGGCTGAAGAAAGAGAAACTTATCTGAACGCCGGCCACGGCGTCAAGTCGTGGCTGCTCACCAAGGACCACAAGCGCATCGGTCTGCTGTACCTGTTTACCATTACCTTCTTCTTCTTCATCGGCGGCGTTTTCGCCACGCTCATCCGGCTTGAGTTGCTCAGTCCCCATGGCAACCTGGTTTCGTCGGAAACCTACAACAAGCTGTTTACCATGCACGGCGTGGTGATGGTGTTCTTCTTTCTGATTCCGTCCATTCCCGCCACCCTCGGTAACTTCTTTTTGCCGCTCATGATCGGCGCGCGCGATCTGGCCTTCCCCAGGATCAATTTACTCAGTTGGTACCTGCTGGTGATCGGCGGACTCTTCGCTATCTTTGCCATGGTTGCCGGCGGCGTGGACACCGGCTGGACCTTCTACACGCCCTACAGCACGTCGTACTCGAACACATGGGTCATCGCCACGGCGCTCGGTATCTTTGTCGCCGGATTTTCCTCCATTCTCACCGGCCTCAACTTCATCGTTACCGTGCACCGTATGCGGTGCCCCGGCATGACTTGGTTCCGCATGCCCCTCTTCGTGTGGGCGCACTACGCCACGGCCCTCATCCAGGTGCTGGGCACGCCCGTGCTGGCTGTGACCCTGGTGCTGGTGCTCTGCGAGCGTATGTTCCACATCGGAATCTTCGACCCCGCGCTGGGCGGCGACCCGGTGCTCTTCCAACACCTGTTCTGGTTCTACTCCCATCCCGCCGTGTACATCATGATTCTGCCCGCCATGGGCGTCATCAGCGAGCTGGTGTCCACGTTTTCCCGCAAGGCCATCTTCGGTTACGGCTTCGTGGCTTTCTCGAGCGTCGCCATCGCGGTGCTCGGCTTCCTGGTTTGGGGCCACCACCTGTTCGTCAGCGGCCAGTCGCTCTTCGCCGGCATGGTGTTCTCGTTCCTGAGTTACTTCGTCGCCATCCCGTCCGCCATCAAAGTCTTTAACTGGACCGCCACCTTATATAAGGGATCCATCTCCTACGCCACCCCCATGCTCTATGCCTTCGGCTTCATCGGTCTCTTCACCATCGGCGGGCTGACCGGACTGTTTGTCGCGTGCCTGGGAATCGACGTACATGTCACCGACACTTACTTCGTCGTAGCGCATTTCCACTACATCATGGTGGGCGGCGCCATTATGGGCTACCTCGGCGGCCTGCATTACTGGTGGCCGAAAATCACTGGGCGCATGTATCCCGAAGGATGGGCCAAGCTTTCCGCTCTGGTGATCTTCCTCGGGTTCAACTTGACCTTTTTCCCGCAGTTCATGCTGGGCTACCTCGGCATGCCGCGCCGCTATCACGTCTATCCCGATGAGTTCCAAGTGCTGCACGTGCTCTCCACCGCCGGCGCTTCGGTGCTCGCCGTGGGTTATCTGATGCCGTTAATCTATTTCATGTGGTCGCTCAAGTACGGCGCCATCGCTGGCCGCAACCCGTGGAAGGCCACCGGCCTCGAATGGCAGACGGACTCGCCGCCGCCCGTTCACAATTTCGATGAGATCCCGATCGTCACCCGCGAGGCTTACGATTACAGCGGCACGGTCGGCCAGGAGGTTCAGGTTGGTTAGCGAACCTCACGTGGAATCGCTCGCCCTGCGCGAGCAGTTCAACTCCGCGGAGCAGCAGAAGGACGCTTCCTCTCTGGGGATGTGGGTCTTCCTCATTACCGAGGTCATGTTCTTCGGCGGCGCGTTCGCGGCCTACACCGTGTACCGCTCGATTTATCCCGGCGTCTTCGGCGCTGCCAGCCGCACGCTCAACACCACCATCGGCGCCCTCAACACCGCCGTTCTCCTCTGCAGCAGTTTCACCATGGTGCTGGCCGTGCGCGCCGGTCAACTGGGCCGCCGCAAGCAGATCATGGCGTTCCTCGTCCTGACCCTGATTCTCGGAATGGTCTTTCTAGGCGTCAAGGGTTATGAGTGGAACGAGAAGTACGTGGAGCATCACATTCCCGGCCCGTCGTTCCAGATGGAAGGCCCCGGCCTCCAGGACCACGCCCAATTGTTCTTTTCGCTCTATTTCGCCATGACCGGCCTGCACGCAATGCACATGTTAGTGGGCGCCGGCCTGCTCTCATGGCTCCTCTACCAGACTTGGCGCGGAAAGTTCAGCGCCGCCTATTACACGCCCATCGACATGGTCGGCCTGTACTGGCACTTCGTCGATATCATTTGGATTTTCCTTTTCCCGCTGCTGTATTTGATTGACCGTCACGGACACTAGCCATGACCACCGAAACTGAACACGTCGATTCCGTAAAGACCTACGCCGTCGTCTGGATCGCCCTGCTGATCCTGACCGCGCTGACCACCGGCGTGGCCTACATCGACCTCGGCCCATTCAGCGTGGTAGTGGCGCTGACCATCGCCGTTTGCAAGATGCTCCTGGTGGCGCTCTTCTTCATGCACGTCCGCCACAGCACCAAACTCACCAAGTTGGTGGTCCTCGGCGGCCTCTTATGGCTCGCCATCCTCCTCTCTCTCACCATGGCCGATTTCGCCACCCGTAGCTGGATCGGCGCGTAACGGAGTAGCCCTTATGCCGGTGACGCCCACGGGCATCAGCCCCCCAGGGGCGTCAGAGAAGAGCCCAGCGCGTCAGCGGTGGGGACCCCGAAGCGAGTTCCGCAAGCCCGTCAGGGGCGAAAGGCCTGTTTCATTTCTCTTGATCAGGGATCGATCCAGAAAGGCCTTTCAATTCCCGGCACACGGGATGTCCTTTAACCTGGCTGTGATGCCGGGGCCCTCCTTCGCCCACCATGTCTCTAGCTCATTGGCATCTGGAAACATCTCCATATCAAATACGCCGGAAATGGTCAACAGCGAGCGCGTCGCGCAAGCAGCGACCTCTGAATAGTCATCTGCCATTGCGTGCATGAGCGCATCGGGGACGCCCTTCTCCGAACGAGCCAGAAGTGTTGCGCTCCTGGCTCGATCCCTCCAGTCAGGGGAGCGAAGCGAAGCCAGAAGCTCGCACGTCGTCAACGCCGATTCCGTCACCGGCTTTCCGTTTAGGCTCGTGATCCGGTAGGCCGGGGAGAGATACCCGGTGCCGTTCCCCCAAAAGATCCTTACCCTTGCAAGCTCACCCCGCGCAGCCTCCCTGAGAGATCCATCGGGCGAGGTTTTCCAGAGGTTCACAAGCTCACGCGCGGCTGGGCCGCTATTGGGAGAACTGCTAATCGCACGATCACCGAGCGATAAAATCTTGTCCCGGTCTTGCAGGTGCTTCGTCAGAAGGTCCACTTGCCGCTGGGTGGCAGCCTCCAAGAGCTGTTGGCGCCGCGGGGTGTTCAGTTCCTCCGCGACGGCTTTGTTGATAGCGTCCTGAAACTGGGCCTTCCGTTCTCAGCTGCAGCGCTTTCGTGATTTGGTCCTGGACCTTGTCCTTCGTGAGCTCTGCACCAACCGCTGCGATCAGTTGCTGCTTCGTTTCCTCTCGAATCTCGTCACCTATCTTTCGCACCTGGCTCGAATTTTGGTAGCCCAAGAAGGCGAGGACCGCCGCGATTATCGCCACGCCACCGGCTAGCCACCTTAGAAGCCGATCAAAGTATTCCCGTTCCTTTCGATTCTGCAAATCGATGAAATCGAGAAGACCCTTGGCGTCGAGTTTCAGGACAGGACTCTCCGGATCTGACATGATCTCCATTGGACTCCAACCTCGCGGGCTTTGCAAGCCCCGGTTGCCCTGATCGGGGAAGCCCGGGGGCGCGCAGGGCGTTTTGTCCGCTGCCAGGAAGCGACGCGGTCAGCGTCCCCACGTTGCGCCCATCGCCTGCTCGCACACGCTGGCGCGCGAATCACACTTCGCCGCGCTCTACCATCAACTGCGCGTATTCAGCTCCGCTGAGCGTGCATTCGACGAATGACATAAACTCGCGTTTGGAAAGCCTCAACTGGCGGGCCATCCTCCCTGCGAGCCAATCGTCGACAGTTCTTGCGCCATGGCTAATGCGCGTGAAAACATCGGATTTCTTGCCGTGGTAATGGAAGAAGAAGTACTGATGATCGCGGTTTCCGGCTGCCTTGACAAAGCCCTTCGAGAGCAGAGCCGAAATGATCGGCGCCGTCCGAATCTCGCTCACGTGTCAGCGTCCTCGACCCTGTCTATAACCTCATGGAACGCCGCCTTTAGTTCGCGCGCATTCCCGGTCAATTCGCGATCCGGAGCTTCGGCAATGTGCTCCCAAACCACCTCGAACATCTCGGCGAACGCCGCGAACGCATCTTCCTCGCTGCGCTCAGCCACAGACAACTTGAGGGGAGCGTATTCGACCACCCATCGGCCGGATTCCCGGCGCACGTCAAGGTTGATCGGTTCACTGAGGAAAAACTTCCGTTGGCCCCCGATAATCTGAACGATGCCCGTAGGCACGTTCGCTGTCAGGGTGGCGGGGGTCCTCACGCGGCGCCTTGCTAAGGGCATTCGATTTCAAGTATAGCGCGCCTGCGAAATGGGACCATCCGTCCGACCGGATTGCCACGCAGCCGCCGCCCCAACCCCCGCTCCCTCGCGCCGTTGTAGTCTATTCCTTGGGAGATCCATTCGCCACCATGATCGTTGCCGACCTGTCTCAAATCCCCGGGCGCACTTATTCCGCTCGGCGCAAGACCCAGAACCTGGTCGGGGGCGCCAGCCCCATCCAGGCCACCCACTTTTGCATCGGTCATGTGACCCTCGAGCCAAACGGCGGCCAGGTGCCATGGCACAACCAGGACCAGGAGGAAGTCTACTTCATCGTGGAAGGCTCGGGAGAAATGTGCCTGGGCGAGGAGCGCAGGAACGTGACCGCCGGGCAGGCGGTTTATATTCCTCATACCGTGTTCCATCAGTTGACCAACACTGGTGACAAGCCCATGCGCATGATCTACTGTTACGGGCCGGCCGGCGACGTGGCCCACTGGCGCCAGGAACTCGAGGGAACTCTGCCTCGCGCCGGCATCGAAGCTCCTCCGCTGCCGCCCGGCGCGCATCCGCAATGTACGGAGAAGCCGCGGAGCCGGTCATGAGCCAAAGAACCGTCCATTCCGTTGGCATCGTCATGAACGGCGTTACCGGACGCATGGGCCTGAACCAGCACCTGCGCCGGTCCATCTACGCCATCATGCGGCAGGGCGGCGTCAAACTGAGTGACTCCGAAGCCATCATGCCCAGGCCGCTGCTCGTCGGGCGGAACCCGTCCAAGCTGGAAGCCATCTCCGCCGAATTCGACAACCTGCCCTGGACCACCGATCTTGGCAAGGCCCTCGCCGATCCCGCGTATCCCATTTACTTCGACGCCCAAACCACCGACCGCCGCGCCGAAGCCGTTCGCCAGGCCATCGCGGCCGGAAAGCACATCTACTGCGAGAAGCCAGTCTGCGACAGTCTTCCAACTGCGCTCGACCTTTTCCGCCTGGCCGAACGCGCCGGAGTGAAGCACGGCGTGGTGCAGGATAAACTGTGGCTGCCAGGCTTGCTCAAGCTGAAAACTCTGAAGGACCTCGGTTTCTTCGGGCGGATACTCTCGGTTCGCGGCGAGTTCGGCTACTGGGTCTTCGAAGGCGGCGCCGTCTCCGCGCAGCGCCCGTCCTGGAACTACCGCAAGGAGGTGGGCGGCGGCATCGTCCTCGACATGCTTTGCCATTGGCGCTACGTGCTCGACAACCTCTTTGGCGCCGTCCGCGCCGTCTCCTGCCTTGGCGCCACCCACATTCCGAAGCGTTGGAATGAGGCCGGCGCGCCCTACGAATGCACGGCGGACGATTCCGCCTACGCCACCTTCGAACTCGAAGGCGGAGTCATCGCGCATTTCAATTCTTCCTGGTGCGTGCGTGTGCGCCGCGACGATCTTCTGACCCTCCAGGTGGATGGTGAAAAGGGCAGCGCCGTCGCGGGCCTGCGCCACTGCTGGATCCAGCCCTATGGCGCGACCCCGCGTCCCATATGGAACCCCGATATCGAGAGTCCCCTGAATTACTTCGATGGCTGGCAGAAAGTGCCGGAGCAGGATGCCTTCGACAACGCCTTCAAGCGCCAGTGGGAACTATTCCTGCGCCACGTGGTAAAAGGCGACCCGTTCCGCTGGAGCTTGCTCGAAGGCGCCAAGGGCGTCCAATTGGCCGAGGCGGGAATGGAAAGCTGGCGCAAGCGCGCCTGGGTGACCGTCCCCGAATTTACCACGGTCGGCTAAACCGCATCGGGCGTACCACTCCAAGCTCCGCGGGAGCGAAACAAAGCAGCCCACGGTGTGAGCCGTGGGGAAACAGCGAAATCGATCAAGCCCCCGCAGGGGGCGAAAGAAATTAGCCCACGGCGTGAGCCGTGGGGAAACAGCAAAATCGATCAAGCCCCCGCAAGGGGCGAAAGAAATTAGCCCACGGCGTGAGCCGTGGGAGGACAGCGAAATCGATCAAGCCCCCGCAGGGGGCGAAAGAACGTTGTTTCGCCGCCCCTGCGGGGAGTCACCCCAACTCAATCCCACTCCCAGGACTCGCGCCGCGGGGCTGCTCTCTTCCGCCATAACGGGCCACAGAACCCCGCACCCGGAACAGCATCAGTCCCGACACAAACAGTATCCCGGCGGCAATCTCGAACACTCCCGCAAGCCCCAGCCAGCCCTTCAAGGCTCCGGCCAGCGCGGCCACCAGGCCTCCGGCCAGACACGCCGCGAAGTTGAAGACGCCGTATCCGGTGCTCCGCAGAACAGCACGGGCATGGTGTTGCAGTCGTAGAAGCCGCTCCCCACGCCGAAGACCACCAGCGCGGCTACCAGCCCCGCGCGCGAGCCGGTGTGGCCCAGCAGAAACAGGAAAGGCCCCGCCTCAGGATTCCTTCGAAGATTGCCATCGTTATTTGCCTTCCACCCACGCGATGGGGAAATGCACGAACGTAATCCGCTCGTAGGGGTTCCGGTCGCCCCGCTCGTAAAGCAGGCCGGCCGTCCCATCTCCCAGCACCGCCAGCGAGGAATAGGCCGATGGCCCTTCCTCCACCAGCCGCGAAGCGGCCCACGTACGCCCATCGTCCTTGCTCAACCGCACCGTCAAGTGGGTGCGGGTGACGGCCGCGGGATTGGAAAACAGCAGCCGCCCGTCGCTCTTCCTGCCCGCCGGCGCGGCGGCCACCAGGCTCCCTTCGCACACGGGTTCCACCAGCGTCTCATCGAGTTCCAGCGGCCCCCAAGTAAGTCCGCCATCGCGGCTCCGCTCCACGGCGCGCCGGTTCTTGCCGAGATCGTTGCGCATATTGAGCAGCAGGTCGCCGTTCTTCAACTCGGCCACCGCCGATTCGTTGGTCTTCTCTCCCGCCACGCCGCCGATGCGCCAGCTCGCGCCGCGGTCGTCGCTGTAGATGACATGCGAGTAACCCCGCCCATCCCGCATGTCGTGATCGCAAGGCGCCACCAGGCGCCCGCTGCGCAGTTGTATGCCGTTCCCCGACCGGTGGCGTACCAGGTCCAGTCCGGACGGCTCACCTGCGCCGTGATTTCCTCCAACCTGGACCACGTTGCGCCGTCGTCCGTGCTGTGCATGATCCAGACCGTACGCTGCGCCGCCGCGCCTTGAACAATTTGTCCCTCCGTGACGCTGCCGGGATTGCGCGTGAGCAGCAGGAAAATGGTCCCCGTCTTCCGTTCCACAACCGGCGTCGGGTTGCCGATGGTGTCGCCGCCCCCATTCGCCACCACCTGGAGCTGCAGCCACGTCTTGCCGCCGTCCAAACTGCGCCGCAAAACCACGTCGATCTCTCCCGAGTCTCCGCTCCCGTTGCGCCGCCCCTCGCAAAACGCCAGCAATGTGCCCTTGGCGCTCACAATCAGCGCCGGAATGCGGTATGTGTGATAGCCGCCCTCGCCGCCCACGTAGAGATCCGTTTTCGCGATCGGCGCCGCCGTCAGAGCGCCCGCCAGCCAAATGCCAACCAGAATCGTTTTCATCCGATGGACAAACGTAACACCTTGCGGGCGCCGTCGGATCGGAGTTAAGACTCCCCTCGTTCTGTGATAGAATCGGTCCCCAGCAGTTAACTCACACTCAAGAGGACAATCACACATGCGAAGAATGTTCACACAGGCTCTGGTCGTTTTGGCAATCGCGGCGGTGACCGCCTGGGGCGCCGACAATTCCCTTGGCGTCTGGAAGGTCAACATCGCAAAATCCAAGTACACCCCGGCGCCAATGCCTTTGAAGAGCTACACCGCGGTGCGGGAAGCTGTGCCGGGCGGCGTCAAGGTGACGCTCACGGGGGAGCGCACGGACGGCACGGCCATCAACGCCAGCTACACCGCGAAGTACGATGGCTCGCCCGCTGCGGTCAGCGGCGTGGGGACGCCGTATGACACCATGGCGATCAAGCAGGTAGATGCCAATACGTTCACTTATGAGGCCCAACAGACCAGCGGAAAGTACCGCCCCAGCGGACGCACCGTGGTCTCGAAGGACGGCAAGACGATGACCACCACGGCCAAGGGTACGGACGCCGATGGAAAGGCCATGACCCTGATCCTGATTTACGAAAAGTAGCCAAAAGGAAAGGAGACTTCGATGGCCGATTACCTGTTGCAAATCTCATACAGCACGGCAGCCTGGGCTGCCATGATCAAACGTCCCGATGGCGGTTGTTTATCGGCCCCAGCCCCGTAGGGGCGCCAGAAACTAGCCCAGCGCGTGGGCGCTGGTAATCCGAAGCGAATTCCAAGCCCCGGCACGGGGCGGAAGGTGGCGCCGCAGGGCTGATCACGCAGCAGAGTTTCGGACTTCGTAGGCAACGTGTTCAATCTAAAGGAGTTGATGCAACTTGCTGCGGCTTGGTTCAATTTGAGGGAAGTGCCTTTTTTAACAATCCGTTAACATTCTCCGAAAGGCCCTTTCCCGCAGGGTTATCCACAGGAACTGTGGATCTCTACGATGCGCTGTCCAAGCGCCGTTTGAGCGATTCCGGCACTTCCGCCTCCACCTCGACATGGGTTCCCTCGTAGCGCGTTGCCAGCACCCTTCCGAACTGGTGCAGCATCGCCAGCGTGGCGCCGTCTCCGCTGGAGAGGCGGAAAGTGGCCCGCAGCACGGGGTCGAGTTGCAGCGCTTCGTCGATGGCGCGCAATAGCCCGTCGATGCCAGCCCCGGTGAGCGCCGAAACTGCCGTGGCGCTGGCGACATGGCGCCCTCCGCCGAGCAACCGGTGCGACATGGCGCCGGCATCGGCTGGGCTGCCGGAGAGCCGGTCGATCTTGTTCATGACCAGAATTTGCGGGATTTGAGCGGCGCCGATCTCGGCCAGTACCGACATGACGTGAGCCACGTACTCGGCGGCCGCGGGCGCGGAAACATCCACCACGTGCAGCACCAGCTCGGCCTCCGCTACCTCTTCCAGCGTGGCGCGGAACGCCTTCACCAGCGTGGTGGGCAGATTGCGAATGAAACCCACCGTGTCGCTCAGCAGCACCCGGCGGCGCGAAGGCAGCATGAGCGGCCGCACCGTGGGGTCGAGCGTGGCGAACATGCGCGCATCCACCATGACGCCGGCCTGGGTCAAGCGATTGAAGAGCGTCGATTTCCCGGCATTGGTGTACCCGGCCAGCGCCAGCGTGGCCAGCGGGACGGCGTTCCGGCGGCGGCGATGCAGCGCGCGACCGGCGCGCACGCCGTTCAAGTCGTCCTCGATCTTCTTGATGCGATGGGCAATCCTGCGGCGATCCGTTTCCAATTTGGTTTCGCCGGGGCCGCGCGTGCCAATGCCGCCGCCCAGGCGCGACATTTCCACTCCGTGCCCGGCGAGGCGGGGCAAGCGATAATTCAACTGGGCCAGCTCAATCTGCAAACGGCCCTCTCGCGTGCGGGCGCGGGAGGCGAAAATATCCAGGATCAGTTGCGTGCGGTCGATGACTTTCGCGCCGACGATCTTTTCCAGGTTGCGCTGCTGGGTGGGAGAAAGGTCGCGATCGAAAACCACCAAATCGGCCTCGCCGGAGCGGACCGCGGCCGCCAGCTCTTCCACTTTGCCCCGGCCAATCAGTGTGGCCGCTTCCGGACCCGGACGCGACTGAAGCACCCGGTCGAGAACTTCCGCGCCGGCGCTCGCCGCAAGCTCGGCAAGCTCGTCGAGCGACTCGTCCACCGGTACGGCGGCCGTGCGCCCGCGCGCCGTCCATTCCACGCCTACCAGGATGGCCCGTTCTCGTGCGCCGTCTGGACGTGCCGTGTCTTATGCCTCCGGCGATTCCTGGGGCGCCGAAACACTGGGCCCCGCCCCGGGGGCAACGGTCTGGGATGGCGCCGGGGGGCCGCTTGCGTAGGCATGCGGCGCCCTCTGGGTCACCACTGTGGAAACGGCGTGCTTGAAGATCAATTGCTCCTGGTTATTGGTCTCCAGGATCAGCGAATACTTATCGAAACTTTTGATTCTCCCGGAGAGCTTCACGCCGCTCATGAGATAGATCGTGAGGAGAGTCTTGTCCTTGCGGGCGTTATTCAAAAAGCTGTCTTGTATGTTCTGCGCCGGTTTTTCCATTCTGGCCCCCAAGCCCTTGCGAGCAAGTAAAACAGTGCTAAAGAACGGCTTTTGTATTGTAACCCGATTTGCGGGGGCGGCGANNGCGAAGTAGAATGAGGGAAGTGACCCTTCCGCGGATTTCCCGGCGCGCTCTTCTACTCTCGTCGGCGGCGGCCCTGGGCTGCGCCAGAAAGAAGGCCACGGGCTTCCCGGGCTATTGCTTCGTCGCCAACCGGGGAAGCCGTTCGGTCACGGTGGTGGACCTCAACACCTTCCGCGTCCGGAAGCAGATTCCGCTCGACGCGGCGCCCTCCGCCATGGTGGCGGGCCCCGATGCGGAAAAACCCAAGGTGTACGCCCTCGCGCCGAACGCGGGAGCCGTTTACGAAATCGACGTAGCGTCGCTAGCCGTGAGCCGCAAAGCTTGGGGAGGCAGCCAGGCGGTGGCGATGCAGCTCTCGCCGCAAGGCGATGCTCTTTGGGCGCTCTATCGGGAACCGGCCGCCCTGGTTCAAGTGCCGCTTGGCTCCTTCCGGCCGTCCCGCCGCATTCCGCTCCCGGCGGCCCCCGATAGCTTCGAGCTGAGCGGCGACGGCCGCGCCGCCGTCGCCAGCCGCAAGGGCCGCTCCATCACGATCGTCTCGCTCTCCCGCGCCGCCATCGAGCGGACCATCACGTCCGGCGATGAACCCTCGCTGGTCCAATTTCGGTCGGACGGCCAGCTTCTCATGGCGGCCTGCCCGCCAGACCGCAACCTGGTCATCTACGACGTTCCCACCGGCAAGACCGTGGTCCGCCTTCCCTTGCCAGTGGCGCCGCGGCACTTCTGCGTCACTCCCGATGGCGGCCAGCTTTTCATCACCGGCGACGGCATGGACGCCGTGGTTATCGCATTCCCCTATCGCACCGAGATCGACCAGACCGTGCTCGCGGGCCACGCGCCGGGCGCCATGGCGGTGACGGAAACGTCCGAACCCTACCTGCTGGTGGCCAATCCGGAATCGGGCAGCGTCACGGCGCTCGACGTAGATACACGCATGCTGGTGGCGGTGGTGCAGGTGGGCCAGATGCCGGGCGAAATCCTGGTCACGCCCGACCGCCAGTACGCCCTGGCCATCGACGAACAGTCCAGCGATCTTGCGGTGATCCGGCTGAGCACCTTCAATGAGGTGTGGGTGCACCGGTACAAGTCGGCCTCGCTCTTCACCATGGTTCAGGTGGGCGACCGTCCAGCCGGCGCGGTGGTGGTCGCCTACCGGGGATGAGCGTCAGGCAGCGCTGAACTGGAAGACCGTCGTGGAGGCGAACTTCTGGCCGGCGCGCAAGACGCTGGTGGGGAAATCCGGGTGGTTGGGCGAATCCGGGAAGCGCTGGGTTTCCAGACAGAAGGCCGAGCGCCGCTGGTACGGCTTGCCGCTCTTGCCAATTGCCGTGCCATCCAGGAAATTGGCCGCATAAAGCTGGATTCCCGGCTCGGTCGTCAGCACCTCGAGGACGCGGCCCGACTTCGGGTCCACCGCCCGCGCGGCATCCCGCAGCGTTCCCATCTTGCCGTTGACCACGAAATTGTGATCGTAGCCGCAGCCTCGCTCAAGTTGTTCGTCCGCCTGGCCGATGCGGGCGCCTATCGCCATGGGGCTCCGGAAATCGAAGGGCGTGCCTTCCACGGGGCGCAACTCGCTGGTCGGAATGAGCCCGGCGTCCACCGGCGTAAAGCGATCGGCGTTCACGCGCAGTACGTGATCCATGGCATCGGCGTTGCCTTCGCCCGCCAGATTGAAATAGGAGTGGTTGGTCAGGTTGAGCACCGTGTCCTTGCTTGTCTCGGCGGCGTAGTCGATGCGCAGCTCGTTGAAACGGGTCAGGGTGTAGACCACTGTCACGGTCAGCTTACCGGGATAGCCTTCCTCGCCATCCTGGCTGACGTAAGTCAACTCAAGCGCCGGATCGCCGCCCGGCAGCTCGCGCGCGGCCCACACGGCTTTGTCGAATCCCTTGAGGCCGCCATGCAGCGAGTTTGCGCCGTTGTTGACGGCCAGCGTGTATTCCACGCCGTTCAGAGCGAACCGTCCCTTGGCAATTCGGTTGGCGTAGCGTCCGACCAAAGCGCCCGCATAGAACGTGGCCTTCACATAGCCGTCGAGGTCATTGAACCCAAGGACGACATCGGCAATCCGGCCCGCGCGGTCCTGAGTTTTGAGCGACGTCACGGTTCCGCCGTAAGTTGCGATGGATACTTCCACCCCGCTGGAGTTGGCGAGCGTGTAGAGATCCACCGTCTCGCCGGCCGCGGTCTTTCCGAATGGTTGTTTGGTCATAGGAATTCGCTTTCGTCTAGGATGGCGCCCCCGGCTGGCCATAGAATGCGCCGGCGCCGTGTTTCCGCAGGAAATGCCGGTCGAGCAGGGAGCGCGGGATGGGGACCGCCGCCGGGTTGATGCTCACGGTAGCCAGGGCCAGCGCCGCTACTTCCTCCAGAAGCACGGCGTGGTGGGCGGCTTCAACGGCATCGCGTCCCCAGGTGAAAGGGCCATGGCCGGCCACCAGCATGCCGGGCATTTCCAGAGGATCGCGGCCCGCCAGCGCCCGGATGATGGCGGCGCCGGTGGAGGCTTCCTCAGTCCGCACCTCCTCGTCCGACAACACCTGGGTCACGGGCACTTCGCCCCGGAAGTAGTCGGCATGCGTGGTGCCGAAACACGGGATGGGCCTGCGCGCCTGCGCCCAGATTGTGGCCGACCGCGAGTGCGTGTGAACTACTCCGCCTATCTCCGCGGAGAAGCGGTACAGCCCCAGGTGGGTGTCGAGATCCGAGGATGGCCTCATCTCGCCATCGACCACTTTGCCATCCAAATCGAGGATGGGCAGATCCTGCGCGCGCATGCGCTCGTAGGGCACCCCGCTCGGTTTGATGGCGACCAGGCCGCTGGCGCGGTCAATCCCGCTGGCGTTTCCGAAGGTAAACAGGGCCAGCCCCCTGCGGGACAATTCCAAATTGGCCTCGAGGACTTGTTCACGCAACGTCTGTAGCAGCATTGTTTCTATTGTGCGCCTCTTTCGCGATTCGCCGCAGCAGCGGCAGCATGCCGCCCATCGAAACCGGTTCGGCGGTCTTTTGGCCCAGCCCGAAATACGCGCCGCGCCATGCCGGGTAGAGTTCTTCGTACACCGCCGCCGCGCGCGCATCCGGTTCGATCACGCGGTGCTTCGGACACAGCCTTTGCTGGGCCTCTTCGACGCTTTTGAACGTGCCCGCGGCCAGGAAGGCGAAGATGGCCGAGCCCAGGCTGGTGACCTCGGTTTCGGGAACCAGCACGGGCTTGTTCAGGACATTGGCGTAGACGCGGTTCAGCACTTCGTTCTTCTGCGGGATGCCGCCGCCATTGATCACGCGGCGGATAGGAACTCCGTGCTCCGCCATGCGGTCGAAGATCACGCGCGTGTGGAATGCCGTGCCCTCGATAGCGGCGAATAGTTCGTCCTGGGCGGTATGCATGAGCGTCCACCCGAAGGTGACGCCGCCGAGATCGGGATTGACCAGCACCGTGCGGTCGCCGTTGTCCCAGGTGAGACGCAGCAGGCCGCTCTGACCGGCCTGGTACCGGTCGAGATCTTGGGAGAGCGCGGCGACGGTGGTCCCGGCGCGGCGCGCGATGGCGTCGAAGATATCGCCCGTGGCCGAAAGCCCGGCTTCAATCCCAGCCATGGACGGATGCACCGAGCCGGGCACCACGCCGCACACGCCCGGAATCAGGCTCGTGGATGGCGCGATGGCTATGATGCAGGTGGACGTTCCCACCACGTTGACCACGTCTCCGGCCTGGACGCCCGCGCCGATGGCGTCCCAATGGGCATCGAACGCGCCCACGGGGATGGGGATGCCCGCGCGCAGCCCTAACTTGGACGCCCACTCATCCGAAAGATGGCCGGCGATCTGGTCGCTGGTGGCGTAGCGGCCGGCCAGGCGTTCCCGCACGCCCTTCAGCAGCGGATCGACTTCCACCAGGAACTCTTCCGGCGGCAGGCCGCCGAGCGAACGGTTCCACATCCACTTGTGCCCCATGGCGCAGATGGAGCGGGGCGCCTGGAGCGGATCGCGGATGCCGCACAGCGTAGCCGCAACCATATCGCAGTGTTCCAGAACGGTGAAGAACCGGCCGCGCTTGGCGGGGTTGTGCCGGAGCCAGTGCAGCAATTTCGAGAAGCCCCACTCGGAGGAATAAACGCCGCCGCACCATTCGATGGCCGCCAGTCCGACGCGATGGGCGGTCTCGGTGATGAGCGCCGCCTCGCGCGATGCCCGGTGGTCGCACCAGAGATAATAATCGTCAATCGGCTGGAGGTTTTCGTCCACGGGAATGATGCTCGACCCGGTGGTATCGATGGCGATGGCCTCAATAGATTCGCCAGGAACCTTTGCCGAGGCCAGAGCCTTTCCCATGGCTTCGGCGAGCGCGCGCATGTGGTCGGCGTGGCTTTGCGTGGCGTAGTCGGGGTCGTCGCGCTTCCGGCTCAGCGGATAATCGCCCACCCCCGATCCGAGGCGTCCGCGCTCGCTATCTACAACGGACACGCGCACGCTCAGCGTTCCGTAATCCACTCCCGCTACGATGGCCATAAGAATCTCCTAGTCAAGCAGCCCCGTAGGGGCAGAAGATCGTAGCCCACGGCGCAAGCCGTGGGGCAGATCGTCAAGAGTACGAGCCCCGTAGGGGCGGAAGAACGGGCCGCCGCTATTACGCCCCTAACGGGGCTGGGCGTGAAGCGCCTCTTGACCCACGGCTTACGCCGTGGGCTACGATCTTTCGCCCGCNNGCCGTGGGCTAATTTCTTTGGCCCTACGGGCACGGGAGAGCTGCACTACCGGCTCCAAAGCCATTCAACCACCGGGCGCAACGCCATAGCAAATTCGCGCCTCCCCGTTTACCGATGCCAGTACATGTCCCAGCCGAGATAGTTCTTGGCGGCTTCATAGACGGCGGCGTCGGCGGTGGCGCTCAGGTTGGCGGCCACGTGGTGCTNNCGCGGAATCTCCACCACGCCCGCGCCGCCGAAGGTCTCGAGCGGATCGTCGGTGAACCGGCCGCCTCCCACGTAGCCGCGGATTTTGCCCGCCGCGTCGTCGGTGGAAAAGCGCGCGAAGCTCATGGGCGTGGCCTTGACGCGTCCCACGCACGTCCCGAACGTGTTCAGCTTGCCCACCGAACCCGCGATGATCGCCTGGTAATCCATCTTTACTTCGCGGAAAAAATGCTTCGGGAGGTTGCTGCAATGGAAGCAGACGGCCTTGTCCGGGTCCGTGCCGTAGTTGTTGTTCCAGTCGAGCAGGGCGCTGGGGGTTTCCGAAGCGAGCCGCAGGGCGTGCATGCCCACCACGCCCGCAACGTCCACCTCACAGCCGCTCGACATCAGGCCGTTGCTCATCATGCTCATGACGGTGCACGGCACCACGCCGAAATACTCCTCCATGGAGGTCCAGCACTGGACCGCGCTCACTTGCAGATCGTTCTCACCCATCCACTCCGCGACCACCACGCCCAACTTCGCCATCTTGGCCAGCGCTTCGGCGGGAATGCCTTCCGTGGAGACGTACGCGCGGATCGCCTCCACCTGCGCTTGCACCTTGGCATCCGTGGACGCGAGCTTGGCGATGCGGCCGAACACTTCGGACAGGTCCAGCGGCTCGACGGTGATGCCGCTCATTTCGAGCAGCTTCTCGCTATAGCGGACCGTGTTGAACGCCGCGGGACGCGCGCCGATGGCGCCGATGCGCAGCTTGCGCAAGCCGTTGGTCACGCGGCACACGCCGGCGAACCAGGCGATATCGTTCTTGAACTCGTCCGTATCCAGGCCTTCGGTATGCAGCGTGGTCAGCGAATAGGGAATGCGGTACTGCTTCAAATTGTTGCAGATGCTCATCTTGCCGCAGAAGCTATCGCGCCGGTCGGCGATCAACATGCGGTCCGGATTATCCGGAAACGCGTGAATCAGCACGGGGACGTTGAGGTCCGCCAGCCGCAGCGTGTCGGCCATGGCGCGTTCCTCGCCGAAGTTGGGCAAGGTGATGATGATGCCTTCGATGCGGTCGCGGTTTTGCCGAAACAGGTCCGCGACAATCTTGGCATGGGCGCGACTCTCGACCGCGCCGTGCTTGGTCTGGTGGGGCGTCGGGCAGACCACGTCGTGCCCGGCTGCCGTGAGGGCCGCGATAATCTGCTCGCGTCCGCTGCGAGCCAGATGGTCGGGGAAGAAACCGCGGTTTCCAACGATGATTCCGAATGTCGACATAGAAGGACTCCTTCACTTTTTGTTGAATGGATAGAATTTGATTGAGTATATGGCGCCGACAACCAGCATAACGCCGCCCCACCAGATGTCGGGGTGCAGTCCGCTCATCGCGCGGCCGGACGGCGGCAAACCCAAGGCGTAAAGGCCGTAACCGAGGATCACGATTCCATAGAAGGCCACCAGGACCCCGGTAAAGAACCAAACGGAAATCGGAGTTTTGCTTGTCATGTGGTTACCAGAAATAGATGTTGAGCGCCACCAGACCCACCGCCACCACCACCGCCCAGAAAATCGGCCTTTGGAACAAAGACAGGTCCTTTTCGCTGGGGATCTCTGTGCAGCCATAGACCAACCCCTTCAACTCGTTTTCGGGCTTGGGTTTGGTGCAATAACTCACCACCACGGTGACGACGGCGCAGATCGACCACGACCACAGCGCGCGGTACA
>PLGA01000522.1 GCA_003139735.1 Bryobacterales bacterium | reverse complement strand
ACCCTTATCATGGATGTCCCCGGTTTCCCCCCGGTTTCCCCCGGTTTCCCCCCGCCGGCCATACGGTTGCGGGAGAAACGTCCCGTCTGTCCCCGGTTTTCTGCCTATAGACGGAGTAATCCTCCGGATTGCCAGGGGATCCCTTCCGACAGCCTCTCCGCTCCTTCCCGGATCAGCGCCCAGGCACGCGCCACGTGTTCGCGCTTCGTGGCGCGGTTGCCTATCGCCAGGCGCAGGGTGAAGCGGCCGTTCAGGACGGTGCCGGAGATGAAGATCTCGCCGGTCGAGTTCACGTGGTCCTGGATGCGGCGGTTTTCCTCGTCGGTTCCTTTGTAGCGCAGGCAGACCACCGAGAACGGCGTGGGCGCGGTCCGCTCGAAGCGGGCGTCGGCGTCCACTTCACGCGCCAGATCCTGCGCCAGTTGCACTTGCCCGCGCAGTAGGTTCGCTATGCCCTCGCGGCCGAAGGAGCGCATCACGAACCAGAGCTTCAGCGCGCGGAAGCGCCGGCCGAGCGGCACGCCGTAGTCCATCAGGTTGACGGCGCGCGGGTCGGCGGCGGTGGTCAGGTACTCGGGAATCAGCGAAAAGGCGGCCCGCAGCACGTCCGGGCGGCGGGTGTAGAAGACGCTGCAATCGACCGGCGTCATGAACCACTTGTGCGGGTTGGTGACCAGCGAATCGGCGCGATCACATCCGGCGAACGCCCAGCGGAATTCCGGTGCCACCATGAGCGACCCGGCGTAGGCGGCATCCACATGCAGCCAGATGCCGTGGCGCTGGCAGAGGTCGGCGATTTCCGGCACCGGGTCCACGCTGGTGGTGGAAGTAGTGCCCACCGTGGCGCACACGCAACAGGGGCGGAGGCCCGCCGCCAGGTCCCGCTCGATGGCGGCGGCCAGCGCATCCGGGCGCATGCGGAACTCCGCATCCACGGGGATCTTGCGCACGAAATCCTGGCCGATGCCCACTGCGATGGCGCCTTTCTCGATGGAGGAATGCGCCTGCTCCGAAGTGTAGACCACCAGGCCTTGCGAAGCGCCGCGGGTGCGGCATTGGGGGTCGGCCGCCTGGCGCGCGGCGGCAATGGCGTGCATGCTGCCCACCGACGCGGTGTCGTAGATGCATCCGAACCAGTCCTCCGGCAGCCCGGTCCACTGGCGGAGCCAGCGCAGCGTGACCTGCTCGAGCTCGGTGACCGCCGGCGAGCTTTTCCAGAGCATCCCGTTCAGGTTCAGGGCTGCGGCCAGCAACTCGCCGAGGATGCCCGGCTCGGAAGCCGAAATGGCGAAGTAGGCCATGAAGCCCGGATGATTCCAATGCGTGACCGCGGGCACGATCAGGCGCTCGAAATCGGCCATGATCGCGTCCATGGGCTCGCCGCGCTCGGGGCCGGCGGCGGGCAGAGCATCGGTGAGTTCGCCCGGCTTGACCTGCGCAAGCACGGGATAGCGCTCGGGACGAGCGAGATAATCGGCGATCCAATCGATCGCCTGGTAGCCGTGACGGCGGAATTCTTCAGGAGTCATTTGCGGACGCTTACGGTTCCGGTGGCCAGCATCCTGGCGGACGCATCCGGCGGAACCTTCCAGTTTCTGTCGAAATAGCCCTCGGACACCACATTGGCCAGGGATCCCTTGAAAAGAACGAAGTCCTCGAAGGTAGTCAGCAGGCGAAATGCGGGCGGCGCAAAGCGGTCTCCGCCGCGGTTGGCCTCCTCGGCGCCGGTCCACCACGGCAGGCCCGAACTGACCAGCGCGTAGCGTTTGCCAAGCGGCGCGATGAATAGCAAGCCGTAGTCGGCGGCGCCGGAATTGAGCGCCAGCGGCAGTTCTCCGGCAACGCGCGCAATCACGGAGTTGGTTTCGCGGGCGCCGAAGAGCACCAGGTTGGCGCTTTCGATATCGGCATCGGTCACATCTGCGTCGGCCTTCACCTCGAGCGTAAGCGCGATGCGGGCGTAGGGCGGCGCGGACCAGTTGGCGGCCTTCTCCGCGGCCCGTCGGCGGGCGGCGAGGACCTCCGGCGGCGGACGATCGGCGGTCCCGTACACGTAAATGTGCGGTCCGGAGACGGCCGCCGCGATGGGTCCCTCGGCGCCGGCGCGCTTGCCGGCGGGCTCTTCGAGCCCCTGCCGCCAACGGCCATCGGCCTTGACGAACGATAGCGCGGCGCCGGGGCGCAGTCGGATGGCCGCGCCGTCGACGGTCACCACGCCCGGCAGAGCCACCACGTTGCCGAGAATGCTGAAGCCATCGACGCCGCTCGTCTCAACGCGCGCCTCGGTCTTTCCCGTCAGGCGGGCGTCGATGGAAGCGAGGGCGCCCGGCGCCATCCCATCGATGCGAATCCAGTAGGCCGACCCGTAGCGGTAGGATCGCGTCACCAAGCGCACGCGGTCCGGCGCCGGGTTGCGGCGGTACTGGGCGAACCAATCGAAAACGCCAGGGTCGCGGTAGGCGTTGGTCCACGCGTTGTGAAGCACGCCCGGATATTCGATGTACTCGGCCGGCGCTCCCGCATCGAGCAGCCGCCTTTGCCAGGCGCGCGAAGATGCGGCTGGCGCGGCCGGATCGAGCGCCCCGTGGAACAGCCGTATGGGCAGGTTGAGCGCGTTGGGCGCCAGTTCCTCGCTGCCCGGAATAGTGAACGCGCACACCGGCGCCACGGCGGCCCACACGTCGGGGCGCGTCAGCGCCAGCCAGAGCGCTCCCCCGCCGCCCATCGAGACGCCGGTCAGATAAACGCGGTCCAGGTCGACCGGGTAGCGCCGTTCCACCTCGTCCAGCATGTCATAGACATCGCGCTCGGCGATGCCCTGGTAGCCCATCGTGCCGCGCGCAAACGGGCAGGCCACGATGAAATCCACGTCGCGAAACCGTGGAAAGCCACGCCCCACGGCTAAGCCGATTTCAGCGGGAACGGCGAGCACGCCGAAAAGCTGCACCAGGTTCACGCTGTGGTTGGTTTCCTCGGCGTGGAGGCTGACCACGAGCGGGTATTTCCTGGCGGGGTCGAACTGTTTCGGAAGGTAGAGGGCGTAGGGCTGGTCCGAATTATCGATGGCCGAGTGGAACGTCGCGAGTTGTGGACCCGGCGTGAACTGCGCCATCAGGGCGGCCGGTCCGAAGAGCAGCGCGGCGAAGGCAATCCGAAGGGCAGGCCATCTCATGGAACGCTACTTCCGCCGCTCAATCTCCCGTTCGGCGCGGAGCCAATCCTCCAGCGCGGAGCCGACCTGGCGTCCGCGCGCTTCCCAGTAGGAGTACGCCAGGCTGGCAATGTCCGCGTGCTTCGGCGCGTTGACCGGGCCGTTTTCATTCTCCGCCGTGGAGTGGGAATGGGAGCGAAGCGAGTGCAGCCGTCCGCGGAAGTAGTCCATAGGCCTTCGAACCTAATGTAACAACTCGCGGGCGGGAATTTCAGGACGCGCCGCGGCGCACGGCTGCCAGGCGGGTGGACCGGGCGGTTTGGCGGGGCGCTCCAAGCCGGATCACGCCCTTGAGACAAACTCTCGCCACGAAGAACGAGAGCGGAAACGTGACGGCGACGATCACAACGCATCCGACAATGTTGTCCATATCGCTTTTATCGTCGTTTCTACCGCTCCTCTATACGGCACAATGCAAACCGATGGCCAAAGCGTAAGCGATTGAATCCACGCTGGGAACAGCTTTTCGGGCATGTAAGCGCTACCATGGGTGGAAGTTTGTACCTGGGCTATGGCATTCTGAAATTCCAACATCAAATAGCAGAGGCGCCCCGTGATTCGAACCGTCCGAGCTTTTCTTCTCTCTTGTCTGGCCGCCGCGTTGCTGACGGCTGCTCCGGCCGATCCGCCGAAGAAGCCCCGGCTGGTTCTGGCGATTGTCATCGACCAGTTCCGCTACGACTATCTGCTGCGATTTCGGAGCGATTACACCGCCGGCCTGGCGCACCTGCTCCGGGATGGCGCGGTTTTCACGGACGCTCATTACATTCATGCCGCCACCCTGACCGCCGTGGGCCATTCCACTTTCCTGAGCGGCGCCACGCCCTCCGTCAGCGGCATCATCGGCAACGAATGGTACGACCGCGACTCCGGCCGGACGGTCACCAGCGTCTCCGATCCGCAAACCAAGGTGGTCGGAGGTGTTCCGAATGCGCCGGGATCTTCCCCGCGCCGCCTGCTGGTGAGCACGGTTGGCGACGAGGTCAAGATCCGCGACGCGGAGTCCAAGGTGATCGGCGTATCCATTAAGGACCGCGCCGCAATCCTCCCCTCGGGCCACATGGCGGACGGGGCCTACTGGTACGACGACGAGAGCCACCATTGGGTCACCAGCACGTACTACCGCGCCGACCTGCCGGACTGGGTGAAGAAGATCAACGACGAGAAGGCCTACCAGCGTTATGCCGGCGCCCAATGGCTGCCCTTCGACGCTCCGAACGACCCGTCCAAGGCCCTGTGCACGATGGCCGCGGGCGCCGCCCTTCGCTATTGCGGCAGCCTCGAAGCTACGCCGTGGGCCAACGAGATGATCGAGGATTTCGCCGAACGGGCCATCGCCAACGAGGGCCTCGGCCGCCACGCGGGAACCGACATTCTGACGGTCAGCTTCTCCGCCAACGACTACGTGGGCCACCTGGTGGGGCCCGACGATCCGGCGGTGCGCGACATTTCCATCCGCACCGACCGCCTGCTCGGGAAGCTCTTCGACTACGCCGACCGGACGGTGGGCGCCGGCAACACGCTGGTGGCGTTCACGGCCGATCATGGCGTCGCGCCGGTCCCGGAAGTGAACCAGGCGCGCCACATGCCGGGCGGCCGCCTGGCCCAGGCCCGCGTTTCGAAGAGCATCACGGATGCCCTGACGCAGCGCTTCGGGCCGGGAGAATGGCTGGTGGCGGGCGGTTCCGCGACCATGCCGTATCTGAATCTGGAGACGATCCGCTCCCACAACCTGGACCCGGCCGTGGTGGAGAGCGTGGCCGCGGCGGCCGTTCTCGCGGTGGAGCACATCGCGCGCGTGGCCACCTGGCACGAATTGCGGGGCGGCGGCGTTCAGCGGGATGCCATCGGCCGCGCGATGACGATGGGTTTCTACGGGCCGCGCTCGGGAAGCCTGTACATCGTGCCCGAACCGTATTACATGTTCGATGCGACCGGCACGACGCACGGCACGCCCTATGATTACGATACCCACGTGCCGCTGATCTTCCTGGGACCTGGAATCAAAGCCGGGGTATACGACCGGAACGTCGCGATCAACGACGTGGCCCCGACTTTGGCGGCGCTGCTCGGCGTGGAGCAGCCGACCGGCTCAGTGGGCCGCATTCTGAGTGAGTTGTTCTGATCAAATCGACCGGACGGGCATGGAGACGATATCGTCGATGCGGATGGCCTCTTTGACCACGAAGGGCTCGCCGTATTTCACGCCGATCTGGTTTCCATAGAAACGCGCGATGGCGCCCAGGCGCTCGCGGATCTCGGTCTCCTGGGGGAACAGGTCGGACCCCGCGCCGGCGGCGCCATACTGCGACTTATAGCTGAGCAGGGCGGCCATGCGGCGCTCGAATTGCGAGCTGATATCGGCGATGAAGGAGGGCTTCACGTCGGCGTAGACGCTGGCGTAGAGGATCTTGAAAGGGCGGTGCGGCTCGCTATGCTCGTCGAGCTTCTTGAGTCCGGCCAGGAAGCAGGCCTCGTAGCCCATTTCCCCGGCGCGGTAATGATCGGGGTGGCGCGCCTGCCAGTAGGGAAGAATCACCACGCGCGGCTGGAGCTCGCGGATCTTCTGCGCCAGGGTCATGCGCGCGGCGATGTGGTTTTCCAGGCGCGCATCCGGAAAATGCAGGTTGCCGCGCCAGGCGAGCAGCATCTGGCGGCCGGCCTCTTCCGATTCGGCCACGCGCTCTTCGGGCGAGCCGCGCGTGCCCATGTCGCCGGCAGTGAGGTCGAGCGCGCCGGTGCGATAGCCCATCTCGGCCATGCGGATGAGCGTGCCGCCGCAGGTCTGCTCGATATCGTCGGGATGCGCGGCGATTGCCAGTACGTCGAGGCTCATGTTATTTCACCAGGATAAGTCGCGGCGGCGCGCAAAGCGGTCGCGCGCGCCCATGACGTTGACCAGCACAATGCCCGCGATAAAGCCGCCGACGTGCGCGAAAAACGCGGTGCCGCCCTGGGCCGCGTTGGTAGCCCCGAGACCGCCCATGAGCTGGATGGCGAACCAGTAAGCCAACATGAACCACGCCGGAATGTCGAAGCGGAAAATGAAGAAGAAGAAGAACAGCATTTCCACGCGGGACCGTGGGAACTTCACCAGGTAGGCGCCCATGACGCCGGCAATGGCGCCGCTGGCGCCCACCATGGGCACGGTGGAGAGCGGATCGGCGCCTATCTGCACGAGCGTCGCGGCCACGCCGCAAAGCAGGTAGAAGAGCAGGAACTTGCCGTGGCCCAGAATGTCCTCCACATTGCCCCCGAAGACCCAGAGGAACAGCATGTTACCGCCGACGTGAAGCCAGCCGGCATGCACGAACATGGCCGTCAAGATATTGACGAAATGGAAATAGTGCGGGTTGGGGCGCAGGCCGTAGTCCGCGATGTACTGGTGCAGCGAGTAAGGGTCGAGCGAGATCTGCTGCAGGAACACCAGAATGTTCACGACGATCAGAGCGACCGTGACCACCGGCCTGGAGTAACTCGGCTGAGTGACCTTAATGGGAAACATTTAGTTGCCAGCCGCCGCATGGGCAGCGAACTCCGGATGGGCGCGTCTTTCGCCGCGCGCCATCAGGGCGCGGATTTCCTCGAGGCCGCGGATGCCTCCGCGCGCGCCCTTGGACATGCAATTGAGGGCGGCCATGGCGTTGGAAAAATCGAGGGCGCGGGGCAACGGCATGCCTTCGAGAACAGCATAGCAAAACGCTCCGTGAAACACGTCTCCCGCGCCCGTGGTATCGATGGCGTTCACCACGTAGGCGGGTGAATAGCAGAACCGTCCGTTTTCGAGCGCGAGCGCGCCGTGGGCCCCGAGCGTCATGGCGGCCACCTTCATGCGGTATTCCTTCCGGAGCGTTTCGAGGGCCTGGAAGGGATCGCGCCAGCCGGTCCACGCCGCCGGGAACTCGGCGCTGGCAACCAGGTAATCGACGTTGGGCAGGACGCGGTCGAAGCCCGGATAGATGGTATCCACATCCACCGTGACCGGGATTCCGCGATGCCGCGCGATGGCGGCGGCGTGCGCCACGGCGGGCGTATCGTGGCCGTCGATGTGCAACAGGCGTCCGCAGGCGATGTGCTCCGGGGCGATTTCCCGGGGATCGATGCGGAGGCCGTCATCCCGGCGCCAGAAGACGGTGCGCTCCCCGGTAGAGGCGTCCACGACGATGTAGGCCGACTGCGTGGCGCAGTTCGGGCGAAGCTTCACGTCCGTGGCGTCGATTCCGGCCTCGGCGAGGCTCTCCATCTGGACCCGCCCGCGCTGGTCGTCTCCCACCGCGCCGATATACTTGGTGCGCAATCCGAGGCGCGCGCAGGCTGCCAACGCGCTGGCCACCTGTCCTCCGGGCATGAGGACTTCGTCCTCAAAGCGGGCTTTCCCGGCAAACGCGGGGAAGTGGGAGACCACGATCAGGGTGTCGGTGGCGTTGAGTCCGACGCCCACGACGTCAAATTGAGGCGGCACAGATTGTAGTGTAGCGTTCAGGAGGTAGGTGGAGGGTAAACTACTGCTTCGGGTAGACGCGGAAATCGTCGAAATAGGTGACGGAATCCCCGGCGGTGCATAGGCCAACCTTGCCGGCGGCGGTGAAACTGTTGTCGGCGGCGGTCAGAATGCGGCGGTGGTCCAGGTACACTTGAATGCGGGGCCCAGCCAGCGAGATTTTCAGAATTCTCCACGCATTGGCGGGAACGTCGTGCTTCACGGAACCGATGGGAAAGCGCCGGCCGTTCTCCACCTTGAAGAGAGCCACGTCCTGCTGGCTGTCGTCGGTCGAGGCGAGGTAGTAGTTGCCGGCGTCGCGGTAGCGGAAGACGACGCCGCCCGAGCGATCCTGGCCGGCGACCGGTTTCAGGCGCACGCTGACGTCGCCGTCGCGCAACTCCACGGCGTTGAGGATTGCCAGGGGGAAGCGGTTGGCTCTGGGGTCCTCCGACAATTGGGCCAGGACGTAAGGCTGCGTGGGCGCGGTGCGGTCGCGGAGCACCTCCCACCGGGAGGCGGAACCGCCATTGGCAATGGGGGCGCTCCAGCCGGGCGGGATCTTGCCGAGCGCATCGGCATCGAAGTTGATGATTCTTCCCGGAGAAGCGACAAGCCCGAGAGCGAGCAACAAGCTAAACTTCATGGAATCGAGCGGTGATCACTCGGTCAACTATCCGTTCTTAATATAACACACGGCGACCCGCCGAGTTCCTTATCGACAGTTCACCGGGTTACCTTCAGCCAGCGTTCCGCCCGGGCCGGCTTCTGTCTCCACGCGTTGATCAGCGTGGCGGAAAGGATCACGGCGCCGCCCGCGAGCGGCCATGCGCCGGGGCGTTCGCCATGGACCAGCCACGTCCAGACCGGGTTGAGGACGGGTTCCAGCAGCAACGTGGTGGTGGCTTCGAAGGCCGTCACATGGCGCACGGCGCGGGTCACGCACCAGTAGGCCAGACCGATCTGAAAAATGCCAAGGTATAGGATCAGCGCCACGCCGGAGGGGCGCGCCGAGGCTACCGGCAGGGCCAGGGGCAGGGCGGCGAGGAACGCCATAAGATTGCCGGCCGTCACCGCCGCCATCCCGGCGCTCCCCGCTTTCCGGCGCGAGAGCCAGCGCAGGCCGGCAAGCGTCAGGGCCCATGCCAGCCCGCTGCCCAAGGCGAGCATGTTCCCGGCATGCGGATTGGGAGCGGTAGCCAGGGCCCGCTGGCCGCCCAAGGCGAACAGCGACAAGCCGGCCGCCAGAGCCGCCATGTAGCCGATGTCGGAGCGCCGTATGGGCTCGTGCAGCAGCCACGGTCCCAGCAATAGGAGATAGAGCGGCGCGGTGGACTGGAGAAAAATAGCGTTGGCCGCGGTGGTCAGCCGCGTGGACAGTACAAAGAGAATCAGCGTGGCTGCGTAAGCCGCTCCCACCGGCGCGATGCGCCAGGACCACGCGCGCCGGGACTCCGGCACAACCAACAGCAGCGCCGCGGCAGCCACCGCGGACCGGAAGCTGGCCACCTGCCACGCCGTGAAGCTGGCAGCCTTGATGGCGGCGCCGCCGGTGGAAAACAGGGCGGCCGCAGCCACCAGGAGCAGCCGGTTGCGCAATGGGGAAGATTGCATGGGTCAGCGAGGGGTTTCCGGCTGCGCGCCAAACGGATAGGGAAGATGGATGCCGGCCACGTTTCCGATTGTAGCGGGCGGCGCATTTGCCGTGCGCCAGTACCAAACCGTGCGCCAAGAGCCGGAAGAAGTGATAATCTGCGGTTAGAAGGCAGCTATGAGAATCCTTGCTCAATTGGCTTTATGTTGCCTGTTTGCCGGCGGAGCCATGGCGCAGCGCGGCGGCGGGCATGGCGGTGGCGGCGGCGGAATCGGCGGGCATGGCGGCGGCGGTTTCGGCGGCGGAATCGGGCGCGGCGGAATCGGCGGCTATGGCGGCTACGGCAGGCTAGGCTACGGCGGTTTATACGGCGGCTTCGGCTGGGGCGGCTACTGGCCCTACTATGGGCTGGGTTACGACTATTGGCCGGGATACAGCAAGCCTTACGAATACTACCCATACTCTGGCTATCCGTACGTAACGCCCGGCTATGGGTCAGCGGACTATAACGCCGCGCCCACGGTAGTTTACCCGCAGACGTCCACCTATACGGCGCATCCCGTGATGCATGAGTACGATCAGTACGGGCAGGAAGTGAAGCCAGCCGACGCCGGCACGGTTTCGTCTGGCCCCGTCATAACCATNNGCACGCGGAAAAGCAGGCGCCGCTCGACGCCGTGGACCGTGCGTTCAGCCAGCAACTGAACTCCGAACGGCGGGTGCAGTTCCAGTTGCCCGCGCAGTGAGGGGGAGCGGCGCCGCCAAAGCAGGTATGATGTGGGCTATGGAGCCACTTTCATGTTCCGAGTGCCAGTCCATCTACCGAGAACTCATTGAATCGTCGCGCGCGGCAAGAGAGCGCGGGCGGGAGCAGAAGGCCGCGGCACTGCCTTTGACAACGTGGCTTGAGCAACTCGACGAAGAGGAGTGTGCCCATACGCGGGAAACGTCTGGTCTCTGGGCGACATGGCGGCGGCTGCAGGAACACCGAGCTCGCACCGGTCACCAAGACACAGAGGCAACGGCGATCCGCGCTCCGGGGATCTCTACGCGACTTTGAGCCGCCTCAGCTTCAGCCGGCCGCGGCGGACTTGGGCAAGGTCG
>PLGA01000466.1 GCA_003139735.1 Bryobacterales bacterium | reverse complement strand
ACCTGGAAATGTCCTTCCCCCAGCAGGAGCGGATTTTCGAAGTGGTCGAGCCGCTAATCGTCCGCCTGTGCGAAGTGGCCGGCTATCGCGTCGAGGCGCCGTTTCCACGCCTGACTTACGCCGAGGCCATGCGCGGCTACGGCAGCGACAAGCCCGACCTGCGCCTCCCGCCCATGCACCCCGTCGAGGACCTGCTGCCCGACTTGGCCGTCAACGGCCTGCCGCTGGTGGCCATCCACATCCCCGGAACGGGCCAACCCAGCCGCCGCGAGCGTGATGAGTTCAAGGCGTTCGGAGGCGAGCGGGGCCTGCGCGTCTACGACGACATACGCCGCCTGGAGCGCGATTACCCGGCCCAGATGGCGCAAGTGCGGGAACGCTGCGGCGCCGGAGAAAACGATTTGCTGGCGCTGGCNNTGGCGCAGAAGTTCAACGACCGTCACAAACTGCTCGACCCCAAACTGTTCCGGTTCCTTTGGGTGCTGGACTTCCCGATGTTCGAGTGGGACGAGGAAGAGAACCGCTGGAATGCCGCCCACCATCCGTTCACCTCGGTTCACGACGACGATCTGGAGAAGCTCACCGCCGATCCGGCCCGCTGCCGCGCCAAGTCCTACGACATGGTGTTGAACGGCGTGGAGCTCGGCTCCGGCTCCATCCGTATTCACCGCCGCGACGTGCAGGCCAAGGTGTTCGCGGCTCTCGGCATGAGCGACGAAGAGGCGCGCCGCCGCTTCTTTTTCCTGCTGGACGCTCTCGAATACGGGGCCCCGCCGCACGGTGGAATCGCGCTCGGTCTGGACCGCCTGGTGATGATCCTGGCCGGCGAGACCTCCATCCGCGACGTGATTCCATTTCCCAAAACCGCGCGCGGCACGGACCTGATGTGCGACGCCCCCGCGCCGGTGCCGGAGCGGCAATTGAAGGAGCTGGGGATATCAATCGGCAGACGAGCCAAATGACGAAAGCTTCGTGGCAAAGCCCTGTTCGCTGAAATGTTTGTCGAAGCAGAACGCGTGGTGCAATCCCATTTGGCGCATCGCTTGAAAACTCACACAGTCTACCATGCTGAGCGCCTTCTTGCCGGCAGCCAGCACGGCTTCCACTCCCGCCCTGTGCCCTTCTTCCGCAATCCAATCTACCTGTAGCAACGGTAAGATGTCTTCGTAGAAGGCGCGCATAGCGGCGATGCCGATCCGGCGTTGGAGTAAGGCCATCGTCTCCACAAGCACGTAGCTGGTCGTGAACAGGGTCGCCTTCTCTCGAAGCAGGGCGGCCCACGCCGCCCTGGCGGCGGAATGGTTCAAGTCATCGCGGTCTAAGACGGCGTAGAACGCGGATGTATCGACAAAGACGTTCATCGCTCAAACGCTTCCGCCAGATAGCGGTCGTGCTCGGAGCTGCCATCGCCGCCTCCGGATGCGAAGGCGCCCGCGACCTTGATGGCCCGCTCGATACGGTCCTCCGCCGTCGGGCCGCGCCTTCCAGCAAGGTACTGGTCGATGCCGTTTCGAATCAACTCCGCGGCGGATTTACCAGTCTCCGCCGAGAGACGCCGAAGAGCCTGCATCTGCGCGTCCGTCAATTGGACCTGCGTACGGATCATCATGTCTGTAAGCATGATATCATCTTCACCATCATGTTATCATCGGCAGCCCTGATCCCCTCAGAACGCGCTAGCCGAGTGGATCCCCTCCGATTCCAGCGCGGCCGCCATTCTCCGCAGCGCCGTCTTGTGGATCTGCGAGATGCGGCTTTCGTTGACGCCCAGCACGTCGCCGATCTCTTTCATGGTCAAGTCGTTGGTGTAGTAAAGGAAAACGACCTTCTGATAGCGTTCCGGCAGAACCGCGATCGCGCGGTCCAGCGTGCTTCGCAACTGCCGCCGCTCGCACATTCGGTCCGGCCGGAACTCCGGCGTGGCGGGGAACTCCGCGATGTAGTCCCGCTCCTGGTCGGAGTCGCGCGAACTGCCCGGTTGCACCAGTCCGACGTTGCTTAACTCCATCGAAATCCGCCGCCAGCGGTCCACGCTGATCCCCATTTCCCGCGCTACTTCGTTCTCGGCGGGAGTGCGCCCCAGCTTGGTCGAAAGGTCCCGCGTCACTTCGTCGGCCTGCTTCTGCCGCTTGCGCAGGTCGCGCGATGCCCAGTCGAGTTGGCGCAGGCTGTCGAGCATGGCCCCTTTGATGCGGTGCTTGGCGTAGGCCTGGAAGGATACGCTCTTGGAAGCGTCGTATTTCTCCACTGCGCCGAACAGACCCAGCACCCCGGCGTGGATCAGGTCGTCCAGATCCACATGCACCGGCAGGGTTTCATGCACGCGGATGGCGATGGCTTTAACCAGCGGAAGGTTCTCAATCACGGTCCGATCGCGAAGCTCCTGCAAATTCGCGTCCGTCTGCGGTTCGGCGTTGGTCCGGGTCTGCATTTTCTGTTCCTCGGCTCTAAGGAATGCAGGCCTGCGACCATTAGGTTTTCCGATATAAATACCTTATTTTCAATGAGTGATCGCCTTGCGCGGCGTTCCGAAATGGAACGTGTTTCAGATTGGAACGCGCGCTTGTTTCAGATTGGAACGACGCTACCAGCCGGCCTTGTAGGCAATGAAGGTCTTGACGGCCAGCCCGCCCAGCAGGATCCACACGCCGTAGCGAAACACGCCATCGAGCGTGAAGAACACCAGCGCCGCCAGCACGGCGTAAGCGCCCATGGCCCAATAGAGACGGGTAAGCACGATTCCCTATTCTGGCATGCCGGCGGCGGCGCATTGTAGGACAATTGTGTCTAACCATGACTAACGATCGTCGAGGGTTTCTCAATGGCATGATTGCCGCCGCCGGGCTGGCCGCCGCGTCGCCCGCCAATGCTCCCGCTCAAACCGGCGTCCTTTCCGGCCCGCCTGTCCTTCCCCCATACGCGCGCGCGCAGAACTGCAAATCGCTGAAGCAATCGAGCTTCGATCGAACCGGCGGCAACCGCGATTTCTGGAACATCCCCGCCGGCGGGACGCTCGACGTATTCCAGGCCGAGGGCCCCGGCGTGGTCACGCACATCTGGTTTACCATCTCCGCGCAGAGCGGCGATCATCTGAAGGAGCTGGTGTTGCGCGCCTATTGGGACGGGAATGCCAAGCCCAGCGTCGAGGCGCCCATCGGAGATTTCTTCGGCTTGAACCTGAACTCGTATTGCATCTATCAATCCGAATACCTGGCGTGCTCGCCCGGCAAGTCGCTCAACTGTTACTTCGCCATGCCCTACCGGCGCTCCGCGCGCATCGCGGTATCCAACGAAGGAGGCCGTCCGGTGGGCTCGTTCTATTCGAATATCGATTACACCAGCGTCGCCGGACTGCCGGATGACGCCATGTATTTCCACGCCCAGTACCGCCAGTCCGCCCCCTGCACGCCCGTCACGGGCGACGCCGCGAACCTGAATCCCGACGGGCGGCTGAACTATGTCTACGTGGAGACGCGAGGGCGCGGGCACTTGATGGGCGTCACCCTAGGCGTATTGCAGAACGCTCCCGGCTGGTGGGGCGAGGGCGACGAGATGATCTTCATCGACGACGAGACCAAGCCCGTCATCAACGGGACCGGGTCGGAGGACTACTTCCTGGGAAGCTGGGATTTCGGCGGGCGCGACGGCGCCGAGCCGTTTGCGCACTCCATGTACGGAGCGCCGTTGATCGTGGCGCCGGAGCGCACCGGGGGCCGGTACTGCTGCTACCGCTGGCACGGCGACAATCCGGTGACCTTCGAGCGCTACCTCAAGCACACCATGGAGCACGGCCACGCCAACAACCGCGGCGACAACTTCTTTTCCACCGCCTACTGGTATCAGTCGGCCCCGTACACCGATTTCCCACCGCTTCCGGCGGTAAACGCGCGCATCCCTCAGGTGAAGACGGCGTAGGTCCACATTCATCGCAGGGAGCGCACTTAAAGCGCCGCACAATAAGTGTCCCAAGATTGCACGCTATTTGTCACGCGCCGGGCGGAGATCGATGCGGCGCACTGAGAAGACACTCCAAGCGGGGTATGCGGCGACAAAAGGAGTTTTGACAGTTTACTTGCTAAACTTGCCCCTCCTGAAGTCCCTGAGTGCCCCGGAACGGCCGCACCGCGACGCGCTCCATCTTGTACCTCTCCCTGAACGCTTGCAGGTTGTCATGGAGGCGCTGCGCAGCCGCCGGCGTGTCGGCCACCAGACACTGGACCGCCATATCTTCGGACGAAGCGCGAGCGATAAGGACCACCACAATCTGCCCCACTTCAGATCCCTGCGGTCCCGTCATTTCACAACCTGGACCCCAGTGGTGGTATTAGTCGCGGTGAGCGTATGCCCTCCATTCAACACGGCGTCATTGAGGGCCCCGGTTAGTTCTCCGATGTTCGTCCACCCAACCAAGTGCCCCTGCACGACGACCGTCAGGTGCGACCCGCCCATGTTCTCCGCCGTGCCCTGCATTGGCCCTCCGGAGCGGCCAGAGCCGCCCGAACCCGACCCGGACCCGTTCGACCCGCCGCCCGCGCCCGCGCCGCCAGAGCCGCTCGACGCGTTCGGTACGGCCCGTCCTGCTACCGCCGCCGCCGCCGCCACCGACCCGAACAGCGCCGCCGCCGTGAAGGCCGCGTCCGCGCCCGCATAATCCTGCTGCGCCAGGTCGATGAAGCCCCACGCCAGCGAATAGATCGCTTCGGTCATGGACTGCGCCGCGATCGATTCCAGCGTGGCCGCCATGGCCGAGCGCATCGCCTGGCCGATGGATTTGTCGTACACGATGGCCTGCGCGATCGCCCCGCCCATGCCCTCGGCCATCTGTCCGAACGCTTTCTGCGCCTGCTCGCCCATGGACTCCATGGCCACCTGGACCATCATGGTGGACTGGTCTTGCGACTGCGCCCATTGCTTCGACAGTTGCTCGTCGCCCCTGATCATCGCGGCGAACTTATCCCCGAACACGCCCTGCCAACCCTGCGAATTCTCCAGCTCCTGCAACTTGTTTTTGTATTCGTTGAGAATCGCCAGCCGGTTGGCGCCGTACTGTTTCAAGATCGCGTCGCGCTGCGCTTCCGACGTAGCCAGGCGCGCCGTCTTCTCGGCCTCCGCCTCGCTGAACTTGTTGACGTCGAGCTGATATTGCGCCGTCAGCTTTTGCGTGGCGGTCATGTCGCCTTCGAGCATCTTCTGGAGGTGCGCTTCCGCCTCCGCCAGCGCGTGCGTGTAGGCCTGCTCTTGCTCCGCGTCGATGCGCGCCAGGCCCGCTTTCCTGAGCGTCTCCAGGGCCGCCTGATTGGCCGCCGTCAGGGTGTTCTCTTTTCCGAGCTTGGCCCGCAGCGCTTCGATCTCTTCGTTCCACCGCGCCACTTGCCGCACGTAGGTCTCATCCGTCTGCGCGTCCAGCTTTTCCTGGATCGACTTGCCCGCCGCGGCGATGGCGTCGGCGTGATCGTAGAGCGGCTGCAGCTCTTTGTCGCCGAGCTGCTTGGCCATGGCGTCGCCGTACTCGCCGATGGCTTTGCGCAGCCCCAGCAGCGCTTGCGACTCGCGCACCCAGGCTTCCTCGGTGAGCTTGCCGGCATTGTGCAGCTTGATGAGTTCGGCCGCCGCCTTGGCCGCGCGATCCTGCATCTGCACCAGCTCGGCCGCCAGTTTGTCCTCCGGAGAGCCCAGCGCCGCCAGCTTTTCTTTGACGCCGTCCAGCGCCATGGTGAGCGTCTCGAAATCCTGCGCGGCTTCTTTCACTTTCGCCGGCGCCGGCAGCAGGTTCGCCAGCGGACCGCCATCCGGGTGAGCCTTCCGGTCGGCGACGCCCTTGTCGATTTTGGCCAACAGCAGCTCGTAGTTCACGGCAAAAGTGGTGAAGAAAGCCGACGCATCGGCCAACCCGCCGCCAGTGAGCGTTTCCAGGAAGGCGCCCTTCAGCGCGCCCCATTTCTCCAAAAACGGGATCGACTTTTCGCCGACTTCTATGTCTATGGCCTCCATCTCGGCGTGCACGCGCTTCAGCGCCGCCTCGTAATCCCGCGCGGCGTCCACGCTTTTCTGGCCGATGACAACCCCGAGATCGGCGGCCTCCTTGGCCATCTCTTTCATGCCGGCCGATCCCAAATTCAGAAACCGGATCAGCTCCGCGCCGCCCCGTGCGAACAGTTCCCGCGCCACTGCCGCTTTCTCCGTGCCGTCCTTCATGGCGTGGAAACGGTCCGCCACTTTTTCGAGCAGGGGCATCATATCGTGCTCGCCCGCCGCCAGGTCTTTTTGGGTGATGCCCAGGCGCGCGAACACTTTGTCCTGCGCCGCCGCACCTTCGTTGGCTTTGTAGATCGACGACTCGAAGCGCGTGATCCCCTGCACCAGCCGCTCGAACGGAATCCCCAACTCATCGGCCGAGAACTTCAGCGCGGACATCCGTTCGATGGAGATACCCGTTTTCTTCGAAGCGTTATCCACTTCGATGGCCAGGTCTGCGAACTTCTTGCCAGCGTCGATGGCGAACGCCGCCGCCGCCACGGTCGCGGCCGCCGCCGCCGCGGTGATCCCGATCAGGCCGCCTTTCACCGTTTCGAGCGAGCCGAAGACGCCCTCCGACCAATCAGAGAACTGTGCGGACATGGCGTTCAAATCGGTGCCGAGTAACTGCCGGAAGCGCTCCACGTTCGCTTCCGCGTCATCCGAGTTAGCGCCTATCGAAAAAAGTAAGCCCGCGGTGGAATCAAATGCCATTTCAGATCTCCTTACCCCTGTAACCAAAGACCAGAGCCTTAAACCATTCCTGGTGAACACGCGCCAGGTCGTACTCCCTATAGCAAACGGAAATGAAACGAAGCAGGTCAGTTTTGGAGACGCGCGCTTCAGGACTGAAGCTTCGCGATTTACCTAGCAGTCCCTTCTCAATCCAGTGACGCACTTGCGCCGCGCTCGCCCCAAACAGCTTTTGCAGATGCGCAGGCGCGTACCCATCGCGCGTCTGCCGTATAAGTTGGATGGCTTCGTAGGCCAGGCACAGCTCGCCCAGCAGATCGGGAGTTAACTGGTATTTACGGGCGCGCACCCTCCCCGGCGCGCGCCCCGGTGTCACCGAGCGGTCGGATTTGCTGTCGCTCCCAGAATCGAACAAAAGTCGTCTCCCAGGCCCCCCTGGAAACCAACGTTCAATGCCACTTGCGTCTGCCCCTGGCTTGCTCTTCCCACTTTCGCCGCGCGCCCCCCGGTTACTGCCTGCCCACAAACACGCGCGCCGCCGCGGAATTATAGGCCTGGATGAGATGGGGCATTTCCCGCGAAATGCGCACCCAGGCGTCCGCATATCCCAATTTAGGGTTCGCCTCTCGCATTCTCACTATCTGGTCGTCGATGGCGCCGAGTTCCCGCGCCAGCGGGTTCGCGCGCATGGCTACCGCTCCGCGCGTGCCAGGGCCGCCTTCTTCCACGGGCGCCGTGCGCTGTGACGGCGTGGTAGCAGACTGCCCCGCGCGTCCGGACGCATCTTTGCGCGCCCAAAACAAGTCAGGCCTTTCCTCCTCCACCTGTTTTAAGGCTTCGTGATAAAGCAGACTCGGATTTCTCTGCCGCGCGTTTCGGACCTGCTCATCAATGAGCGCCTCGACGCGCGCGAGCGTCTCTGCCGCGGTCTCCCCTGGCTTGTGGCCCGCTGCCTTGTTGTAGTTTTCGACCAACTCTGGGTGTGTCTGCTCCACCCGCTTCCACGCGTCGCCCCACGTCAAGTTGGGATTCTCGTGTCTCAGAAGACGAATCTGTAACTCAAGCGGAACCAACACGGATGCCAACNNCCCGCCACTCAAGCGGCTCTGCGGTGGCCGCATGCCCGCCGCGTCGTTATACGCGATAATCAAGGGGGAGCGCTCGCCAGCCAGAAGCATCCAGCAGCGCATGTAGTCAAGCTCCGGATTCGCCGTCCGCCGTCTTATTATTTCCCGGTCGATGGCTTCCAGGTCCCTCGCTGTCGCGGCTTGACTGTAGCTCTGCATCAGATCGCCGCGCTCGCTCAGAAGCATCCGCCATCCGGCAGCATAGTCGATTTTCGGATTCGCCGCCTGCTTTCGCGCGATGAGTTCGTCTATGGCCAAAAGTTCCCGTTCCGCCAGTCCCATAGGTAGNNCCCTTTACCTCTCTCTTCCGGCCTGCGCCGGACTGCCGGCCCAGGCGCCGCCGTCCTGCAAATTGCCCCCGGAGAGACCGCGCTCCGCCAGGTCCGGCAATGGCGAGCCGGCCTCCGCTGGGCTCGCCCCAGTCGCCGCGCCTCTACCCTCCATAACGATCGCCAAGGTTTCAAGAGAGCCAGGCCCAAAGGTCCGCGTTGGCGCCGGGGCGGGTCTCGCTTCTCTCTGGGCCTTCGTTTCCCCGATTGCCGCGGTGACTTGAGCGTGAAGGGCAGTCAGTCGGGAGTGCAGTGAACCGGTGAGCTTCAGCCAGGCAGCGTCCGACTGCGCGTATTCCCGGCTGTCGAGCAGTCCATTTTTGCCGCCCGTGGCCTCGGGATCGGCGATCAGCGCCACGTCCGCGGCTGGGACTTTCACGCGGGCGAGTTGGGCGCAGTGGAGCCACGGCATCTGCTCGGCATAGATGTGCCGCAACGCCAGCGCCGTGGTCCGGTATCGCGCGCGGACTTCCGCCAAGCGACTCGTGATGAATTCACCCCACGCGCTGCGTAGACGTTTTTCCAGCCGTTCTATGTTCGCGCGGCTCTCGGCCAGTTTTCCACCGATGAGCTGCACTCGGGCCTTGGCGACGCGAATCCGGCGATTGGTGTCCAGAATATCTTGCTCTTCGGGAAACGGCCCGGCCGGCATAGCGCCCGACAGCGCGAGCGCCTCTTCCCCGGCCCGTAACTGGCCCTCCAGGCGGCCTCTCTGGGCCGTCAGACCGGACAGGACCGATTCAGCCTGCCCCAGGTCCGCCGCAGTGACAGCGTCGGCTTCCCGCGCACCGCGCAGTTCCTCAAGCAACTCTGAAACTTCCACTGAGTGTGTTACTTCGTTATTGTCCAATTTATCCTCCCCGGGGCAGTGCTGAGCGGGAGGCAAGGAGGAAACCCCCGCCAGCCTGCCCCCCCGCGGGCAGTGCTGAAAGAGGGGCGAGTGAAAGACCCTCTTCAGCCCTGCCCGCACCTTCACCGCGATGCCTTGTAACGATGCGGTCCGCGTCATGCCGGCCTAATCCTTTTGCAAACAGGCTCGGGATCTATGTCTACAAGGACACCAAGCCGCCTCTGCGCCCTTTCCCGTGCCTCCATAGCCACCCTGACACGCTTCAGGTGCTCCTCAGACATCGGCGGCTCTGGTTTGGGCGACGCTGGGCGCCGCGCCAGACCAGCATAGTGAGTGCCAAGGTCGAGGAGCCGGTTCTGACGGTTTCGTGCCATCAGCCTTCCCCCTTCGTTAATAGGTGCAGCTTCTGGACTGACCGCGGCCGCTCCCTCATGGCTTCAGGCGCGTGATCCTTCGCCTGATCGCACACAGCCACGCGGTGGCCTTTCTGCAGGAGGCGCGCGATCGCCGCGTCCGCGGACTTATAGGGGATGCTGAGCATGGGAATGCCCGCCCTGCCATGCTCCTTGTTGAGGGTGATCGCCAGCTCACGGCGGGCGAGGGTGGCGTCTTCAAAGAAGAGCGTGTAGAAGTCGCCCAGGCGGAAGAACAGCAGGGCGTCCGGTACCTGCTGTTTCAGGGCGTCATATTGCCGCGTCAACGGGGTGGACATTACGCTGCCCCCTCACTGAGAACCATGCCCCACAGGTGGCCGGCGACTCCGGCGATGGTCTTCTCAGTGATCCGCTTGCCGGCGTGCTTGGCCTTCAACAGGTCCAACGCCCGCATGAGCCGCCGCATGGATCCGCCGGTGGCTTTCCACCAGAGGTCAAAGGCGGACTCTTCGATATCGGTGAAGCCTTCCTGTTTCACTATGGCGGCCATCTCGCCGCGCTGGACGCCCGCCAGTGGCGCCCAGATGCCCACCCTTGACGTGAGTGCCCCCAGGTCGGCTATCCGGCTCTCGGTCATCCTGGTGAGTAGGACGGGTGCGCTAAGCAGCACCACGCCCACGCCCGCATCGCGCGTGTGGTCCCAGATTTGGCGGATCAGGTCCAGAATTCGGAGGCTCACGCGCTCGGCTTGGTCAAAAATTAACAGACAAGGCGACTTGCGCAACCGTTCGCACAAATCCCTGAAGAGCTTGCCGCCGTTCGCCGATCCCCCGGCCCGATCCACCCCGAAGAAGGCGCCCAGCAAACAGATGAAGTCGATAATGTTCCGGCTGCTGAATTGATCGAACTCAAGCACCAGGCTATCTGTCTTGCCGGCGTTGGCTTTGCGCCAGGCCGCGACCGCCTCGCTCTTACCCACGCCGAAATCGGCAGTGATGACGCCGATGGCGCACTGCTCGGAACAGAAGTCCATGACTTCGGCTACCCTGCGCACCGTCTGGGTCTGATAGAAGTTTCCAGCCTTGCGCACGCGCCGCACGCGTTCGGGCGTCGTGTCATTCACCACCACGGCGGCGCCGTTGCGCGCGCCTGGCTGGAGAATGTCGCCGGCCTGCGCCAGATCCAGCACGCGGCGCAGCTCGCTAACAACGGAGTGTCCCCCAGGGATGTTGCCATTGACGAAGGATCGCACCGTGTGATCCGCCAGGGTGCTGTGGGCTGCCAAGTCGGGATTGCCCAAGTCCGGCCGCGATGCCAGAAAGCTTCTGACATCCGCGCGCAGTCGATCCGTCACATTATCGGACTCTTGTCGCACCATAACCTCAGCGATCCTCCTGAAAGAACCGAAAGGCAGAGTCAGTATCGTCGCGATACGCGTCTGCATTGGCCATGCGGATCACTTCCGCTCCATCGGTCGGCGCCGCCGCGAAGGAAAACTTGCGCTCTTCGGCTGCGCTCGCCGCCGCATCCGTTACGGCCTTCGGCAGTTCGGCCGCGATCTCCGGCCGCTTCGGTTCGGTGCGCGCCGGACGCACCTCCCGCCGCCGATTGGCGCGCTCGCGATGGTCTGGGATATACACAGCCTGGTGAACGCCGGCGATGAACTTTTTCACCTCGCGCCGCGATGCCCGCCTGTCTCGCTCATCCTGCTGGAAGGCAGCTTCCCCCATGCGCCGCAGTTCAACGCAAGTCACCAGGCCCATGAAGCGGTCCATGTGGTAGACCGCGGCAACTTCGAGATCCATAGGGTCGTAGGCCAGTTGGACCTCCCTTCCATTGAGAGCCATCAGGCGCACGGATGAGTCATTCAGTCGATAGTGGAAGTCCTGCCCATGAAAAGCGGTCCGGATCTCACCGTGCTTTACAGTGAGGCTGCGCCGTTTATTGAAGGCAAACTGGAGGACCTCCGCTGGTACGTCGCGCCGATCCACTTGGCTTATGTACTTTTCCCAGCATTCGTTCGGCCCCATCCAACCCCGGCCCGTGGCGGTGATTCTCTGCATGCCTGGGGCGTGCTCGCGCTCTCTTTCGTTGAGCGCTTCCATCTGATCGTCGTAATCGGCCGCAAGCTGCTGGATGGTCGGAAACGCGGGACTCTCCACTTCGCCGCGGACCCACTTCTCGTGTTGATCCAATAGAGCCTGGAAGCGCTCCGGCCGCGCGGTCGGACGGTTTCCACACCACCATGGGAGAGATTTGTCGAAAAGGGCCGTGCCTCTAAAGCAAGGTTCGATGATTTTGGATCTCGCGCGGCGAACAATCGCGTGATGGACGCGAACACCTAGCGTTTCGAGTACTCCCCGCCATCCGTTATTCAACTCAGTTATGGCCCCGGACTCGCGGACCTTCGCTTGTCTTCCTTCGAGCCAGTGACACCTGAAGTCCTTCCCATTATCCCAGTACACCGACTTCGGCAGCCCATGGAGGACGAAGCTCCTTTTGAGTACATACGCGATGGAATCACTGGAAGGGGTTTCGACCAAGGTCCACGCCAGCCAGCGCCGACACCGCATGTCAATTGCCGCAGTGAGCCAGGGGCGTATTAGTTTCCAACCATCCCGCGTCTCGATCATACAGAATAAGTCAAGTAATCTGTGATCCATGACCACATAGTCGAGTGGCTGTAACGCCGCTAAGTTGCGGAAACTGATTATCTCTTGGGTGTTACTGAAGGCCTCTTGGCCGCTCCTGGACATCACGCGGACTGGCTCGGGGATCTTATAGAAGCACCGCACCATGGTGGAGTATGACAGCTCTGGCAACTGCGCGGATGTCGAGAGCCTACCCTTGTCGTCTAAGTAGCGCTTGTATTTGAGGGTCTCAAAATCCCCGAGGGGTGTGCCGGCGTGCGAGGCCCGCCAGGCGCGCTCTTCCTGGTATGCACGGAAGATCTCTCGCGCGGACAATTCACCATACGAGCCATTGAGCGGCGATGCGGCGGCCAGCAGGAAATCCAGGGTCGCCGCGTTAGGTTTCCTTGGTTGCCCCTTATCCGCGCGATCCTTCGGCACCAGCGCGGGGAGACCGCCATCGTTCCAGCGCTGTAACCATCGCCGAATCGTGCGGGGTGTCGTCTTGGATTGCTCAGCGATAAACGCTTCAAGGCGGGTCTTGCTCTGGCTGTGCTGCGCCCAATATCCGGGGTACTTCTCAGGTGCGATGAGAGGTTCTATGACTCGGAACCTCCGCTCGGCCTCCTCTTGGTCCGCCGAAGAGAGGTTCATTCCAATCGGAAATGTAAGCTCAAGCGCGAGCTGGCCAGGGGAGTTTGAAGCGGCCATCTCCGCCATATGGCCCACGCGCTCAGCGCGCCTTCCCTGCACCTTGGATGGGAGAGACTCCACTTCGACGCCTACGGCCGGACGCCCATTGCCCGCACCGCCCAGCGGACTTGCGCTGAAGAGACTGGCATTCGGCTCCACCCGGCGCTGGGAGCGGTTCATTAGATCGCCGGCCTCTTCCTTCGTAATTACGTTTGGTCGCTGCACTGTCTCTTTTTCTCCCGCCATGGAAGCGAAGAGTCGCGCCGCGGCTGTCGAAAGTCTTGCAGTTCGCAACCAAAGTCCCGTGAGAAGTCCATGAAAGCCGCCGGGGTTCGTTCGGAACTGAGCACGTCGCCTGTATTGCGTCCCGGAGCACTGTCTTCATTGGCTTTCGATGGCTTCACCGCCTGTAATGGCATAGCTAAATATCCTTCCCTTGCGCGCCTTGTGGCGCACGGCGCTGCGGGTTGCTAAGAAACCTCGCTAATTCCGGTAGTTTGCGAAGCCAGTACCGGCCGGTTTCATATGTGATGTTCGGCAGCACCGCGTCCGGGCTGAGCCTGCCCGCGCTATCCGCCCATGGCCCATACTTTCGGATCGCGAACTCTCCCAATCGTTCTCCCACGTTCGCGGACCGCCAGGCCGCCTCCATCACATAGGCCCGGTAAACGCTCGCGGCAGTGGGGCGCAGGCAGCCGGTCTGGGGACAGCTCAGCATGATGCGTAGCAAGAACTCTGCACCTGCCGGATTCAGGCGCCGCGGCTGGTTCCTGTCGCTTCTCTTGCGCGGTTCCAGCGCCGCCAGGCCGCCGTCCCGCCACAGCCTCCGCCACTTGTAGATTGTGCTCTGACTTCGGCCGGCCTGCTGGGCGAGCGTGCGAGCCAGCAGGACGCGACGGCCTTTGAATTGAGCCGAAACCAGGGGGAACTCAGCAGGGGTAGCAAATGGCGCGATGGCCGAGAATCGGCGACTTGCGATCCCTCTGCCTGAACTGGAGTCTTGCTCAGCCATTACCCGATCACCCCCGTTTCGCCGGCCGATTCCGTCCCATCCGCAGCGCGGCCCGCCGCCAGCCCAACTCCCAGCGCCGCAACCCCAGCCACGCTTAGGGAGATGCCCTTTGCTTCCAATTCTTTGAGAATGGGGCCAATCTCCTCTTCGGTCCGCGCATGACGGTAAAGGTTGATGAGTTGCCACCGGTTTGGCACAAAATCGCCATGCTCCCACCGAAGTACGGTCTGCGGGGCGACCGAGAGGATCCGGGAGAGCCCGAGCTGGCTGATCTCTAATCGCGCCCGCATCAAGCGAATCGCCGCGGCAAGGGGGGTATGGTATACCAGTACTTTCGTCACCTGTTTACCTCCTACCATCACGATAGCACGTTTGCGTGAGGTTGGTCAACAAGGCTCTTCGTAAAGAACAATGTTTTCTATCGGCATGGCCGTGAAGCACATAAGGGCGCGTCTGGGGAAAACGCAGTTGGAATTTGCCACTATGTTTGGCTGTCGGGAAAACACGGTGCGGCGTTGGGAGCACGATGAGTTCAAGCCTCGCGGTATCGCGCTAATACAACTGATCGACTTGGCGGAAGGGGAAGAAAAAGAACCGCTTGCGCTCGAACTTGCGCTCGACATCGGGCCTCGCCGAGTCGATCTCACAGACGGTACCTGGCGCGAAATTCCTGGGTCTGCCGGCCCGCTCGCCGGCAGCGTGGCTGGGCAGAAACTCACCGCATTTCTACGCGACCGTTCCTCCGCTCTTGAACCTGCGGAGCAATTAGAGCGGTCGGTCTGGCACGCCGTGCTGGATCAGATTCTCGATAGCGGGCAGCCGGATGCCGTCAACATGATCCAGCACGCCCTGCTCATCGCAGAGGATCGTGTGCGCCTGAAGGCGGAAAAAGCGCGCAAGAGCAAGCGCTAAAGCGGTCGAATCGAGTCCGGGCGCCGCCCACCAGGCGAGTTCAACGCTTCCGCCCGTCTGTAAAGCGTGGCGGCAACCCTGGGTCGGTTATCCGTTTTTATTAAACTCACCCAGGCTCGCCCGTCCTCCACTTTTTTTCGCACGCTTGGCTCGGGGCCGTCTAACTGTCGCTTGGATTTCCCCGTAAGTTATTGATTTCTGGTTCGACCCACGCCAAAACCGGAGCATTTTGGACATTTAATTTGCGCCGCCCGCTGTCTATTTCGGGCCGCCTTGGATCACGTCTAAGGTGCAATTCCGTCAATCAGTTAGGCGATCCCGACCAGTACGCGCCGCACTGCGCCTACTTTGGCCACATAATTTGGAACAGACTAGTCTTCTTCCCAATCACGAGGGC
>PLGA01000063.1 GCA_003139735.1 Bryobacterales bacterium | reverse complement strand
CGGTTTATCCCGGCGCACAAGTTCTTGATTCCAGGTAAAAGGAGGTTTCCGGTTTTTGTCTGTAATGAGCAATAATCGCGCGAAATGCCCGGTTTTCAAGGCTTCCGCGCGCGTCGAAAACGGCGCTCACAGATTAGACGTTGAGGTTTCGGCGGAAGGTTTCCGTGCCGCGGGCGGCCCCAAACCGAACATTTCCGAACACTTTTTTCTGACACCCCGAAAAAGTCGCCCGGTTTTGGGGGTCTCCGGCCTGCCCTGTTTCGGCGGTCCATAGAACACCGCGCGTAGGGCAGTGCGCGACGAGCAGACCATGACGTAGCGAGGGGCGATGACGCCGCATGGTTGTCTTACGCGACCGACACTTCCCAACGAATCTTTTCCTGCAGCGGCGCCCGGTCCACGCGCGGCCGGCTCGGGCAATCCCATGAACCGGGCGGTGGTCTCGCAGACGATGCGCCATCCGGCAGCTCGGAGCGAGGTTCCCGGTTCGGACCGGCGCAGCCAGTTGCCTCACCGAAGGTTCTTCTGCATCTCGAGCACGAAGGGATGCCCGGCAAAATAGCCGCCGTAGGCCCGCGCGGCCGTGAGCAGGCCCTGGCGGGCGGCCTCTGTGGCTTCCTCCCGTCTTCCCGAGGCGCGCAGCAACTCCATCAGGCGAACGTAAACCTCGACACTGAGATCCGGCTGCGCGCTCATCTCCTTTTCCTGGGTTTCGAGCGCCGCGCGCAGGTGCTGTTCGGCCGAGGTTCTCGAGCCGAACCAGGCTTCCACAATCCCGCCGAACAAGTGATGGCGGATGCGATCCACTGGCGCAACGGCTGTGTACGACAGGCGTTGTTCGACATCCCGCAATCGGGCCAGCGATCCGCAGTCTCCGGCGAGAGCCTCATACGCCGCCAGTTGCAACGCCCGTTCGTCGGGCTCCATGAACCAGGCCTGCTTACGGGTGACCAGGTCCAGGGCCTCCGACATCAGCCGGACGGCCTCCGTATAATGGCCCCGCACATCTTCTTCGAACGCGCGGGCGTAGAGAACTGGAACGAGTTCAATGAACGGCTCGCCGTTTCCACGCAACGCAGGCTCCGCGCCGCGAAGCACGCGCTCGCCGCCGTCCAGATCGCCCAGGCGAAGACGAAGCATTCCCACCCGGCTATCGTTGATGGCCTGATATGCCGGCGCGTTTGGGCGGGGGTATCGCCGGGATTCCTGGTACATTGCTTCGGCGTCCGCCAGGGGCTCGCCGGCATTCACCGCCACGAAGGCGGTGTCGTGCAATGCGCCGCCGAGTACGCTGTGGTCAACCGCGCGATAGAGCGCCACGGCTTGGCGGCATGCGGCCAGAGCGTCGGCGTAGCGGCCCTCAAACGAGCGGGCATCGCACAGGTTCGAATAGAGGTTCGCCGCAATCTTGGGGGCGCCGCCGGGAATCCGCGGGAGCAATTGAAGCCCCAGTAGCAGTTGCGCTTCCCCTTTTGCCGGTTCACCGAGCACAGCATAGGTAAATCCCAGCGTTGAGCGCAGATCGGCTTGCGCCTCCGTATCGCTGCCGAGCGCCTGTCCCACCCGCGCGGCGGCATTGTCCAGAATGTCGCTGAACTGAATGGCATCGTGCTTGACGCGCAGTGGGCTGTACCAGTAGGGGCTGGCGGAAAGGAATGTGTCCTTCGCGAATTGGCTGACCCGCTCGGCGCGCGCGGCCTGGGATCGCGCCTGTGCGGATTGATAGACGGAGACCACGGTCAAACTGGCCAGGGCCGCAGCCGACAGGCCCGTTGCCGATACCGCGAGCCAGTGTCGGGCCGCGAACCTGCGGGCGGCATACCAGGCGGAGTGCGGCCGGGCCCGAACGGGGCGGCCCTGGCAGAACCGCTCCAGATCCTCTTTAGCCTCGCGCACGGTTCCATACCGATGGGCCGGCTCGGTCTCAATCATTTTCAGCAGAATCGTGGATAAATCTCCCCGCAGGCGGCGGCGCAGACGGTCCCGGCTCACGGACCGCTCGGCCGCCGCGGCTGCCGACACGGCCTGCGCAGGCGCGCCGGCTGCACGTCCGTGCAGGACGCGATCCACGGAATCCACCGTCGATTTCGGGTCGCCGAACGGCCACGCGCCGGTCAGAGTTTCGTAGAGGATCACACCCAGGGAGAAGACGTCGCTCAGCGTGTCGACCCGCTCGCCGCGGAGCTGCTCCGGACTCGCGTAACGCGGAGTCAGTGACGCGAACTGGGTTACTCTTCCCTGTGGATTGGGCGCCAGTTTGGCTGTGCCAAAATCGAGCAGCTTGGCTACGCCGTCCGCGGTCACCAGTATGTTGGCGGGTTTCAGATCGCCGTGGATAATCAGGTTTCTGTGCGCAAACTCGACGGCTTCGCACACTTGAAGGAAGAGCCGTATGCGGGCTTCCAGCGGCAGCATCCTATCGGCGCAGTATTGACTCCAAAGGTGGCCCTCGATGTATTCCATCACCAGGTAAGGGTCGCCGCCGGCCGCCACGCCGCCATCGAGGAAACGGGCGATATTGGGGTGCGCGAGCGCCGCCAGCAATTGCCGCTCGTTGCGAAAGCCGCGCACGAATTC
>PLGA01000533.1 GCA_003139735.1 Bryobacterales bacterium | reverse complement strand
CGCGCCACGGACTTGAAGCCGCTCGAGGCGCTGCCCGGCGCCGGAGAGTTGCTCGAACGCTTGCGCATTCCCTTCGCGCCGCAAACGCCGGAAGTGTTCGAGAACTGCGATTTGATCGTGCTTTCACCGGACGTGCCCGCGGACCTGGCGCCGCTCGAGGAAGCCCGCCGGCGNNGGCTCCAACGGCAAGACCACCACTACCAGCCTCATCGGCCACATTCTGTTGGCGGCCGGCCTGCCCGCGCAGGTGGGCGGGAATATCGGCAAGCCCGCCGCGGCCATGGTGGATAGTTCGCGCGCCGATGGCTGGAACGTGCTCGAGCTTTCCAGCTTTCAACTCGAGACCATCTGCACATTTCGCGCGCACATCGCACTGGCGCTGAACGTCACGCAGAATCACCTGGACCGGCACCATAGTTTCGAGAATTACGCCGCCGCCAAAGCCCGCTTATTTGAGACCCAGCGCGCCGGGGATTTCGCCGTGCTCAATGCCGAAGACCCCGTGTGCGTGTCGTACGCCGCGGGCGCCGCCGCCGCCGCCGCCGCCGTCGAGTGGTTCAGCAGCGCGCGCAACGTCTCGCCCGGCGCCAGCCTGAGCGGGGAAAACCTGGTGCTCGATGGCGAGTTCCTCATGCCGGCGGGCGAGATCCCCATTCGCGGCCGGCATAACGTGGAAAACGTACTGGCGGCTTCCATCGCGGCCGCCCGCGCGGGCGTCGCGCCCAAAGCCATCGCCGCGGCGGTGCGCACCTTCCAGGCCGTGGAGCACCGGCTGGAGTTCGTCCGCCAGGTGGGCGGCGTCGATTTCTACAACGATTCGAAAGCGACCAGCGTGGATGCCACGCTCAAGGCCCTGAGCGCTTTCGCGGGCGGCTTGTGGGTGATCCTTGGCGGCAAGGACAAGGGGCTGGATTATGCCGCCTTGCGCGAGCCGCTCGCCGCCCGCGCGCACGCCGCCCTGCTCATCGGCGCCGCGACCGGCAAAATCGCGGACCAGTTGCGCGGCGCCGTGTCGCTGGTGGATTCCGGGACCCTCGACGCGGCCGTAGCCTACGCTTACCAACGCGCCCGCCCCGGCGACACGGTTCTGCTGGCCCCGGCCTGCGCCAGCTTCGACCAGTTCCGCAGCTTCGAACACCGCGGCGAAGTCTTCAAACAAATCGTCGGACGGCTGGAGGCGAAAAGCTGATATGTCCCAACGGCTCAAGACCGACTGGATCCTCTTCGGCGCCGTGGTATCGATGGTGGCGTTCGGGTTGCTGATGCTTTACAGCGCTTCGTCCGTCAACGCGCAGATGGACCCCAAGTTCCATTCCAGTTGGCACTTTGTGCTGCGCCAGTTAGGGTGGGCAGCGGCGTCGGCCGTCGCCATGATGACGTTGAAGAAGACCTCCTACCGCAAGTTTCAGGAGAGCTGGGTGGCCTTCGGGGTGATCGGCGTCGTCCTGGTGCTGTTGCTGATTGTGTACTTCGTGGATTCGGCGCACCATCNNTGGCCAAGCCGGCGCTGGTCATATTTCTGGCGTTCTTCGTATCGTGGCGCGCGCGCGCCATCAACAACACCCGCTATACCCTGGCGCCCGCGGCCATTGCCACGGGATTCGTCATTTTCGGCGTAGTGGTGGCGGACCTGGGTACCGCCGTCGTGTTGGGAGCGGCCGCGGCGGCCGTGTTCTTCGTGGCTGGTCTGGAGTGGCGCTATTGCGGGTTGGCCGCGGCCATCGCGTTTGCGGGCGTGCTGGTGTTCGTCTGCATCGAGCCATACCGCCTGGGACGCGTCGTGCGATTCGTCGACCCCAACCTCACGCACATCGAGAAGATCGATCCCGGTGGACGGCTCAAGTCTTACCTGGAATCGCACATGGCGCAGTCCTTGGCCACGCACGACACCAACTATCAGTTGGAGCAGTCTAAGATCGCCGTCGGCGCCGGAGGGCCCGCCGGTCTCGGCCTGATGAACGGCCGCCAGAAACTGCTCTATTTGCCCGAAGCCCATACCGATTTCATTTACGCCGTGGTGGGCGAAGAGTTGGGCCTGTTCGGTTCGGTGGGATTGCTGATCGGGTTCGCCGTGCTGTTCTGGCGCGGGCTGCGCGCGGCCTTTCGGATGGGCGACGATTTCGGCCGCTATCTGGCGCTGGGCGCGACGGTGGTGGTGGTGGTGCAAGCGCTCATGAACATGAGCGTGGTATTGGGGATGATGCCGACCAAGGGCATCCCCCTCCCCATGATCAGCTACGGCGGCAGTTCGCTGCTGAGCACCCTCGCGTTACTGGGCATTTTGATGAATGTTGCGGAACATGCCGGGTAGCTGCTCTGTGAAAGAACTCAGGCCGCCGATGAACGCAGATGAACGCCGATTAATAACGAGGATCCTATCGGCGTTTATCTGCGTTCATCGGCGGCCAAAAATGATCTTTCCCGCAAGTGCGCATCATGGCGCTCGGAGAGGCCAAGTTGCCTAGGATTTTCCTCATGGCAGGTGGAGGAACCGGCGGCCACGTCATCCCGGCGCTGGCTGTGGCTCGCGAGTTGCGCCTGCGCGGTCATAAGGTGTTTTTTGTAGGGACCCAGCGAGGGCTGGAAGCCAAATTGGTACCGGCCGCGGGGTTCGAATTGAAGACTATCGACATCGGCGGGTTGAACCGCGTGGGCATGCGCCAGAAGATCGCCACGCTTTCCCGGTTGCCGTTGGCCACCGCGCATGGCGCCCGGCTGCTTCGCGGCGTTTCCGCGGTCTTCAGCATGGGCGGTTATGCCGCCGGGCCGCCTGTGATGGCGGCGCTGGTAAGCCGCGTGCCGGTGGTGGTCATGGAACCGAATGCCGTGCCCGGATTCACCAACCGCGCCATCGGCCGTTTTGTGTACCGCGCGCTGGTCTCGTTTCCGGAAACGGCGGCCTTCTTCCCCGGCGGGAAGACCGAAATCACCGGGCTTCCGGTACGCCAGGAATTCTTTTCCCTTTCACCCAAACCACCGGGCGGTCCGCCCACCGTGCTCGTCACCGGCGGCAGCCAGGGGTCGCGCACGCTCAACCGGGCCAGCCGGGAAAGCTGGCCGCTGTTTCGNNGGCAGCCAGGGGTCGCGCACGCTAAATCGGGCGGTGCGGGAAAGCTGGCCGTTGTTCCTGCGGGCGGGGGCGCCGGTGCGAATCGTGCTTCAGACCGGTCCCGCGGCATTGGCGGATCTGCGCGCCGCCTTCGCCGAAACCGGTCTCGATGGTGAGGTGGCGCCTTTCATTCAGGATATGGCCGCCGCTTTCGCCGCGGC
>PLGA01000029.1 GCA_003139735.1 Bryobacterales bacterium | reverse complement strand
AGCTTACCAAGCTGCCCCACAAGCCTACCCGCGCAGGTAGGGCTTCATAAATTGCTCCCAGGCATCGCGGACAGCCTGCTTGGTGGCCTCGTCGAGCGGGCCTGTTGCGCCTTGGCCTGAGCGGCCCCCGCCGCGTCCGCCGGCAGCCGCTCCGCCGCCTCCCAAGCTCATGGCGCGCGTTTTGGTCTCTTCCTTGAATACGCCGCGCACGACCATGAGATAGCCAGCGGAGCCGGTAATGCTGTTGAACGCCTGAATCCGGCCGAACATGTCGAACGCTTCGCGGCGTTTGCCGGCGTGCCAGAGATCGAATGCGGCGGCGTAGAAGTCGGAGAGCACGGTGGTGGGGCAGTGGCCCGAGAAACCGAGCCGCATCTCGTCGATCATGGTGCGCACGCCGTTTCCGGAAAACACCGCNNACGCTCATATCGCCCTGGCTCTGCACGATCAGGGGCAGGTCCGTGGCCTGGCCGATGGTCTTGTAGTAGGCGATCATCGCCTGGTCGCCGGCTTTCTCGGGAGGCAGCGAGATGATGGCGTCGGCGCCGTTGGCGGCCGCGTGTTTGGCATACGCGACCGACTTATCGAGGTTGCCTTCCTTGTTCTGCACGCCGATCACCAGCGCCGTGCTGCCACCCTTGCCGGCGGCCAGGATGGCTTCGGCGCCATCCATCCTCTCCTTTTCGGAAAGCGTCGCCCAGCCGCTGGCAATCTGCGGCCAGGCGAAGCCGTGGACCTTGTAACGGTTGCAGAATTTGACTTCGTTCCGGAGGCATTCCAGATCGAGCTGGTCGGACTCGGTGACGGGCGTCTGCCCGATGGGAAAGACCCCGCGCAGGGGTTTCGTCCCGGCCGCGTAGCCCCTGCCGGCCAGCGCCAATCCCAGCGCGCCGCCGCCCAGGGTCCACAGGAATTCCCGCCTGCCGGACGCTGGCCAATGATCCTTCATCGATTTCTCTCCTTCCGACCTTAACGGTCGACCCTCTTCATCATCTTATCGAGCGCATTGTGATCGATCTATCACGCGGGGATGCGGACGTCAAATCCCAAGAATGGAACCAGCCGCCAAAACCTGAAACGCTACTTCGGCAGGAGCGACAACACGCCTTTGCTGGGGCTGGGGATGACGTGCGCCGCCACCAGGCGGCCGAGGCCTTCCACTTTGGCTTTGCCCGCGTCCACCGCCGCCGTAACCGCCGCTACATCGCCCTTGATCAGCACGGTGATGTATCCGCCGCCCAGCTTTTCCCGGGCCAGCACCTCCACCGCGGCGGTCTTCAACGCCGTGTCGATGGCCTCGAAGACGGCGGTGAACCCCTGGGTTTCGATGAGGCCCACGGCAAAACTGGATTGATCGCTCATATCGTTCTCCGGTATCCGGACGGTTGCCTGTTCGATGAGGGGACTGAAATCCGCCCCGGCCTGGTAGGCGGCGGGCGAGAGCTCCGATGGGCCGGGGATGACGTGCACGATAATCGGTGTCGCCATCGCGCCGGCCGTTTCCGCGGCGGCGCGCGCGGCCGATTGGATGTCCCCGAGCCGCCCGTACAGCTTCATGCAGACGCCCGGACTGTCGTTGAGTTCGGTTTCGAGCACTCGCACGCCGGCCGATTTCTCCATGGCGTCGAGCACCACCATGGCGGGCGACCAGCCCCCGATCTCGATCAGGGCCAGGGCTTCGATCAGAAGACACCCCGTTTTTCAAGCTGGCGCATGACTTCGAACACCACCTGTTCCACCTTATCCACGCCAATCTCCCGGATCCGCGGCGCGCACCCGGACGCGGGGCGGTCCACCAGCTCGAAATCGGCCAGAATGCACTGCAGCACCGAAGTCAGGGCGGTGCGGTCGGAACGTTGCGCGCTGGTTTGGGGCTGCCGTCCGCGCCCGAAACGAAAGCCGCGCAGCTCGGCCGCGGCGCGGAACCCGTCGGGAAACTCGAACGGGTTGAGCATGGCGTCGAACAGTTCCAGAATGCGGTACTGCCATTTCATGGCCTCGCCGTAATTGCCGGCGCGCGTGAGGTCGTACATGCGGCGGGTCACTTCCGGCACCGCGTTGCTGGAGGCATGCGTGCCCCCGTCGCAGCCGATCATCAGCATCGGCACCAGCACCGCCTCCCACCCGGTCAGAAACGAAAAATCGGGACGTTGCGGCCGCACCGCCGCGATCAGCCGCATCATGAAGGCCACGTCGCCGGAGGAATCCTTAATGCCGATGACGCGGGGAAACTCGGCCGCCAGCCGCCGGATGGTGGGGACATCGATGGGGCTGGCGAACATGGGAATGTTGTAAAGCGTCAGGTCGATGGGCGAGTGCCGCGCGATTTCGGCGAAGTAAGCGTACACCGATTCCGGCGTCAGCCTGTAATAGAACGGCGCCACGATGGCCACCGCGCGGACTCCCAATCCGGCGTATGCCTCGCAGGCCGAGAGCGTCTCGTTCACGTTGGCCTCGGCCGCGCCCGCCAGGATGGGAACGCGGCCGCCCGCTTGATCCGCCACCACTTCCACGATCCGCCGCCGCTCCTCCGGCGTGAAACGGGTAAATTCTCCCGTGGACCCGTTCGGGTAAAGACCGTGCACCCCGCGCTCGATCAGCCAGGAAACGAAACGGCGCAGTTCCGCCTCATCGATCCGGCCCCCTTCGTCGAGGGGCACCAGCAGTGGCGTGAAAATCCCTTGGAGCCTCGTCAAACCATAAGCATACACGGTAGCGCCCGCGCCGGGCACTAACCCGGCTCAACCCTGAGCCTAGCCCGCGGCGATCAGTTCGATGCCTTCTTTTCTGCCCAGATTACGCGAGTATTTGCGGGCGGCGGCGTTGTTCCAGTGCTCGTGNNTGAGAATATCCAATGCTACCGAGTCGATCGCCACGGGGTCCTGCGATATCAATATGCTGGAAGCCCAATGGTCGTCGAAGGAGGCCCATTTAAAGACGTTGCTTTCATTGTGCTCGGCGGTATACAGGCCGTCCAGCATGTAGAGCATAGTCTTGCCGCCGAGGTGCCGGTGCCCGATCAGGTCCACCAGGGCATTGTAAGAACCCATGGGCTGAGTCCGCAACACGCTGCCGTGCAGCGCCCTTGGCGACCAGCCGCCATCCTTGGGGAAATAGACGGA
>PLGA01000440.1 GCA_003139735.1 Bryobacterales bacterium | reverse complement strand
TCTGCGTTGGCAGGCCACGGAAATGACCCACAGAAACGGTGGGTGCCCCGGCCTGCTTCACTGTATAGTCAATTCCTGGACACTGCACTAGAATGTAGGTATGCGCATCCTTCTGTTCAGCGGCAAGGGAGGCGTCGGGAAAACCAGTCTTGCGGCTGCCACGGGGCTGCAACTGTCCCGTCTGGGCTACCGCACGCTGGTGATGAGCGTGGACCCCGCCCACAGCCTGGCGGACGCGTTCGACCTGGAAACGGACCTGTTCCACGGCAAGACTGGCGACCCATATCCCATTGATGGGCGTCTGGCCATCCATGAAGTCAACATCCAGAAGGAAATCAAGCAACATTGGCGCGAGATCTCTTCCTACGTGATTTCCGTGCTGCGCACCACCGGAATCAGCGACGTGGAGGCCGAGGAACTGGCCATCCTCCCGGGCATGGAGGAACTGAGCGCCATGATGTACGTAAACCAGTTCCGGCGCGAGGAACGCTACGACGTGATCGTGCTCGATTGCGCACCGACCGCCGAATCGCTGCGTTTCGTCAGCATGCCGACCACCCTCGAGTGGTACATGAAGCACATTTTCCCGTTCCAGCGCGGGCTTTTGAAGGCCGTGCGTCCGCTGGCGAACCGCGTTTCGCCGGTGGAACTGCCGCCCGACAACTACTTTGCGAATATCCAGTCGCTCTTCGGGAAGCTGGATGGCGTCGGCGAGCTTCTGGAGGACGCGAAAATCACCAGCGTGCGGCTGGTTACCAACCCGGAGCGCATGGTGCTGCGGGAGACGCAGCGGGCGTATGTGTACTTTACCTTGCACGGACTGACGGTGGACGGGATTATTGTCAACCGCGTGCTGCCGCCGGCGATCAAAGACGCGTGGTTCGAGGAATGGCGGGCGTCGCAGGAGCGGATTCTGGAGGAAATCGAGGCGTACTTCGCGCCGGCTCCGGTCAAGCGCGTGCCGCTGTTCACGCATGAAGTGCTGGGGCGCGAGCGCCTGGAGGAACTGGCCCGCTCGTTGTACGGCGAGACGGAGGACCCCGCCGCGGTGGGCCGCACGGAGGCGCCGTACACGTTCGCCAAGCGCGACGGCCACTATGAAATCCGTCTGCGCCTGCCGTTCGCCGTCAAGGGCGAGGTGGGTTTGTTCAAGAAGGGCGACGAGCTGGTGGTGGAAATCGGAACGCTGCGTAGGCATATCGGCCTGCCAGTTTCGATGGCCGCCCTTTCGCCCACCCGCGCAACGTTGGAGAATAGAATTTTGACCGTGGAAATGAAGGAGACGTAAATATGGAAGAGGAGAAAACCGCCAGCGCCGGGGCTGCGCATCCCGGCTGCCTGTTTTGCAGTATCCTGCCGATGATCGAGCAACGCATGTCGGAAGCCGGCCACGGCCACTTCCGGAACGCGCGCGTGGAGTTTCTGAAAGGCATTCGCAGCGTCATCGACGACCGGATTGCATATCTTTCGCGCGAAGAGCGCAAGGGCACGCACGTAGTGGTGGAGTAGGGAAGGCGCACCGTCGGCAAGGTTCTGCAACGGCTGCGGGAATGTACCGAGCCAAAGCTCGTAAGAGCGCAAGAGGATAGCCCACGGCGTAAGCCGTGGGGAAACCGGGAGATTCGGGAAGCCCCGGCACGGGGCGAAAGGTCCCGGCGCCTCCATCTTCCGCCCCCTACCGGGGCTGTCCCGCACGACCCTCATTCCCACGGCTCGCGCCGTGGGCTATTCTCTTTCGCCGGGCTAGATACGCCATTCTTACGCGCCCACTGCGTGCCGCTGGTTCGCGCCGGTTGCTAAGATTGGATGAGGGTTCCCATGGACCGCCCGGCCGCTGCCAGTCCCGTCACCGCGCGGGAGATTATTCTCGAGATCGTGCGGAATATGCAGGAGGGTTTGGAGCCGTTGCATTACTCCACCCTCGCGCCCGCCGTCTATCACGTGTACATACATCCTGCAGATATGGACCGCCTGCGCGGCATCGTCCCGCGCATCGTGGATGAGGCGCGCCGGGCGCTCGACGCGGAGTTGGAATCGCTCAATCGCGCGTCGCTCGCGGAGCGGCTGAAGCTTTCGCGCCGCTCCGAGCCGCAGATTGCGCCTCCCGATGGCGGCTGGCAGGTTACCATTCTCGAAAACACGGACGACGACGCGGAGCCAGGGGACATCGTTATCTATTCGGAGTTGGCCATGCCCGCCAAGGCCGAGTTCGGGGCCGGGTCCATGACCAAGCGCATCGCCACGCGGCGCATGGGCGGCGCGCAGACGGCCGCGCAGCCGGTTTATGAGAAAGCTCCGGAGGCCGCGGATCCCGCCGGCCAGGCCGCGTGCGCCACCATCGAATACGAGGACAATAGCGGGCGAAAGACCTACCGCATGACCAAGGACGAGATTGTGGCCGGGCGCGGCGGGCGCGACTACTGGACCGATCTCAAATTCGACACCCTGCCCGACGTTTCGCGCGAACACTTCCGGCTGCGGCGCGATCCGGCGAGCGGCAAGTTCTTCCTCAAGGACCTGAGCCGCCTTGGCACCACCATCAACGGCGAGAAAGCTCCTTCCAGCGTGGAATTCGTGGACGGCGAGAAGCGCGACCGCAACCTGGAGACGCCGGTGCCCGATAGGGCGCGCATCGGCCTGGCCGGCGTGCTGTTTCTGGAATTCCGGAACGGCGTAAAGCCCGCCGGGGAAGGCTAAGCGCCACATGGTGAAGACCCGGCTGAAGTGCGCGGCTTTGAGCGACCCCGGCCTCGTCCGAAAAAATAACGAAGACGCATTCCATATCGACCCCGACCGCGGCATCTTCCTCGTAGTGGACGGCATCGGCGGCCAGGCGGCCGGAGAGAAGGCGGCGGAAATCGCCGTCGATCGCATTCGCTCCCGCCTGGAACGCCAGACCGGCACCACCGAACAACGCATCCGGGAAGCCATCGCCGAGCCCAACAACGAAATTCTGCGCGCCGCCCGTTCCAATCCGGAGTGGGAAGGCATGGCGTGCGTGCTCACGCTGGTCCTGCTGGAGAACGGCTCGGCCGTGGTGGGACACGTGGGCGATTCGCGCCTCTA
>PLGA01000174.1:6774-6943 GCA_003139735.1 Bryobacterales bacterium | reverse complement strand
TGGAACTCCAGCCGGAGATGGTCGCCAGCATCGCGCGGCAGGCGGGGTTCGAGGCTAAGGCCAAGGACAGCCAGCGAACCATCAGCCTGGACCTGAGCGCCCCCACCAGGGACGGGCCGCTGCTGCTCTTCGACGCGGCGGACCCGGCCAACCTGGGATGGTTTTCGCG
>PLGA01000174.1:0-6683 GCA_003139735.1 Bryobacterales bacterium | reverse complement strand
AACGGCCTGACCAAGACCGGAGTGGCCGTGTGCGGCGGCGGCGGGGTTCAACCCTTGGCCGGGCACAGCGAGACCATCGGTTCGCGGAATTAGACGGCCTGCTGGTCTTACTGGCGTTCGGGCGCAGTGCTTTTGACGCGGAGACGCGGAGACNNCGTCTTGCCGTTGCGGACGGCTTCGCTCCAGGCGTCGAGTCTTGTCGCGCCCATCTTCCAGAAGGTCCGGCAAAGCGAGAAGTACTGGAGAACCACGACGGTTTCGCTCTTATCGAGGAGTTCCTTCGCCAGAGACATGCTGGGGCCGAACGAGTTCAGTTGGGGTGAGCCTTCCATCCGGGCCGACTCCAGGAGATGCTCGCGGGCTTTATCGATGTCGCCCTGGCGGACCGCCAGTCTGCCCAAAGTCGTGTGGCCGTCGTGGAGGGCGTTGCCGTAGTTCCAGTCTTGTTTGTATTGCGCCGCCGTGGTCAACAATTCGTTCGCGTATGCCGAGGCCTTCTCCGGCGCGCCGGCATCCAGGGCGGCTCTCGCCAGCGCGTTCAAGGCGTAAAATCGTTGCATCGGATCGCGCCCCACGGCATCCTGTTCCAGATCGGCAAGCACCTGTTGGGGCGAGCGGGGCATCTCCTTCGCGAGTTGGTCCAATCGTTCGAGCGCCGCCGTCTTCTCTTGGAAGTTCGGCGGTGTGACGGAGCCCGCACGTGGCGGATTGAAAAAAATGTACGGGTTGGTGAGCGCAATCACCGGCTGGCCGTCGCGCAGAACGGGCCGGAACTTCCACTGCTGCACCGCATCGATGGCGGGCTGCCGCAAAAGCTCGGGACCGGTCAGCGCTTCGGCGTGAGTTACGTTTCCTTGCGGGTCGAGCGTGGCTAGCAGACCGACGTCTCCCGCGACGCCTTGCGCGCGCGCCTCGGCGGGGTAAACAGCGCCAACCCGGATGATGGGGGAAAGCGAAGGCACATACGCCTTCGCTCCATCTTGCCGGGGCGCAGCGGGCTTCGCCGGCGTCTTGGTGGCCTGTTGGAGCACGCCTTCAACGGCGCTCTTCATCATCGCGCCGAAATCAGCCGCGGCGTAATCGTTCGGTATCCGAAACAGCGCATCGTCCACGGGATCCGCGGACAGCTCCGCAAGCTCCATGCCCATCTGAATGAGAGGCTGGGGGGCGGGTTGCGAGCCGGCCGGCGCGTTCGGCGATGCCATGGACATGGACATCTCCAAGTGGGTGCGCAAGATCAAGCCGTACTGACGCAGTGCGTCCCTTAGCGGCGCCATGGCGGGCCCCACTTGGCCGAGTTGTTGGAGCGAACCGGCCGGGTCCATGAAGTATTGCTGCCAGGCGCTCAAGGCGGCCAGCTCGCGCAGCGCCGGCACGCGCAGCACTTCCTCGGGTTTGGCGATCCATATCTGGACCACAGTTTTCGTTCGCATGCCCGGCATGTCGCCGGGCATAGGCATCTCGATGGTTGCGGTGGTTTCGTGCTCCACCGCTTGAATGCCCTGGACCGTGTCCGTTCGGCCGGTGGTCTTGGAATCGACCGTGGCCTTCGTCTTGGCGAGCATCGCCTGCACCTCGTCGGGGACCGCGGGCATCGCCGGCATCGCGCTGGACATCTGCTTGGCATACTCCGAAGCTGGTATGATCGCGAACGTTTTGTGGGCGTCGTCGATCAGGGTGATCTCCTGCTTGATGGCATCGATAAGCATGGTCATGCCGCCGGAGATTGTGCGGACCTTGTTGCCCTTGATGTAGGTGGTAGAGGACAGATCCATGCCATGCAACATGGCGGCCGGCATTTGGGTCTGGTAACGAACCGTGACATCCGCGCGAAGCGCCGGCGCCGCGGTATAGGAGAGCGCGAGGCAAAGCAGGACCGACCGGCCCCGCTTATGGGCGAGAGGTTGCATACTGCGATTCAGGATTGCAGATCCGAATGCCGGTTGCAACCGTGCCCGCGCGCCGCTACTCGCGGCCCCCGTACAACTCGTCGATGCTCTCCTTGAAATTGCGCATCGCGTAGGGGCGGCGCACTTTCATGGTGGCGGTCAGCTCGCCCTGTTCGATGGAGAAATCGCGCGCCAGGACGCGGTGCTTGCGCACCTGCTCGAAGGGCGCGAGGTGCTTGTTCACGCGCGCCACGGCCCGGCGGACCTCCTCCAGAACCGGCGGCGCCTGGACCGTCTCCGAAACGGGGCGTCCCTTCCACGCCTCCATGCCTTTCAGCCCCTCGGCGGCGGCGGGGTTGATGGTGAACAGGGCCGTAAGGTACGGCAGCCGGTCGCCGATCAGCAGAACCTGGCTGATGAGCGGCTCCATCTTGAACAGGTTCTCGACGCGCGACGGATGTATCTTCTTGCCGGTGGAGGAGACGATCAGTTCCTTCTTGCGGCCGGTGATGACAATATAGCCATCGGCGTCGATCAGCGCGAAATCGCCGGTGTGCAGCCAGCCGTCGCGAACCACTTCGGCGGTGGCCTGCGCGTCGTTCAGATAGCCTGAAAACAGGCACGGGGTCCGGATGAGCAGTTCGCCCTCCGGCGAAATACGCGCCTCGACGCCCGGCAGCGGCTTGCCGATGCTGCCGGGCCGCGGCGCGCCGAGGGGGTTGAGGGTCGCCACGCCGCCCTCGGTCAGGCCGTAGCCCTCGATCAACGGCATGCCGATGGCTTCGTAAAACTCGGCCAGGTCCTTTCCCAAAGGGGCCGCGCCGGAGGCGGCTACGCGCAGGCGCCCGCCGAAGCGCGCGCGGACGCGTGCGAAGAAAAGCCGGTCCGCCGCTTTCAACGGGATGCGGATACCGAGCGGAACGGGCTTGCCCGCGCGGCGGTAGCGCGCCGCCGCCAGCGCCAGCGCCAGCCCGCCATAGAACGCCTTGCGCGCCACCGCCGGGCGTTTGCGCAACTCCGTGCAGATGGTGCAATAGACGCGCTCCCACATGCGCGGCGGCGCCAGCAGAACGGTGGGCTGAACTTTGCGGATATCCTGCGGAAGCTTCAGCAGGCTTTCCGGGAACGTGACCGGCGTGCCGCTGCTCATCGGAAGGAACTCCATCACCACGCGCTGCGCGATGTGGGCCGAAGGTAGAAATGCGATCATGGCGTCCTCCGGCCCCATGGGCAGCGCGACGGGGCCCATCTCGATGTTGGACACAATGGCCGCATGCGTGACCAGCGCCATTTTCGGCTCGCCCGTGGCGCCTGAGGTGAGATACAGAACGGCGAGGTCGGACGGGCGCGTTTCCGCCAGCAGCCGCGGCAACAACTCCGGATCGCCGGCCATGGCTTCGCGCCCCAGCTTGCGCAAGTCCTCCAGGGCGATGGCGCCTTCGGCTGTGCCGGTGAGCAGGAACCAATGGCGCAGGGGAGCGCCCCGCAACGCCTCGAACTCGGCCGGGCCCTCGACGAAAGCCGCCTTCGCGCCGGACGCTTCCAGAGAGGCAACCAAGTCCTTGGGAGGATAGCTGGGGTATAGGGCCGCCGCGATGCATCCGCCGGCCAGGATGCCCATGTCCGCCAGATAGAACTCCATCCGCGTCTCGGAATTCAAAGCGACCGTATCGCCCTTGGCCAGCCCGAGGCGCCGCAACCCGGCGGCAATCTCCTCGGCCGCCCGCAGGTATTCGTTCCACGAACAGGTTGCGTAGAGGGCTTGTCCCGGCTTGGGCTGGCGCAACGCGGGCGCATCGCCAAATCGGGCGGCGGTTTCACGAAGAACTTGGTAGAGGGTCCGGCTCACTTCAAGCACTGTATCACGGCGGCCGCGGTTGCTGGCGGGGGCGGCCGCTGCGCGGACGGCGGCGGCTACACGCTCACCACGGGGCAAGGGGACTGTCGGATGATGGCATAGGCGTTGGTGCGCAGCCTTCCGAACACGCCGGCGGCCGATCCGCGGCCAATCACCAATGCGTCGGCCTCGATGCGCTGGGCGGCGGAACAGATGACTTTGGGCGGCTCGCCCGATTCGACGATCCGATCGGCTTGCACGTTCACGAAGCGCTCCAGCCGCTGCAGTTCACGCTCGGCGGATTCGCGTACGTCGATGCGCCAGTTCACTTCCGAATCGTCGCCGGAATCGGGATCGGGCGCGGTAACGTGAATGACAGTCAGGAGAGCTCCGAATTCCCGCGCGAGCATGCCTGCCCAGCACAGCGTCTTGGAGCTTTGAGTTCCCAGGTCCACGGCGCACAGAATGCTGCGCAGGGAATCCGCGGCTGCCGGGGGCGCCTGCTCCAGGTGGACGCCCGTCCAAACCGGGCAGTCGGCGTCGTGGAGCACTTTGGCGGTGTTCGAGCCGAGGATAAAGCGGCGGAATGGACCGTAGCCGTGGGTCGGCATGATGATGATGTCGGCGCTTTCCTGACGGGAGAATTCCACGATCTTCGAGGCTGGGTCTCCTTCCACCACTGTCCGCCGCACGTGGATACCCTCCAACTCGGCCGCTAGAAACGCGTTCAGGTCCGCGGATGCCTGCTCGGCGCGTCCGAGATACAACTCCGTCAGCACGGAGCCGCCGATTTCCAGAGCGCCGAATTCGTACTGTGGCGGCGTCAGAACGTGCAAGATGAGGAGTTCCGAGCCAAAACGCCCGGCCAGCGTCTTGGCGTAGCGGGCGGCAGCCACCGAGCGCTCGGAAAAGTCCACCGGAAGCAGAATCTTCGAGAGCAATTGCATGGGACCTCCTTCGGCCGGCGCGGCAAGAAGCGCCCGGACACTATTAGGATAATCCCCGTTTGGCGCGACCGCGTAAGACCGCCCGCTAAAGCGGCTGAAGCGGGCATCGCAGCGGGGTTGATGGAAAAAGATACTTAGCCGCCGATGAACGCCGATAAACACGGATAAGAAAAAGTTAGGGTGGTATGCTTTATCCGCGTTCATCGGCGTTCATCGGCGGACATGAATCCTGGCGGCTGGCGATCTGCTGAATGCGCACGCCGTAGTTGCCTTCCACCACCACCAACGCTCATGCTCTCACCGTTCCGCGCGAAGAGGGCCAGCGCGCGGCTATGGTCGTACGCAATCGCAGAATCGCCTGCAACTTCAGTTGCGAGACCCGCGATTCATGCAGCCCGATGACGGAGGCGATCTCGCGCAAGGTCAGCTCCTCGCGGTAATAGAGGCTGAGGACCTTGCGCTCGGTCTCCGGCAGGCCGTCGATTCCCGCGGTCAGGATGCGCTCCAGCTCCGATCTTTCCAGAAGCACGGACGGAAGACTGCCGGCGCCATCCGCAATGTAGTGCAGCAGGTCCTTCCCGGGGGACCCCGGGGCGTGCTCGAGGCTGGCCACGTTCAAGCCGCGGATTTCCACCAGCCATTGGTGGTACTCCTCGAGCGAGACTCCCAGTTGCGCGGCGATCTCGTCTTCCGTGGGAAGCCTCTGGTACAGTTGTTCCGCGGCGGCGATGGCCGCTTCGATCTGCTTGGCCCTGCGCCGTTTTTGCCGGGGCGCCCAATCGAGGCCGCGCAGACTGTCCAGGATGGCCCCCCGGATTTTGTACTCGGCGTAGGTCTTCAGCTTGACGTTGTGCCCGGGATCGAAGTGGTCGATGGCGGAAATGAGGCCGATCACGCCGCTCGATACCAGATCTTCCAGCGCGATGTTGTCGGGCAGGCGTTCCTGAATGCGCCGTGCAATCAGCCGCACTTGCGGCAGATGCTCCAGGATCAGGCGCTCCCGTTCGTGGCCGTCTATCGACTCGGATTCCGCATACGCATACATAAGCTGCCGCCACCTTGCGGCCCTCCCTACGCAGCCGACAGGGCCCGCGCGGGATGACCGGCGAAAACCAGTTTCGATACGCGGCTCCGGCTAGCCGTTTCCAGGTCCTCGGGGATGCGCTGGCCGTTGGCGAAGAACGAGAGCGGCTTGCCCGTGCGTACGGTTTCATTGAGGATCGACCCGAAAGAGCCTGTCTCGTCGAGCTTGGTAAACAGCAGCCGCTGCGGCCGGAAGCTTTCGTACGAATTCACCATACGGGTGAGATCGGCGGATTTCATCGAAGACGATAGGACCAGTTGCGTGTCGATATCGCTTCGGGCGGCCAGGAAACCCGCGAGCGGCGCGGAATGATCCATTTCGCCGAATCCGAAGCCCGGCGTGTCGATGATGTTCACCAGCATGGCCTCGGGACCGAGCTCCTCCCGGGCCTGCGCCATGGCGTCTTCCACGGTTCGTGCGAAATAGGACTTGATCTTCATCGGCGTCGGCTCCTGGGCTTCCAGGAACGCGAACAACTGCCGTCCATGGAGTTCATCGTCGGCTGAGGCGTTTTCCTGTAGGTCCGGACTCACTGAATGTTGCCCAGAGACTGTACCTTGATTCCAGGCGGCGCCTCGTTGTGCGCCAGGAAGAAAAGGTTGGGCGCCGATGCTTCGGTCATCTGGCGCAGGAAGTAGCGCGCCCCGGTGGTGGTGATGGCCACCACGGGCGCCTCGGGCGAGGCCACGCGGCTGAGGACGCGGTTGACGATGTCGCGGCCGGTCTGCGGCGCGAGAGCGATATGGCTGTTCTGTTCGCCGTGCTCGACGGCCGCTTCCACCGCCTGCTCGATGGCAGGATCGACGAACCAGGCCGGCAGCTCACCCAGGCGGTTGACGTACGGCTTCACTACGCTCCGCCGCAGGGCTTGGCGCACGTACTCGGTCAGCAGCACCGGGTTCCGCGTGGAGGCCGCCGCCTCGCCC
>PLGA01000049.1 GCA_003139735.1 Bryobacterales bacterium | reverse complement strand
GGAACCATCGCCAGCAATCAGACGGCGACCATCACCGCCACCCTCAACGGCACCACCCAGACCGCCAGCGTTGCTTTGACGGCGCCGGTGACCCTCAGCGGGCTGAGTTGCACGCCTTCCACCCTCGGCTCCGGCGGCGTTTCCACCTGCACGGTGACCGTCTCGCAGGCGGGCGCGGTGACCGTGGGGCTGTCCAGCAACCTGGGCGCGCTGAGCGTGCCGGCNNTACGGCGACCTTCACGGCCACCGCCGGAACCATCGCTACCAATCAGACGGCCACCGTCATTGCTACGCTAAACGGGAGCACGACGACAACGACGATCTCGCTCAATGCCGCGTCAATTGAGGTCACGTCGCTTTCTTGCAGCCCCGATTCGGGTAGCGTAGGCGCTCTGCTTTGCAAGGTCCAGCTATCCGAGGCGGCGCCATCCAGCGGCGCGACAGTCGCCCTCGGGTCCAGCAGTACGATGCTGCAGTTGCCCAGTACGCTCGTTATTCCGGGAGGCAGTCAAGCGGCGACATTTGTCGTATCTGTGGCGTCTTCCGATCAGGATCAGCAACCTCAGATCACCGCGTCGATTCAGGGAGTGGCTCAGACGACATCGCCTCAGATCATTGGGATTCGGCCGACAACGCTTACGTGCCCGACTGAAACGATTCAGGCCGGGAACTGGCTAAGCTGTGAAATTCAGATGAATTCGTCCAACGTCCCTCAGGTGGTGCACTTGGTTCTGTCAGCTTCCGATCCGGCCCTGAGGATCCCTGCTACCATCACGACTCGCCCCGGTCAAACGGAACTCCCATTCATGGTCTATGCGGCGCCCCTGGCGCAGCCAGCAGCCTCAGGCATAAGTGTCCAATTCGACCAGACCGTGGTGAGCGAACCGGTTTCCGTGACGCCGGGCAGCGCCCCTATCCTGACCATTCCTAACGACGTCGATACGGTGTTCGGGCGCCTGGTAAGTCTTACTGTTTCGGCCGTCGATCCAGCCGGTCTCACGGTTGTGCTGTCGGCCTCGGGTCTTCCAGGCGGCGCAACGTTCGATCCCGGTACAGGCGAATTCTCATGGACGCCGGGGCAATCTCAGCAAGGCGTCTACTCGATCGCGTTCACAGCGACGAACTCCGCAGCCGCGTCTTCAACCGGTAATCTGACGATTACGGTCGATTCGGGGAAGCCAATTATCACCGATGTTCACAATGCCGCAAGTGGGCAGAGCCGAGCGTGCAGTCCCGGGTCGCTCGCCAGTCTGAGTGGCCGGTGGCTCGCTTCAAGTGGCCCCCCCGTTGCGGACCCTTCCGGCGCCTCTATGGAATTAGGCGGAACGCAGGTGAAGATAAACGGCGAGTATGTTCCTGTGGTCTATGCGTCAACCAACCGGATCGACTTTGTGTGCCCACAGACCAATCCGGGGACGTACCTGACGGTGTCGGCGGAGACGGAAGCCGGCACGGCGGGCCCAGTGTCGACGATGATGTACCAAGAGACCCCAGGATTATATTCTCTGGACGGCTCCGGGACCGGCCAAGGGATGGTCACCCTCGCGGGCACATCTCTGCTTGCGACCGGCCGCACCTATCTGGCGCAGGGACAGCCGGCCGAGCCGGGCGATTCCATCGCGATCCGGGCGACCGGGATCGGAACGTCGGACAGCCTGTGGCCAACAGTTAAGATCGGAGGGATCTGGGCTCAAGTTGAGTCGCTACAGGCCGTGCCCGGAACGGTCGGCGTCTACGAAATTACGGTGGAGGCGCCCGTTGGATTACAGGAAGGGAGTGCAATTCCCGTCGTAGTCAGCTTCCCTGCCGCCGAACCGCTTCGCGCCGAACCGCTTCGCCGGACAGATATCCAGTCCGCGCGCGAGACTGGTTGCCTGAGCAATACGGTTACGATCGCAGTCGAGCCGTCCGCTCCTTAAAGGCGGCGCGGGATCTACTCCGGGAGCGAAGCGGGCTTGTTGAAAACGGGAAGCGCCGCAATGACGCCATAGGCGTCATTGTAACGGAGGCCCGTGACCGAGAAGAGGTTAATATTGGCTTGCACCAACACTGAGCCGCTCTTGTTCGCGAGATCAGGGTACGTGTCGGGCAGCGCCAGCGTCATCTGCTGTGCAGCCTGTAGCGTCACGGAGTCGATCAACAGTACCTGCCCCTGGGGATTCAGATAGGTCAACTGAACCTGAGCGGCCACGTTTCCAGCGGGGTTAAGGAGCGTAAGTTGGGTTGCGAAGCCCTGGGTGTTGTCGAAAGGAACGCACGCGGAATAGTCCAGCATTCCGCTGAAAGGCTCGGCAGTTTCGAAACTGAAGCCGCCGCCCAGACCTTTGCGACGGACGACTGCGTAGCCCTCGACGACGCCTTGTCCCGCATTGTAGGTCAGCAAGGACCACCCTTCCGGAACCGTACCACTCGCGTCCGAAAGAGCCAGACTTAAACTCGAACCAGGAGCTAGAACCCCTTGAAGGGCGGATGTCGTGAGACTCCAGGATATGGCTGGCGACTGGATCGTATACGAAGCGGGCTTCCCATCGGCGGCGAAGAAGAATTGCTGAAATGTCACCGAGCCAGACCCCGTATTGAGCAAGACCACGGTAGTGGCCCAGTTGCCGTCAGAGAGGATTCGAGGAAGAACCCCGCTCTGGACGCCGACCGATACGCCAGGGGCTGACGGCCCTCCAACGGAGCCTGGCGCGCGCCTGATAGCGGCCGCGCGGGGCAACGCATTCTCAACGAACGTCTGCGCGTGCACAAGACCGAGCGGCAGCAGCAGTACCAAGAGCTTTTTCATCTGGTTCTTCCGGTCACAAAGATTCGCGACTTCCCACAAACGATCTTAGGCGAATACGAGCCAGGTGGAAGTACTGCGCCATGCGAATCGAGTACTAGTCCAGTCGGATGACCACCGGGTATTGACTTTTCGAGGTCGGCGTATGCAGGCGATTCCAGTTCTCTTCGCGGCGCTGCAAGTTGCAGATTCGCAGGAATGAAGGTTTTGCATGGCGTCACTTCCTCGCGATGCGCCTATGGAGACGGGTTGGCCGCTGGGGCCTCATTGGAAAAGGGGCTCTGAGCGAGAAACTGTAAAGGCTTGTCCTTTCATTGGGTTCGGGCTTGAACCGTGTTGTGCGGGTACCCTGGGAGGAGGGAGCTAGCGGGAGTTTATTAAGAC
>PLGA01000432.1:2903-3627 GCA_003139735.1 Bryobacterales bacterium | reverse complement strand
GACTACTCCCATCCACTGGATGTTCGATATCGAGATCGATCCGGCGGACTCCAAGCACGCCATGTTCACGACCGGTTACGGCGGCTGGGAGACTTTCAACCTCACCGATCTGGACGCCGGCAAGCCCACCAAGTGGAGCATCATGGCCCCCGGCATTGAACAGACGGCGGTGCTCGATATGGTCAGCCCCATCCGGGGCGCGCACCTGCTCAGCGCGATCGGTGACTACGGCGGGTTCGTGCATTGGGACCTCGACAAGCCGGCGCCGGAAGGGGCTTCCAGCCCGCCGGTGTTCAACAACACGAGCGGGATTGCCTGCGGCGCCGGCAAGCCCGAGGTGATCGTGCGCGTGGGCGTGTGCTCGCACCACCACCTGCCCGGTTTCAACATCAGTTACTCGCTCGACAGCGGCAAGACCTGGCAGCCGCCGGCCACCCAGCCCGCAACCGGGCAGCAGGGAGGAAGAGGGCCGAGCACGGGAGACGTCGCGGTTTCTTCCGACGGCGTTGCCTGGGTTTGGATTCCGCGTGGCAGTCCCGCGTTCTTCACCTCGAACAAAGGCGCCACGTGGACCGAGTCCAAGGGCATGCCCAACAACACGCGCATCATTGCGGACAGCGTGAACGCGAAGAAATTCTACGGCATGTCGCTGTTTGAAGGCAAGCTCTTCCTCAGCGCCGACGGCGGCGCCACCTTCGTCGAGCAGCCATTTACGTTACCCGGC
>PLGA01000432.1:0-2871 GCA_003139735.1 Bryobacterales bacterium | reverse complement strand
TTCGGCAAAGCCGCGCCCGGCGCCAGCGACCCGGCCCTGTACATGGCCGGGGTCGCCAACGGCCTGCACGGCATCCTCCGCTCGGACGATTGGGCGCGCACCTGGACGCGCATCAACGACGACCAGCGCCAGTGGGGCCTGGTGACGCAAGTCACCGGCGACCCCAAGCTCTACGGCCGGGTTTATGTAGGCACGTTCGGCCGGGGAATCCTGTACGGCGATCCCGTGCGGAAATAGGGGTGAGCGCGCGATCGGTTGGGCGTATAATCGACACCGGGCCAGGGGTGCTGGCGGAAAAGGAATCCGATCATGCAGCGAAGAACGTTTCTGCATACACTATTGGCGGGGNNGGGTGGCCCGCGCGGCCCTGCCGAAGATGAAAATCACCCGTGTCCGCTACTATTCTCCTGGCGCGCAAGGGCGCGCCGGGGCTCCGAGTCTCACCTCAACTGCAAACGTCATCTGTATTGACACCGATGCCGGCATTACGGGAATCGGCGAAGGTGGAACGAAGGACACGCTGGAACACTGCGCCTCCGCGCTCATCGGCCAAGACCCCGGCAGGATTGAGGCTCTCTGGCAAAACATGTTTCGCGGGGCCTTCTACCCCACGGGCCTCGAGAAACTGCATGCGCTTGGCGGTCTTGATATGGCTTTGTGGGACATTAAGGGAAAAGCGCTGGGCGTGCCGGTTTACGCGCTCCTGGGGGGTCCCACACGCGACTTGTGCGAGTGCTACGGCGGTGGCCCGGCAGGGACCACGATCCGCGAGGCGGCTCGCGCATGCATGGAAGCCGGCTTCAAGGCCTTCCGGACCGAGGTGATCGGCCCGGGACTTTCCGAGACGGGAACGAGTCCACGCGGGTCCAAGGGCTGGAACCCGCACCAGGCGGTGCTGGCCACCTTCAAGCGCTGCCAGGAAGTTCGCGAGGGCGTGGGCGAAGAGGGCGACTTTATTTGCGATTTCCACGGCAAGCTGGACATGCCCGACGCCGTCACGCTCGCCAATATGCTCGAACCTTTGCGGCCCTATTTTTGCGAGGACCTGGTTCGGAATGAGGCCCTTCCCCTGTACAAGACCATACGACAAATGGTCAGAGTGCCACTCGCGACAGGGAATGCCGGCAAGCTTGAGCTGAAAGAACTGATCGAGCAACAGTTGATCGATTACGCGCGCGTAAGGCTCCCGAACTGCGGCGGCATCACGGAGTACATGAAGATTGCCGGCATGTGCGAGACGCACTTTGCGGGGTTGATCCCTGAGGGAACCGGACCGATTTCCACCGCCGCGGAGGTGCATGTGGCCGCCGCTACAAGCGTGCCATTCCTGTTGCAGGTTGGCGGCCCCTCCACGCGGCCTTACCTGCCTCAGTGCTATGACTTCCGTCAAGGCAAGGTCTATGTGAACGAGCGGCCTGGTCTGGGCGTCGAGTTCGATCCCAAAGAGGCAACTCCGATCACGGAAGTGACGCAGCCCGGAAATCTCGGAGGCATGTTCCGCCCAGACGGGTCATATACGAACTGGTAGGCCGCAATTCCAGCGTTCGCGAACCGTGTAAGCTGATACTTGGCCACGGCCGGGGCTCCGGCACGGTGGCTGCATCGGGATGGAGATCCTTCTCGCCCGCCCTGAAGCAGGAGGAGTGCCCAAAAGATGAACATCACTTCCGCAGTGTTGCGCTCCGCGCTGGCCGTTCTTGCCGCCGCGACGCTCCAGGCCCAGTCCGCAGTCCATCCGCTGCCGCGCATCGTCGAGAAGAACGGACGCTTCGCCCTGTTCGTAGACGACGCCCCATTTCTGGTCATGGGCATCGAGGATCTGACCATGGGCGACTGGCCCCCGCGGCCAACCGTGTGGCCCGCCCTGGAGTACATGGGGGTCAACACCGTCGAGATACCTGTTTACTGGGAGGATTTTGAACCGCAGCCCGGACAGTACGACTATGCGGCGATCGACAGGCTCCTGGCCGACGCTCGCAAGCACGACGTTCGCCTCGTTCCTCTCTGGTTCGGAACCTACAAGAACGGCCATCCGCACTATATGCCCNNCAGGCAGTGGACTCGCCTTCACCCTTCGCGGCCGCTTCGCTCGATGCCGACAAGCGCGCCTTTGCCGCTCTGCTCGGACACCTGAAGGAAGTCGATCCACAGCGCACCGTAATTATGGTGCAGGTGGAGAATGAGACCGGCAACTGGAACTCGGTTCGCGATTACTCCCCGGCCGCGCAGAAGTACTTTGCAACGCCTGTGCCGCCTGAGGTTCTTAAGGCCATGCATGTGGGCGCCACTTCACCACCTTCAAGCTGGGAGCAGGCTTTTGGTCCCGATGCGGATGAGTACTTCAACGCCTGGGCCGTCGCCAGATATGTGGGGCAGGTGGCCGAGGCGGGAAAAGCCGTTTATCCGCTGCCCATGGTGGCCAACGCGGCCCTGCGCGACCCGTTGCATCCCGGTCCCGCCGGACTGCCCGGCGCTCCCGGCGCCTATGAGAGCGGCGGCCCCACCGACAANNAAAGCCGCGGCGCCGGCCATCGATATTCTGGGGCCCGACGATTACCAGAACAATCCCGCCGCTTATTCGAAAGCTCTCGAGCTGTATCGCCGTAGCGACAATCCGTTGTACCTGCCGGAGACGGGTTGTCCCAACTGCGCCCGCTTCTTCTTCGCGGGCCTTGGCCTGCAGAGCATAGGGTTCTCAGCCGCCACCGATGTGACCACTCCGGCCCTCCTGGGCGCTCAAGCCGGAATCCAGGCCGCGCAGGCAGGCAATCCCAGCGCGTGGGAAACCTATAAGCCGGTGGATGACTTCCTCACGTCCTGGGGGATGAACTTCCGATTGATCGGTCCCATGCAGCGCGAGATTGCCCGGCT
>PLGA01000483.1:6220-6406 GCA_003139735.1 Bryobacterales bacterium | reverse complement strand
CACAGCTATATCGAGAAAGCCGAATACTGGGCCGTGGTGTGGGGCGCGGTGGTGATGGCCGCCTCCGGCCTGATGTTGTGGGCCAACAGCCTGGCCTTGCGTTTCCTGCCCAAGCTCTGGCTGGACGTGGCCACTTCCGTGCATTTCTATGAGGCCCTGCTGGCCACCCTGGCCATCGTGGTCTGG
>PLGA01000483.1:0-6214 GCA_003139735.1 Bryobacterales bacterium | reverse complement strand
GGTCCGCCCCGCTGATGTCCGATAATCAAAATAATGATTCCGAATAATCCCGAACCCAAGGGCCGGGGCTGGTTGTCCCCGATCGTACACCTGTGCAACAACTGGATCAGCCTGACGGGCGTGGTGCTGGTCACCAGCACCACCATCTTCTGGCTTTTCCTGCTCCCCATCACTCTGCGAGGGGGCACCGAGAACCCCTACCTCGGCATCCTGGCGTTTCTCACCGTGCCCGGACCCTTCTTCCTGGGCCTCTTCCTGATCCCCCTGGGAATCTGGCGCAAGCACCGCCGCGAGGGNNAACATCGCCATCGCCAGCCAGCTCAGCTATGGCGCGGTCAGCTACATGGATACGGTAACGTTCTGCGGCAAGACCTGCCACAACGTGATGCAGCCCGAGTACACGGCCTACCTGAACTCGCCGCACTCGCGCGTGGAATGCGTCAAGTGTCACATCGGGCCGGGCGCCGGGTGGTTTGTGAAGAGCAAACTCTCCGGCGTGGGCCAGGTATTCGCGGTGACGTTCGACACGTACCCGCGGCCCATCCCCGTGCCGGTTCACAACCTGCGGCCCGCGCGGGAAACCTGCGAAGCCTGCCACTGGCCGCAGAAGTACGGCGAGGACCGCGTGCGGGTCATCTCGACGTTCGCCGACGACGAAGCCAACAGCGCCACCAAGACCGTGCTGCTGATGAAAATCGGCGGCGGCAATAACGGCATCGGCATTCATGGCACGCACCTGGGCCCCGGCGTCGTGATCCGCTACCGCCCGTCGGACGAGGCCCGGCAGGTAATTCCGTGCGTGCAGTACAACAGCCCGGACGGCAAGTCGGTGGACTACGTCACTCCCGACGCCAAGCCCGGCTGCTTGTCGGGCCCCGACACGCGCGAGATGGATTGCATGGACTGCCACAACCGTCCCTCGCACACCTTCGACCTGCCGGAGCGGGCCGTGGACCGCGCTATGGAGACCGGTCAGATTTCGTCCGCACTGCCGTTCGCCAAGAAGAAGGCCGTCGAGATCCTGAAGGCCGGTTACCCCTCGCGCGATGAAGCCGCCCGGCGCATTCCCGAAGCCTTCGCCACCTACTACCGGCAGAGCTACCCGGCCGTCTGGGCCGAGCGGCAGGCGCTGGTGACCTCATCCGGAAATCAGGTGTTGGAGATTTACAACCGCAACGTCTTCCCGGACATGAATGTCACCTGGGGCAAGTATCCCATCAACATCGGCCACACGGACTTCCCCGGCTGCTGGCGATGCCACGATTCCAATCACACGGCCAAGAGCGGCGCCGTCATCACCCAGGATTGCAACGCCTGCCACAACCTGCTGGCGCAAGACGAGGCGAATCCCAAGGTACTGACTGACCTGGGGATCACAGAACCCAGAGCGCCAGAGTCAAGATAGCGCCGGGGAATCGACCTACTGCGCCGCGACCGCTAGGAAGGAGTCCATTCCGTGGGGCAGGATGTCATCCTGCGNNAGCTGCCCCACAAAACAACCTAATCACGCCGCCATGGAACTAGCTGCTCACCGACACGGAGATCACTCCGGGTAAGTGCTCGGCCATGGTATTCCACGTGTCGCCGGCGTCGGCGCTGTGGAACAACTGGCCGTTGGTCGTGCCGACGTACACGCCGGCCGGGTCGAGCGCGTCGGCGGCCATGCCCTCGCGCAGCGTCAGCAGATGCGCATCGCGCTGCGGGAGACCGCGCGTCAGCAGTTTCCACGTCTTGCCGCCGTCGCGGCTGCGGGCCACGCGGAACTTGCCCTCCGGCACGCAGCGGTATTCGGCGCCTTCGATGGGCACGGTGAACAGCGTCTCCGGTTCCGACGCCGGCACGGCCAGGCCGAAGCCGAACCGCGAGGGCAGGCCGCGCGAGATGTCGGTCCACTTTTTCGCCCCGAAGCGCGCCCGGTAGATGCCGCAATGGTTCTGCTGGTAGAGCGCCTCGGGATTCCGCGGGTGCGCCAGCAACTTGTGCACGCACTGGCCCACTTCCGGGTACTTTTCCGGCTGGAAATCGGTGCGGACGTTCTGGTTGAACGGCTCCCAGGTGGTCCCGCCGTCGGTGGTGCGGAATGCCCCGGCCGCGGAGATGGCCACGATCATGCGTCCCCCGCCCAGGCACTGGATCGAGTGCAGGCACATGCCGCCCGCGCCGGGATGCCACCTGGGGCGCGTCGCGTGCGTGTTGAGCGATACCACTTCCTCCCATGTTTGGCCCCAGTCGCGGCTGCGGAACAACACGCCGGGGTCGCCGCCGGCGTAGACCACGCCGGGTTCGTCGGCCGCGCCAGGCTCGATGTGCCAGACGCGGATGAGAGAGGCTTCCGGCACGCTCTTCACGGCCAGGCCCGCCTCGGAGAGCTTCCAGGACTTGCCGCCGTCCTCGCTCGAGTGGATGTGTGCGCCAAACCATGCGCTGTTCACGGCGGCGTAATGGCGGGCGGGATCGCGGGGATCCCGCGCAACGTGGTGGACTTCCATCCCTCGGAAGAACGGACCTTCGACGCTCCAGGTTTTGCGGTTGCGGGACCGGAACACGAAAGCGCCTTTGCGCGTCCCGGCCCAGACGGAGACTTGCGCGGCTTTTGGCATAGAGTAAATCATAAGGGCAAAGAGCGGAATTCGCAATATGTTTGCGTACGCTTCCATACGACGAGCGCACAGGTCATGCGCCCAGATGCTACACTGCGAACCAGGAAGTCAGGATTCCTGACTTCCTGGAATTCATGGGTAAATTTTATGAACGCTACGGGTAAGATCCAAAACAAGGGCCAAGTGACCATCCCGACCGCTGTTCGGCGACAAGCCGGCCTCGTCAAGGGCGATTTGGTGAACTTCGCGTTCCGGCGCGGCAGGATCGTGATGACGCCGAAATTGGTGATCGATCGCTCCAGGTTTTCCGCCGCGGACGACGAGTACACGCCGGCGCAACGCCGGATCATCGATGCCAGCTTGGCCAAGGCTGATGCCGACATCAAAGCCGGCCGCATGTCCAAAGCCTTTTCCGACCACGGCGAGTTTATCGCCGCCTTACACAGGGAATCCGCAAAGCTGGCCACCGAAAGGCCAAAACGTCGGGCCCAATGAAGCTCCGCTGGACTTCCCACTTCGCGCGCGCTTACGCCAAAGCGCCCGAAGGCATCCAAACTGCGTTTGGTAAGCAGTCATTGCTTCTGCTTCAGAACCTCCGCCATCCTTCCCTACGCGCGAAAAAATACGACGAAGGCAAGGATCGGTGGCAAGCGCGCGTGACGCAAGACTGGCGTTTCTACTTTGTGATCCAAGGTGACGCCTACATCCTGCAGGAGAAGCGCATCGCCCGGTTTCGCTCCCAGGAGATGCCTGCCGAACTCGATGCCGGCGAACAAAAGAACGGTAAGCGACAGGGCGGCTTTCGCGGCCCAGAGGGCGCGGTATCGAAAGCCCTGGCAGCGGACGGCCAGTGAACTCAAAAGAAAAAACAGGGAATGGCCACAGATGAACGCGGATNNCCGTGTTCATCTGTGGCCAAAATTCTTTTCTCCGTCCACCCGCTACAAAGTCATCCCGCCATCCACCGAAAGCACTTGGCCGGTGACGTAGTTATCCGGCTCCAGGAAGAATCGAACGGCGCGGGCGATGTCCCCGGCGCGGCCGAACCGCGCAATCGCGTTGTCCTCAATGAAGCGGTCGTACTTGCCCGCGGCAATGCTGGCCTCGGCCATCCCTGCAGCCGTGACTCCAGGACTGACCACGTTGACGCGGATGTTGGCGGCGCCCCGGCGCTCTTTGGCCAGGATGCGCGCGCCCGTTTGAAGGGCGGCCTTCTGCGCGGCGTAGGCGGTCGATCCCGGGAAAAGCGCGTTCGCCTGCATGGTGGAGATCAGCACGATGGCGCCGGCGGTCGCGGCCGCCNNGCTCGGCCGCTTCGCGGGCCAGCAGGATGGGCCCCAGGTAGTTCACTTCGTGGGAGCGGCGCATGGCGGCCTCGGTTTCGGCGGGATCGGCAATGCGCGCCGGGTCGCCCGCCAGCACAACCAATCCGTAGATGGAAGGCGCGGCGTCCAGCAGGCGGGCGCGGCCGGCCGCGGAAGCCAGATCGGCCTGCACGACGGTTGCCGAATTGGCCCAGCGCTCGGCGCGCTCGCGGTTCACGCGATAGCTGATGGTGACCCGCGCGCCTTCCCCCAGCAGGAGGCTGGCGACAGCCGCGCCGATGCCGCCGGCGCCTCCGGCGAGGACGATTTGGCGGCCCTCAAGCGTGCTCGGCTCAGGCATCGGCGACATCTTTTTCAAGCGCCAGATAGCCGCAGGCCGTGGCCACCAGAAACATGGTGAGCACCTCGCTATCTCCCAGATTGTATTCCACGAAGCCCTCCACCATCACCGCCAGCACCACCGCCACGGCCCCGTGCAGCAGGAACCGGCGGACGCCGCGGCCCGGCGGAAGCGTGCGCAGGCCGCGCCAGAAATCAATGGGCATTTGGATCAGCATCCAGAGCATCGCGAGCATGGTGGGAATGCCCCGGTCGGCGGCCCATTGCAGGTAAACATTGTGCAGGTGCTCGTAGAATCCGGGGGGCCGCGTGCGCCACACATCGGCCGGCACGTACTCTTTGAAATGGAACTTCGGGCCATCCGGTCCGATGCCCAGCAGCGGGTGCTTCTCGATCATCGCGATGCCCGCGTTCCGGGCGATCTCGTGGAACCGGTTGGAATCGACGCTGTTGGGCCGGACGATAGAAGTCAAGCGCTCCCGCACCGGTGCGGGGGAAACTAGGTAAACCAGCACGATCGCAACGGGAATGAGCGTAAGCAGCCACCTCCGCCAGAACGCTACCAGGTAGACCGCCGCCACGCCCGTGGCAATCCAGACTCCTCGCGTCTCGCACACTACCACGGCGATGGCCACCAGCGCTCCGCACGCGGCCCAGACCCAATTGCGTCGCGCCCGCGGCGCAAACATAAGCAGCGCGCCCACCATGATCAGCGCGAACATCTCCTCGGCGGCATACGTGTTCCAGTGGCTCGTGAACCCGGTAATCCGTTCGATGACGTAATAGTTGTAGAAGTTCTGGCCGAGCCGATGGGCCTCCTGCACTTTCCCGGCGAACTGCACGAAGCCTCGCAGGGCGGTGATGGCGCCCAGCCCGGCCCAGGTGAGAAAAAGCCAGCGCACCACCTTCAGATTGCGCAGGCAGGAGAACACCACCAGCAATTCGAGAAACACGTAGAACTTCCGCACTTGCGGCAGGCCGTACTTTACCGGATCGCCCGAGAAAGCTAAGGCAAGCAGCGTTCCCAGCATGAAGAGCGCCAGCGGCCACTTAATGCGCGGCAGCCGCAATTTGTCGCCGGAGAGCAGCAGCGCGGCCACGGCCAGCCCCAATAGGATTTGGGAAACCGCGATCGAAAACAGGATCGATGTAGCCGACCCGAACGTCAGCCAGCGCGCGGCGCGCGAAAGAGCGGATTCCGGCGGGTTCATGGGCGCAGACTCTCAGTATGGCATGCGCTACGCCGCGTATACAGCCACCTTGGTTACTGTCCGGTAGCCCATGCGCTCGTAAAGTTTGTAGCCCGCGGGCGTGGATTGCAGGACGCTGCGCTCAATGCCGTGCTCCCGGCGGGCATCCGCCAGCGCGTAGCGCATCACGGCTTCACCGTACCCGCGCCGCTGGCTGTCCGGCAAGGTGGCCACGTTGTAAACTCCAACGGCGTCGCAGCCCATCACCGTTGCCGCCGTGGAGATGGGTTCTCCATCGACATAGCCCACGTAGCCGGCGAACCGCTCCCACACGGAATCGTTGTCGAAGACCTCCTGGAACCACATNNGCTTCACCGGCGGCGCCACCCGTTCCGCCACCATGCCTGGGAGGTCCACCGAGTGGCGCAGTCCGTAGCTTTCGAAGATTTGCCGCGACCGGCTCCGGGCGTTGCCCTCAAGCCAGTCGTCCGAAACCCAATAGGCCCATTCCTGTCCTCGCGCGCCAAAGTGCAATGAGGCTAGCAGGATTCGTTGCGCCAATTCGCCTTCGGAGAGAACCGGCGCCGAGAGGAACGCCGCATTGAACATTTGAAACGTCACTCCCGCCGAGGCGATGCTGACGCCCGCCAGTTCGCGGATCTCTCCCGGCCCGCGGCTGGCTGCAATGGCGCGGAACGATTCCCGCAGGTTCCCGCCGACGTCGGAACAGCTCACACGATCCAGTATCGCGCACGCCGGG
>PLGA01000078.1 GCA_003139735.1 Bryobacterales bacterium | reverse complement strand
AGAGCAACCAGGCGGAATCGCGCATGGCGACGATCGCGGGCCGGGGTCAGGCGCAGGCATGGGACCTGGCCACGGGCGAGATTCACGCGCTCTCCGGCGCTACCGCCGAGGGGGATAGGGTGCGCTTTGGGCTGGCGCTCGGACCCTACGAAGCGAAAGTCGTGGTGGTGGGNNCTGAAATCGTGGGAGGATCTGGGCGCGCGAGGCTTCGCCGGGCCGGCGGCTTATCGAAAGCAGTTTACGGCATCGGCCGCGCCCGTGGGTAAGCGGCTGTACCTCGAAATCGCGGATGTGAACGATTACGCGCGCGTGAAACTGAACGGGAAGGATTTGGAAGGCAACGCCTGGCAGCCGTACCGTTGGGAAGTGACGGGTGCGCTAAGGCCCGGACCCAACGATCTGGAAGTGGAAGTACGGACAACCGCGGCTGGGCGCGGGGGCGCGGCGGTTGCGCCTCCGGTTGCGGGCGGAGGGGGCCGGGGAGCGGCGCCCGTGCCGACTACGGGCTTGCTTGGGCCGGTTCGATTGGTGGCCCGCTGAGGGGTTCGACATGTGGTATTTTACTACTAGTGGTGCCGAAAGTTTGCACGTGCGAACAGAAAACCGGTGGATTTTTCTGCATTCTCATGTGTTATCCCGCCGGTTGTTAGCTTTTTGCAATATTGTGAGAGCTTCCAGGGGCCCCGTACACTATTTAACGGAGAGGCCCCGCGATGAAGAATCCTTTGGTCGTCTTTATTTTGCTCCAAGTCATGGACNNCCTGTATAGTTGTCCTTATTTTGCTCCAAGTCATGGACTTAGGCACTACCCTCGCGGCTTTCGCGTTGGGCGGTCAAGAGAACAACCCCATCGTGGCGCACGTCATGGCGGTAGGTCCGATTGGCGGCCTTCTGATCTCTAAACTAGCCGTAATAGGCATCGCCATCCTGGGGGCGGCCCTGCACAAACAGCGGGGACTCCGCATGGCCAATTTCGCGTACGGGGGCATCGTGGCGTGGAACGCTACGGTGATCGCCCGGTTGGCGATGTTGGCGTAGCCACGCGTCTAATCGCCTTAGGACCTATACGACTTTAGCGCTGGCTCCGGAACGCGCAATGATGTACTGTAGTGTCCAGGAATTAACTTAACAGGCCAGAAGAGGCAGACGGGCCCACAAAAGGCGTGGGTGCCCCGGTCCGCCCCACCGAAGAAGGCAGGCCACAAAGAGCGATGGCCCGCCCCACTGTCTACGTGACGCAGATGCAAGATGCAGCCTGAGCATCCAACCGCGGTGTTTGCCGCGAACGGCGGCGGAACTCGTCACGGCTTCGCCGGGGCGCTAGCCAGCGCGGGAAGGAAGTTGCTTTCTTTTCCGGCGATGCTGGCCGGCGGGTTGGCGGTCATTGCGGCGCTGACGGTCAGTACGCGGTTCAACGATCCGGATTTGTGGTTCCATCTGAGGCTGGGGCAGATCGTCTGGACCACTCACTCGATCCCGTCGACGGACATATTCTCATTCACGGCGCAGGGCCACTCCTGGATCGCACATGAATGGCTGGCGGAACTGGGCGCCTATGCGGCGTACCGAGCGGGCGGGTACGCGGGCCTGATGGTTTGTTTCATGGGCCTGGCGTGCCTGCTGTTTGCGCTGGTCTACCTGCTCTGTTATCGGCGCTGCGGCAGTTCGCTGACGGCGTTTCTGGGGGGCGTGTGCGCGTGGTTCTTCGGCACGGTGGGGCTGGCGCTGCGGCCCATGTTGTTGGGCTACCTCTTTCTGGCGGCGGAACTGATTCTGCTTGAATTGGCGTTGCGGAACCGGCGCTGGCTTTGGCTGCTGCCACCGTTATTCGCGGTTTGGGTGAACTGCCATGGCTCCTATTACTTCGGAATGGGCGTGTTGGGGGTTTACTGGCTGTGTTCCTTCGCCAAGGGGAAATGGGGCCCGGTGGTGGCCGAGGCGCGGGACAAAGGGGACCGCAAGGCGTTTGGCCTCGCACTGATTCTGAGCGCCCTGGCGCTGTTCGCGAATCCGATTGGCATCCGGCTGCTGCTGTATCCGATTCACTTCGCGCTTCAGCAATCGGCCCAAATGAATACGGTGCAGGAGTGGCTCCCGTCGGACCTGCGGAGCGGGCGGGCATTGGCGATGATCGCCGCCGTGATCTCGATTCCCGCGATCTCGTCGCTCCGCCGCCAGGAACTGCCCTTGCGGGAGGTGGTGGCGCTGGCCGCGGCATTCGCCATGGCGGTGCAGCACGTTCGGATGCTGCCCGTATTTGGAATCGTGGTGAGCCCGGTTTTGTGCGAGGTGCTGGCGCCCATGCTGGGGTCGGACAGAAAGCGCAACCATCCGGCGGCCAACGGTTTGTTCCTGTGCGGATTCCTGGCCGCGATCGTGTGGGCGTTTCCAGCCGCGGCCGACCTACAACGGCAGGTAACCAGCGGCAGCCCGGCGGGCGCGGTGGATTACATTCGCCGAACGAATCTTCCCGGGCCGATGTTGAACGAGCACGTGTTCGGCGATTATCTGATCTGGGCGCTGCCCGAGCGAAAGGTGTTTATCGACGGCCGCGGCGACGTGTTTGTCTGGACCGGTGTTTTTCAGGAATACGGGCGTTGGGCAACGCTGCAGGAGGACCCGCGAATCCTGCTGGACAAATACAAGATCCGGTTCTGTTTGATGTCGAAGGACGCGCCCATGACGTTTGTGTTGCCGTATTTGCCCGGCTGGCGAAAGGTCTATTCGGACGATGTGGCGGCGGTGTTTGCGCGCTGAGCCGTATGCGGAACCAAGATACCACCGTACCGAAAAAGACCCCACTGCTGGTCCACGCCGGCATGGCAACGCTGCTGCTGTGCTTAGCCACCGTGGGCTACACGCACCACATGCCCGACTTCGGCCGGTTCTTCGCGGGTACCAATGATTTTCTGCTGTTCTACACCCAGGCGCGGATGGTGGGCACCGGTCAGATGTATGACATCGAGGCCGGGTACCGGGAGCAAGAGCGTACTGTCGGCCTGCATCTCACCGGCGCATACCACGACGCGATCATCTCGTACCGCATGCCCTGGCAGGCCCTGCTGATGGCTCCGCTGGGCCGGCTTCCGTATCCGCAGGCGTATTGGATTTGGATAGCGCTTCATCTGGTCTGTTTTGCCGCCTTCGTGTGCATCTGGCTGGCGCCGCGGGATTGCGTGCTGTGGGGCGCCACGTTCTTCCCCCTTGCTGCATCCATCATCGTGGGGCAAGACGCCCTGCTGCTAGCTCTATGCCTGGCCGGTGTTTTGCGGTTGGCAGAGAGGCGCCAGGATCTGAGCGCCGGTTTTCTGCTGGCGCTGTGCACGGCGAAGCCCCACCTGTTTCTCCTCGTCCCGCTAGCGCTGGCCGCTCACCGGCGCTGGCGCATCGTGCTCGGCGCAGTTCTCGGTTCGCTCGTTCTTTTGATCCTGGGCATGGCTGCGGCCGGTCCGGAGTGGCCGCGGCGCTGGTTGACGATCCTCACAACGGTGGGAGAGCAGTCCGGGCCGGATGTGGCGACGCGGCCCTCAGTGTTCCAATTCGGCATGAACGAGGCAACCGTCGGGATCGCAGTGGCGCTGGCTGTGGCGTTCGGCGTTCTCGTTTGGCGGAGTCGCGAGCTGGAAGCCGNNAGTTATAGGGAGTATCCTCATTGCTCCGCACACGCACATCTACGATCTGCCGCTTCTCCTGGTGGCGTTGCCCGCATTGCCCCTGCCGGGTCATGCGCACTGGCTGCGGATTGCCTTGCTCACGCCGATTCCTTATTGGGCGCTGTTGAGCACCGCGCCCTGGAATGCTTTGCTGCCCCTGATGCTCCTGGCGGCGGTGGGGGTCTCCGCGTACCTTGCCAACCCCTTCGCGTCCCGCTCGCGGGCGGCATCGGGACTGCCCGGATAGGGTGACACCTTTGGAGGGACTTGGTCCGGCTCCGCGAGCCAGACCTTGCGGTCTTTGTAATAGTCGAGCAATTCGCGATTCCCGGCGGCGCCCATATCGCGAGCCCAAACCACCTGTGAGGCGTCGATGGCGGCAGCATTGTAAACCCATTCGTTAAACATGTCGTGGCCGGCATCGTACTTCACGATAACCAACTGGCGGCCGGGCTGGTTCTCCAGGAAATGTTGCACGCGGGTTCGGGGCAGATCCGCGGTGGGGCTGACTGCCGTCCAGGCCAACTGCACCAGGAACAGGGCGATGCACATACAAGGAAGTGCGCGCACCAGGGCGGCGCCGATCGGCTGGCCCCCAGGACGCCAAAACCGCAGGCGCCTGGAGGCTTCGACGACGATCGCGAATATAAGAGCGGTGGCCGGGGCCATGTAATGAACTCGAACAAAGGCGCACGGGAGCAGCCCCAGAAAGAAGACGGCGGCCGCCAAGATCAGAAAGCGCCGGCGGCGACTACCGAGGACAGAAGGCAGCGCGATCAGGGACGGCATCAGCACGGGACCCAGGAAGAAAAAGAGCACCATCAGGATTCGGGAGCTTAGGAGGTAGAGAAAGCCGGAGAATGTCCGCGCCCGCAGAAACTGCGGGAGCTCGTAGGAAAGGTAGAAATCCGCCATGACCTGGTGATGGTATACCGGCGCGGGCCGCGGCGATTGCCACAGGAAATACGGCGCGACAGCATAAGCGGCCCGGTTGATTTGATAGGGCAGCGTGGTGGGATTGCCGAATGCCCGCCAGTTGTAATAGCCCATGGCCGCAGCCGCGATCAGAAGCACAACCACAACCGGCAGCGCGAGCCGCTTACACAGGATCCACGCCGGCGGATGCTTTTTCCCAAACGCCCAGACCAGCAGCGCCGCCGCAACCGGGAGAGTGAGCAAGAGGCCTTCGAACGGGCGGCTGTTGGCGAGAATCGCGACGCCGAATGCGAGGACGAGAGCGGTGCGCACGCGGACGCGGCGCATGAGACGTGGCATGGCGCCCAGGACCAGCGCGCCGCCGGTGGCCGCTATCGCGCCACCCCAATAGCTGTTCATCCAATAGCTGAAGACGCCCAGCCGGAGGAGCGCCAGCACGGCCCCAAAGAGCGCCCATCCGGGGGGAAACCAGCCCTGAAGCATCCAGCAGATAGCGGCGCACATGGCGCCCCCGCTGAGACAGACCCCAAACCAGGGATTCCGGAACAACACGGCGCCGGCAGCCAAGACCAGACCTTGCGCGGGAGGGTACATGGACATGTAGGTCGGCTGAAACTGTTCATGGAAGGTCTCGAAGTGGACCCACATGGGTGGGGTGGGGTTGGTCAGGCGGTGGGAAGCGAAGGTTTCCCCGGCGAGCAGGAAGCTGAATTCATCGTGGATGGAAGGCTGAGGGATGGGCGCAATCGGCAGGATAGCCAGGCGGATCAACGGAGCGGAGACGCCGACCAGGAGAACGGCCAGCGCCGGCTTTCTCGCGAGGCGCCCCAACCACCGTTCCAGCGGTCCGAAGAATCTCCAGCCGGTCCCGGGCAACGCGAACGCCAACAGCAGACCCAATATCGCGATGGCTACATTGACGACGAGCAACGGGACGCTATCGATGGTCACGTTCGGGTTCATGAATCCGGTCCCATTCGGTTTGGCCGAGGGTGCGGCTGCAATCGACCAGCCAAATGCCAAGGAACTGCAAACGCGAGACTTCGTGGTTTCGATGCGTTTGTCCGGAGGCCCGCGCCGCGGCAACCTGTAAACGGCAGTAGACGCGGGGGATACTCCCAGCTAGCGGAGTACGCCAGTCATTTCATTATGATCGAGAGTGCCGAGACGAGTCCGGCCCACAACCCCAGGAGCCGTTACGGCGTGTGCTGGGCCTTCTCTGGCCGCTGATCTTCGCCGCCGCGCGGGTCACCGTTCCCATGGCCGGCGCGTGGCGAATTCAGGTATTCACGGGGCTGCTGGCGGCGCTGGGGGTGTTGCGGCTCAGGATATTGAACACGACCCGCGTGGGCGGGACGATGCAAGCATCCGGCACAGCCGGCGCGTCATCAGTTTGACGCTGGATAGGGCGAGGCCACGGGCGAAGTTTGGTCCGGTTGGACGAGCCAGACGTTGCGGTCTTTGTAGTAGTCGAGCAATTCCCGATTATCGGCGGCGGTCATCTCACGAGCCCAAATGACCCGGGAGGCGTCGATATCGGCGGAGTTATAGACCCATTCGTACCGGCTGTCGTGCCCGGGAGCATACCTCACAATTGCCAACTGGCGGCCAGGCTGGCCCTCCAGGGAATGCAACACCCGGGTTCTGGGCAGATCCGGAGTTGGGGCGGCCGCCTTCCAACCCACCTGCACCAGGAACAGGGCGATGCACATACAAGGAACGGCGCGCACCAGAGCGGCGCCTACCGGCTGGCCGCCGGGACGCCATAACCGCAGACGTCTGGAGGCTTCGACGACGATCGCGAATATAAGAGCGGTTGCCGGGGCCATATAGTTGGCGTTGATGAATACGCTGCCGAGCAGCCCGACAAAGAAGATGGCGGCCGCGAGGATGAGAAAGCGCCGGCGACGGTCACGCAGAATCCAGGGAAGCATGATTAGCGGCGGCATGAGCACGGGGCCGAGGAAGAAAAACAGCACAATCAGAATTCTCCTGGCCAGTCCGTTGAGGAAACCTGGAAGCGTCCGCGCCGTTTGAAACGCCCGCAGCTCCGACTCACGTGCCGATACCGAGACATAGAAATCCCGCATGACCTGGTGGNNTGCCACAGGAAATACGGCGCGACGGCATAAGCGGCCCGGTTGATCTGGTAGGGCATGGTCATGGGATTGCCGAACACGCGCCAGTTGTAATAGCCCATGGCCCCAGCCGCAATTAGAAACACAACCAGAACCGGCAGTGCGAACCGCTTGCAGAGGATCCACGCCGGCGGGTGCTTTTTGCCGAACGCCCAGAGCAGCAACGCTCCCGCAACGGGGAGACTGACCAAGAGGCCTTCGAACGGACGACTGTTGGCGAGGATCACAAGACCGAACCCAAGGACGAGAGCGGTATGCACGCGGACGCGCCGCATCAGGCGGGGCATGGCGCCCAAGACCAGCGCGCCGCCGGCAGCCGCCACAGCCCCGCCGTAATAAGAGTTCATCCAAAAACTGAAAACGCCCAGGCGCAGAACCACCAGCACGGCCCCATAGAGCGCCCAGCCGGGGGAAAACCAGCCCTGAAGCATCCAGCAGATGGCGGCGCACATCGCGCCGATGCCAAGACAGACCCCAAACCAGGGATGCCGGAACAGCACCGCGCCGGCAGCCAGGAACAGACCTTGCGCGGGAGGATACATGGACATGTAGGTCGGCTGAAAATCCTCGTGGAAGGTCTCAAAGTGGACCCACATGGGAGGGGTAGGGTTGGTAAGGCGGTGGGAAGCGAAGGTCTCCCCCGCGAGCAGAAAGCTGAATTCATCCTGGACCACGGGCTGAGGGATCGGGGCGATCGGCAAGAGCGCCAGGCGGATCACCGGAGCGGAAACGCCGACCAGGAGAACGGCCAGTGCCGGCCTTCCCGCCAGGCGCCCAAACCACCGTTCCATCGATCCGAAGAATCTCCGACCGGAGTCGGGCAACGCGAACGCCAACAACAGACCCAATAACGCGATGGCGGCATTCACGACGAGCAACGAGGCGCTTTCCACTGAATGCGGTTCCATAGGTTCGATCCAGCATCCGATGCAATCAAACAGCCAAATGCAGGGGATTCGCGGCACCGGCCGGCAAGAGGCAACGGACGCATTGTAAACGGAAATGCGGGTTTATACTCAAGACATCCGTGCGAGATCGCTCTCTGCCATACGCCCCATTGGGGATTGCCGCAGTAATGGCGACCCGCATTCTTTGCAGAAGCCATCTCCTCTACGACCTCGATTCCGTGAATTTTGCGCTAGGGATGGCGCGCTTCGATCCGGGCGCCCAACAGCCGCACCCTCCAGGTTACTTCTTGTACGTGTGCCTGGCGCGCGTGGTGAACCTGTTTTTGAGGGACCCCAACACGGCGCTGGTCGCGATCAGCATCGCCGCGAGTTGCGGGGCGGCGTGGGTGATTTACCTCCTGACCGAAAAGTGGTTCGGCCGAGGGGCGGCCCGGATGTCGATTCTGCTATTCCTGGCGTCGCCGCTTGGATGGTTTCACGGAATCGTGGCCCTCACCTACATGGTGGAAGCCTTCTTTTCGGCGTTGATCGGTTACCTGTGCTGGCGGGCTTATTCCGGCGAAAAGGCATGCATCCTGCCTGCCACTGTCGCCTTTGCCCTGGCGGCGGGATTCAGGCCCTCGACGGCGCTGCTCTTAGCTCCGCTATGGCTGTTCTCGATCCGGCGGACGCGCGGAATCCGGCTGGGACTGGCGATTCTGGCGGCTGTCGCGGTAACACTCGCCTGGTTCCTGCCGATGACAGCGGCGGCGGGCGGATTTCGCTCTTATTTTGAAGCTCTCGCGCACCTATGGACTTCCGTACCTGGACAAAGGACGACGCTCTCTTCGCCGTGGCTGGCGGTGGCGCGGGTGGTCACCATGGCCTGGATACTGGTGTTGGTTTTTGGGTCCGCCAGCGTCCTGGCGTTCGGGCCAAAGGCAAAGGAGGACGCCGGCCAGCCTCGCCGCGCAGGGTTTGTCTGGGCTTGGATCGCCCCTGGGTTGCTTTTTTTCGCGCTGGTGTTTCTCAACTTCGTCAATAGCGGTTATCTCCTGGTACTGTGTCCTCCCTTGTTCGCATTCGCGGCGACCCGGCTGTATACATTCGTATCCTATGGCGATTACCGGGTTGTGCGCTGGGCGGCCGTGACGGCGGGCGCTGCCGCCAATTGCGCTTTTTTCTTTTTTGCTCCCCTCTACTGTTCCTATAAGAGCGTGCGTGAGTTCGAGACGAACATGACGGCGATCGTCCAGGACTTTGGCGGCAACCTCGACTCCGGGACAACGTTGATTGTGGGCTTCGATTCGCATTTCCTAGGCTATCGACATGCCGGCTATTACTTGCCTCACTTCGTGACCGTGCAATACCCGGAACTCGCCTACCCCGGCGGGAAGCGGGTTTTTGTGATGCATGAGCGGAATACGGAGGTGGTTGGCCGTCTGCCGACCGAGCATTTCGAACGGTTTGTCTTCTTTCCGCTGCCGCAAGGCGACCAGTACACGACGTTCCTGGACACTGTACAATCCAAACTTCCGCGCGGCGCCCTGGCTACCGCGGTCATTGGGCGACAGAAGGCACTGACGGGGCCGGTTTCCTTACTTCCGATGCTCTTTCCGGAGACAGCCCGTTAGCCGTCCGCCATGGTCTTCTCGAAAGCAAACGAGCTGTACCAGTACTCATAAGTCGGTATCCTATTCGGAGTCAGGCTACAATGGAAATCCCGATCCGATCTAGTCAGATATGGGATTGCTTCTACCTTGAGGAAACCGACGATGACGCCCGCCCCGCCTCGCGTATCCGCCGCTTCGATCTGGCCGCCGCGATCCTGGTATCGCTGACAGTCGGGTTCTCGGCCGGCAAGCTCTGGTCGAATACGAGCGCGCATGTCCGGGACGCCTTTCACCGGATGTTGTACTACGATGCTCAATTCTCGACGCGGTGGCTCGGCGTCCCGATCGGGAAACTCCCTCTGGACACGTGGGTCTACCAGGCCGGGTGGTCACGGTGGACATCGAGAAGCAGCCGAGCCTGCCTGTGCACCCACGCATCACTGATTTGACGGGGTCATCCACCGCGCCGGAAATCGTGCGGCAGATCCAGGCATTGATCAAGCCCGGCGAGAAAGTGATAGTGTCGCTTGACTCGGACCACCACAAACAGCACGTATTGGACGAAGTGGGGATCTATAGCAAGATGTTCACGCCCGGCCAGTATCTGGTGGTGGAAGATACGGACGTAAATGGCCATCGGGTGTTTCCGGGATTTGGCCCCGGACCGTGGCAGGCGGTGGCCGACTTCCTAAAGGAAAACCACAGTTTTCGGCCCGATCCGGCTCGCGAGAAATTCCTGGTGACCTTTTACCCGGGTGGTTGGCTCAAGCGGATAGAATGGCCCGGTACTCACGCCTGTGTTAGGGCAAGATGGCCGCTTCCCGCGGCCGGGTACTGGTACGGGCCTCGCCTTTTCTCTGTTTCGCGAATGCCACGACCCGCTGGCGAAGCCTCAGCCACGCTCAGATCGGGTCCGCTGTATACGCTGCTTCACCGGCTCCACTGAAACTGTAAACCAGAGTTCACACCGAGCCGCCCTTGCCGCCGTAAGATGTTGCCGGCGTTACACGTCGAGAATGGGCAATCAATTGCTACTGAGCCTGTGCGCGCATAGCGCTACTTACTTAAGAGGAGAACTTACCGATGCAAGATTTTTTCTTGAAACTTTATGTGAAAGCCCAGATCTTTCGCGAAACCCACGGCCAGGACCTGATCGAATACGCCCTGGTGGCCGCGATGATTGCGCTGGCTGCCATCGCGGGGATGAACAGCGTTGCCACGGCCGTCAAGGCCGCTTTCACCACCATTGGCACCACTCTGACGAGCTACACGTAGACTCGGGATTCCGAACCTCGTTGCGCGGCAAGTCTGGCGGCGCCGGTCGTCGCATCGCGGATCGATCTTCGGACGCGGCCAGCCCGAGTTTAAGTGCGTTTCGTTCCCGGCGGCTGGCGCTGGGTTGTCGCCGGGACCGGGGCGCAGGCTGCGGTCGTAGCGCCTACACAATTTCGTCCCCAGCAAGAAGAACCTTACCAATGCAAAACTTTCTGACGAGTCTTTACGTGAAAGTTCGGGTTTTTCGGGAGAGTAACGGCCAGGATCTGATCGAATATGCCCTGGTGGCCGCGTTAATTGCGCTGGCGGCCACGGCGGGGATGAGCTCCGTCCCCACCTCGACAAACCTCGCCTTCAGCACCGTCGGCACCACGCTCACGAGCTATACATAGGATGGCGCTTCCGATGCAAGGCGTAGTCTGGTGGACCAGCGCGACGGTGCTTGTCGTGGCATCCGGGATCGACATCCGGACACGGCGGGTACCGAACTGGCTGGCGGTCCCGTTCCTGGTGGCTGGTCTGGTGGTTCAGTCCATCGCCGGCAGGCTGCCAGGGGCGGGTCGAAGCCTGGCTGGCATTGCCGTGGCCGGCCTGCTGTTCGGGATTCCATGCTGGATCGGCGCCATGGGCATGGGCGATCTCAAGCTCGCCGCGGGCGTAGGAGCTTGGATCGGACCGGGTCAATTTGTCACGGCGGCCATCTTCACCGCGCTGGCCGGAGGTGTTCTGGCGGCAGGGTGGGCGCTGTGGCACGGTTCATTGGGCGCCAGTCTGGACAGCGCGGGGGGCTTGCTAACGCCATGGTCGCGCCCGCCTGGGTCCAACGGGAAAGTGCGACAAGCGACGGCAGCGACGGCAATTCCGTACGTGCCCGCCATCGCAATAGGAACGTTGCTTTCGTTCCTGGCGCGGTGAAGACCGTGGAGCGACAGAATGTCCTTATCGGATTTAACGGGACCGCAACCGAAAACGGATGATGCGGCCGAGGCGCAGCGGCATCCGGAGGCCAGAGTGATTCCGCGCATGCACGGAAGTTCGGACGTAGTCCTGATCTGCCCCAACGAAGCACACCGCCGTGCGCTATCGCGGGCACTCGGGACGCAGCAGGCGAACATAGTCAGCCAATTGGCTCTCTACCCGGCATTCAACCATCTTCTGACGGTGCTCGAGCAGGACTGCGATGCGTTCGTGATTGAAATCGACACCGATACGAATGCCGCGCTGGACCTGGTGGAGACAATCTGCGCCCGCAAACCGTCGGCGACGGTAATGGTCTACTCCGCCACCCAGCAACCCGAACTCTTGGTCAGCAGCATGCGCGCCGGGGCGCGCGAGTTTCTGTCGGGAGTAATCCCGTCCAACGTCCTTAGCGAAGCCCTGCTTCGCGCTTCGGCGCGCCGGGCGGAGTCGCTGGACAAGGCGGTGCGTGGGAAGATCCTGGTGTTTTGGGGCGCGAAGGGGGGCAGCGGCGTTACCACATTAGCGACTAACTTCGCCGTAGCGCTCCGTCAGGAGACGGGTGGCGAAGTCGCCCTGCTCGACCTGCATCCACATCTTGGCGATGTAGCCGTACTTCTGGGTCTCACGCCGGTCTTCACCATCGCCGAGGCGCTCGCCAACCCGAAGCGGCTCGACAGAGAATTCGTTTCCACTTTAATGACGCGCTCTGGCACGGGCCTCTCTGTGCTGGCCGCGCCCGACGTCTACAACTCGTCACCCGTGGAAAGCAGCAGCGTCGGTAAATTGGTGGACCTGATGGGCGCTCAGTTCCCTTACGTGGTCATCGATGCCGGCCTGAGCCCGGCGGAAGCGGCCCCCTTGTTTCAGATGGCCAGCACAATCTACCTGGTTACGCAGACCGACATCCCGTCGCTGCGCAGTTGCCAGCGGTTTGTGGCCTATCTGCAAGCTTACGGCGAGCCGAACGTCGAGTTGGTGCTGAACCGGTTTGAAGGACGGTGGGCGCATTTCAACGACGAACAACTGGGCAAGACGTTAGGCATCGCGCCGAAATGGAAGGTGCCTAACGACTACGCGGCTGCGCGGCGCGCGGCGGACTCCGGCGCGCCGGTGGTATCGGAAAAAGGCCCCATCGCCGATTCGTTGCGCCGCATGGCGCGCGCGGCGTGCGGCAGGGCTCCGGAACAACGAAAGCGTAAGGGACTTTTCGGGTAATTAGATGCGAGCTATAAGGTTGCCAAATGGATGATAGAGGGTTCGAACTGGTCAAACGCGATGTACACCGGACGCTGCTTGCGCAGTTGGACTTGGAGAAACTGTCGGCAACCGCCAACGGCACCGCCAAACAAGCGGTCGCGGCCCTGATTCTGGATATTGCCGCAAGGGAAAAGCTGCTTTTGAACGCGGCGGAAAAGGACCGGCTTCAGGCGGAACTGCTCGACGAGGTATTCGGCCTAGGGCCGCTTGAAGCGCTGCTGGCCGACCCGACCATCTCGGACATCCTGGTGAACGGCAAAGACATGGTTTTTGTCGAGCGCTTCGGCAAACTGCAGAAGGTGGATGTCAAGTTTCGCGATGACCGGCACTTGTTGCAGATCATCGACCGGATCGTGGGGGCGGTGGGCCGGCGCGTGGATGAGTCGTCGCCCATGGTGGATGCCCGGCTTGCCGACGGATCGCGCGTAAATGCCATCATTCCGCCGCTCGCTCTGGATGGGCCGGCCGTCTCGATTCGCCGCTTCGGAACGACGCCGCTGACGGCCGAGAAGTTGGTGGAGAACAAGAGCATTTCGAGCGAGATGCTTGCGATTCTGTCGGCGGCCGTGCGCGCAAGAATCAGCATCCTGATCTCGGGCGGCACGGGAGCCGGCAAGACGACCTTCCTGAACATGCTTTCGAAGTATATTCCGCCGACAGAGCGCCTGGTGACCATCGAGGATGCCGCGGAATTACAGATGCAACAAGAGAACGTCGTCCGGCTGGAAACCAGGCCGCCGAATGTGGAAGGGGTGGGAGCGGTCCGGCAAAGGCAGTTGTTGGTCAACAGCCTGCGCATGCGTCCCGATCGGATCATCATCGGCGAGGTGCGCGGCGAAGAGGCCTTTGACATGCTACAAGCCATGAACACGGGCCACGAGGGATCGATGACGACGATTCACGCCAACACTTGCCGCGACGCGATGGCGCGCCTGGAATCCATGGTAGCGATGGCGAATTTCAACCTTCCCGAGAGGGCTGTCCGGCAACAAATCGCATCCGCGATCGGCCTGGTGGTGCAGATCTCGCGGATGAGCGACGGAAGCCGCCGCGTGGTAAGTCTCGCCGAGATAACGGGCATGGAGAACGACATCGTAAGCATGCAGGATATCTTTACGTTCGTGCGTCGCGGCATAGGCCCGAACGGCGCCGTGGTGGGATCGTTTCGGCCCAGCGGCATCCGGCCGAAATTTCTGGAAAAGTTGCGAGTGGCGGGCATCCTGCTGCCACAAGAGCTCTTCGAGCAAGTTACGGAAGTGTCTTAACTGGAGCGACGGACGATGTGGTTGCTAATTGTCTTCACGGCGATATTCGCTGCCATAGTCTTGCTGTTATTCGGCGTCACCGCCGGACGCGCGGCGGTGGCGAAACGGACTGCGGCCCGCCTGGAATCAATCCGGAGCGCGCCCGTGGCGCTGAGCGGGCAACGGGCACCCCTGGATCTCCGGATCACGGAGACTCTCAGCGGGATTCCCACGCTCGACCGGTGGTTGCAGGGAGTCAACGTGGCGCCCAGGCTGCAGTTGATGCTGCGGCAGGCGGACCTCAAGTGGACTGTCGGGAGACTCGTGCTGCTTTCCCTCTTATGCGGCGTCGGCGTTGGCTATCTTGTGGATCTGCGCACGCACGCCCACCTGTTGGCGTTGGGTATGACTGTACTCGCCGGCGCCGGCCCCCTGCTCTATGTCCGGCATATGCGGCAGCGCCGTTTCGACCGCATCCGCACGCTCCTGCCCGATGCCATCGATATGATGGTCGCCGTTATTCGGGCGGGCCAGAGTCTCTGCTCCGCGATGGGACTGGTAGCAAGAGAATCCCCCGAACCGGTCCGCGGGGAGTTCCGCCAGTGTTACGAAGAACAGAGTTTCGGGTTGGATCTGCGGGGCGCCATGACGAACTTCATATACCGCCTTCCCATCCAAGACATCCGGATTATTGCCGCGGGAGTCCTGATTCAGAAGGAAACGGGGGGCAATTTGACGGAAATCCTGGAAAGCGTCAGTCACCTGATTCGCGAGGATGCCCGCTTGCGGCGGCAGGTCGGGGTGCACACCGCTCAGGGACGTCTGACGGGCTACATTCTGGCGGGTTTGCCGGTGGTTCTCGGTTTTCTCATGTACATGCTGAGCCCGGATCAAGTGAGCCTCTTATGGACGCGTCCTATCGGTCTGAAGATGCTCTATGGCTCCGCGATCTCGACTACCATCGGCACGCTCATTATACGCAAAATTGTGAATATCCGGATATGAGGCACCCGCTATGATGATTTTGCTCGCAATCGCATTTCTGGCTGCATTCGGCCTCACGGCCAGCATCGGTCTCCTGGTATTCCGGCGGGATGTGTTTATGAACAGGCTCGCCAGTATCGTGGGGCCGCGAACCAGTTCTTCGGGAGCAAAGTTCTTTCACCGCCCGATACCGCGGCGGCAGTCGCCGGTGGAGGCGATGGTGAAACCGTTCCAGAACCTGCTGCCCCGGAGTCCCGCTGAGGTTTCGGTCATTCAGAAGCGCTTGATCCGAGCCGGCTACCGCGATGAAACCGCCGTCAACATCTTCTATGGCGCCAAGGCGGCCGTTCCTATCGCGCTTGCGGTGGCTGTGACACTGACGGGTCTATATCGGTTCGGTTTTTTCTTCGCTTACGGGATCGCGGTGGTGGTTGGTTTTCTGACGCCAGATTATTGGCTTGCAAATCGCATCTCAAGCCGCCAGCTCAAGATCAGGGCCGGGTTGCCCGAGGCTCTGGACCTCATGGTGATTTGCAGCGAAGCCGGACTTGGCCTGGACCAGACGATTTACCGCGTAGGGGAAGAGCTCAAAGTAAGTCAGCCTGAGATCCGCGACGAGTTCCAGTTGCTCAACCTGGAACAGAAGGCGGGCCGGACCCGCGAAGAGGCGTTAAAGAACTTCGCGGCGCGGGTCAATATCGACAGCGTCCGCGCGCTGACCAACACGCTGATTCAGGCGGATAACTACGGCACGAGTATTTCGAAGACCTTGCGGGTCTATTCGGACACGTTGCGTACACAGCGGCGCCAACGGGCGGAAGAACGGGCGGCCAAGACGACCGTAAAGCTGGTCTTTCCCTTGGTTTTGTTCATTTTCCCGTCCATCTTCATCGTGACTTTGGGACCGGCCTTCATCACATTGTCAGAGGGATTCGCCAAATATATTTGAACCTAGACACAGAAAAGGAGCTTACAAATGGATAACACGACCTTGATCCGGATCATTGCAGCAGCCGCGTTTGTGGTGGTTCTCTTGATACTGATCCGCCGGCGGAAAAAGCGTGTTGACTAAGCTGTTCAGCTTTGTCGGCACTTCCCCGTTCCCGATCGCGAACAAGGATGAGGCGAGGGTGGCAATGACCCTATACGCGTTCAATATTTCTCGGCAGTCGTTCATCAACCTTGGTGTTTCGGCTGCCGATACGCCGCTGGCGCGCCTGCGCGGCCTCTTGGGCCGGATCAAACTCCGGTCCGATGAGGCCGTGTGGGTGGTACCGTCCCGCGGCATCCACACCTTCGGGCTGTTGTTCTCGATCGACGCGATCTACCTGGACTCCGAGTGCCGGGTTGTCCATCTGATTGAGCACCTCGGTCCGTTGAGGGTTGGTCCCCTGCGGCTCCGCTGCAGCAGCGTGCTGGAATTGCCGGCTGGCAGCATCTACAAGTCCGGCACGCAGGTAGGAGATCGACTGTTGATTAAGTCGCCGGAGCAGGTGGACCGGTATCTGGAATCGAGGCTGAGCGAGTCCCCCGAGGCCATGGACACGGGAAGGTGAGGTAGGTCCTTGAATTTTCCAGGCCGCGGCAGGCCCAAGGAACGGAGGAAGAAGGCCCGGTCCCCAGCGCCCGCCTTCAAGGCGTTCTACTGGACCGGCGGGCTGTGCCTGCGGCTTCGCGTTTGCGATATCGGCGAAGGCGGCGCGTACATTGAAACCGGAGCGGACTGGTGCGTCGGGACGGTGATCCATCTGGTGCTGGAGTGCGACGGGCAGGGCCAGTCTTCGTCCAAGGCGGCCTTCGGACTGTGGGCGCGGATTGTTTACATCGATTTCCGCGGCATGGGAATGGAATTTGACAATATGGACCGGCAGCAGCAGCGGCAATTCCAGCAGTTCCTGGAAACCGGCATTGGGGTTTCGCGTTTAAGGGACGAATGCTTCAGGAGCGTTCGACGAGGGCGGCAAACATGGTAGATTTCAGCGAGTTGGGATCGACCGTCCCAGACATGACAAGGCCACCGAGCCGGCTGTCTACCGGAGTTTACAACCAGACCGGGACCCCGCCAGCTTTTAATCCACGCGGTCCGGTCATCAAATCGGGAGTGAATGCCGGAATCCGGTCTTTGGGCGAACATGTCCACTCCCGCCTTCCTAACCGCGGCCGGCGAGGACAGGCGCTTATTGAGCTCGCCGTGAGCCTGCCGATTCTATTGCTTATCGTGACGGGAATCGCCACGTTTGGGATCGCCTTCAATAACTACCTGAGTCTGACGAATGCCGTAACCATCGGCGGACAAATTCTCTCGGTCAGCCGGGGGCAAACCACGGACCCGTGCGCAACCGCCGCCACAGCGATCCACAACGCGGCGCCACTCCTCAAATCGACGGGTATATCGTTATCGTTTAACCTGAATGGGGTCGGGTATCCCGGTGCGTCCTGCGACAGCGCCGGGGCGGTAGGGAATCTGGCGTCTGGCGCGACCGCCCAGGTAACGGCGACTTATCCTTGCAGCCTGATTGTCTACGGAGCCAACCTTTCGCCGGGCTGTACCTTGACGGCGCAAATCGCGGAGATTGTGCAATGAGCCAAGACAGAAAGTCGTGTATACGTTGGGCGCGCCGGGGCCGGCGCGGGCAGATCCTTCCGCTCGTGGCGGTAGCAATGGTTTTCCTCCTCGCATTTGCGGGATTCGTGATCGACGCCGGCCGGCTATATATAAGCTATAACGAGCTCCAGTCATCGACGAATGCGGCGGCGTTGGCGGGAGCGCAGGCCTTGCCCAGTTCCTCGGCGGCAGCCGTCGCGACATCGTTCAGCGGCGTATCGGGAGCCCTTAACGCCAAGCCCAATCTGCCAAACGTTACGATGGCATCCGGGTATCCCGATACTTGGTGCGACTCCACGAGCCCGTTGCTGACAGGAATCGCGTGCGGCACTCCGGCACTCGCAAACGCGATTCGCGTGAAGCAACAAGTGACCGTGCCACTGACTTTCCTTAGGTTGGTTGGTATAGGCTCGTTCACGATTACGGCAACCGCGACCGCGGCCGCGAAGGGATCGACTAACGGCCCCTTCAACGTTGCGATCCTCGTCGATACGACCGATTCGATGAGTGACACGGACAGCGACAGCAACTGCGCCTCCACAAGACTCAACTGCGCGTTGGCCGGCGTCCAGACGTTGCTGAACGAGCTTTCGCCCTGTTCCGCATCCCTGTCGAGCTGCGGCGCGATCACGGCGAATGCCAGCGGTGGGGGTGGCAACGTGGCCAAAGCGGTCGATAAGGTCAGCCTATTCGCATTTCCAGCGGTGTCGACGACTTCGGCTAAGGCCGACTACAACGGCGGTACGCTTACGACGGAAGCGTACGCGACCCCCTTTCCGGCTACTTCGACATACCAGATCGTGAACTTCTCGAGCGATTACCGCAGCTCCGACAGCGCCGCGTCGCTATACGGCAGCTCCAACCTTGCGGAGGCGGTCGGAACCAGCAAGAGCAAGGGTAACATGCAAGCCAAAGGCGGCTATGGAACGTATTACGCCCAGGCAATTTACCAAGCGCAGGCGGCGCTCGCCGCGGCAGCGTCCGCGAATACTCAGAACGTGCTCATCATCCTCAGCGATGGCAACGCAACCTCGAAGCCGGGCGACATACCGGGGGCCTCGACCACGAAGCCCACGTATCCTTCCGCCTTTTATCAATGCCAGCAGGCGATTGCGGCGGCCAAGGCCGCTACAGCCGCGGGGACCTGGGTGTACGCNNGGCATCGGGGTGCTTGAGCGACAACACGGCATGCGGCGGAAGCGGAGCATTAGGTACGGACGGCGATTGCGTTCCCAAGGGGTTTGCGACGGCGCCAGCCATTACCCCGTGCACCACGATGCAGGGGATGGCCTCCGATGCGACCAAGTTTTTCTCCGACTATAAGGCCACTGGAAGCAGCGGTACCTGCGTCGCTGCCTCCCGGCCCACCTCTAGTCTGAACCAGATCTTCACGGATATCGGGGGAGATCTCACGTTAGCCCGGTTGATTCCCAACGGCACGCCGTAGGCGTCTGAAGGGAGACGCCATGCAGAACTGTCCCGACGCATCCACGGGGTCGCCGTCCGAGAGCGGAAGCCAGCCGGCCGCGACTGTCCTTGGGCGGGATTGGATTGTAAGATTTTTGGGATCTCGGCGAATGGGCGCTGAATTGCCAAGAATACCATTGGCGCCGCGCGAGCGCGCAGTTGTACGTTTTAAAAGAGGAAACGATAAATGAACCGACGTGTTTCCGGAATTTTGGTGATTGCGCTGCTGTTTTCCCTCCTGGCGACTTATTTGGTGTACCGGGTGGTGACATCGCGGCCGGGTCAATCCGGGCCCCAGACTGTGATGATCGTCAGGGCCGCGCGAACACTGGATATCGGCGCCATCCTCCAAGACGCCGACCTCACCACAGGTCCCTGGGTTGGTCCGCTGCCCAGCGGAATGGCAACCAAGAAAGAGCCGTTGCTGAACCGGGGCGTGATGGCAAGGATCTACGAGGGCGAGCCCATCCTGGACAGCCGCCTGGCGCCAGTCGGGGCCGGCGGCGGTCTGGCCGCCACCATTCCCACTGGCATGAGAGCCGTAGCCGTGAGGGTCAACGACATTGTGGGTGTGGCCGGCTTCGCACAACCCGGAATGCGGGTGGATGTCCTGATCGCGGGACAGGTGCCCGAGTCGCCAGGCCGCGATGGCGCCCATGTCAAGACGATCCTGCAAAATATCGAGGTGTTGTCGGCCGGACAGAATTATCAGAAGGATGCGGAAGGAAAACCGCTGGTGGTGCCCGTTACCGTGGTGAACTTGCTGGTTAATCCGGAACAGGCCGAAATCCTGAGTCTCGCCAGTAATGAGGCGCGCATCCAGTTGGTGCTGCGGAACCCCCTCGACACGGAGGTGGCCAAGACCTCAGGCACCTCGATGCAGGCTCTGTACAGCGGTTCTCCGTCAGCGGAGCCGGCCTCAGCCAAGCCAGTGGCGCGGGCCCCTGCCCGTGCGCCAGCCCCTGCCCAGCCGCAACACATCATTGTCCCATTGCCACCTATCGAAATTGAGGTGTTCAACGGCGGCCAGCTTACCCAGGCCAAGTTCGCCCAGCCTTCCGCAAAAGACCAGCCTCAGCCTGTTGGAGAGAAAAAGTGAGACCGCGCACCGTGAATTGCCCCATTCGTGAACTCGTCCGAATCGTCATCCCCTGGACGGTGGCCTGCGTTGCCGCGATCCTGGCGATGCCCGCCGGCGCCCAGCCGGCCGAGCAAGGCGCCCGCGAGTTGGACCTGACCGTGGGCAAATCGCTGGTAGTCAATAGTTCCTCCATCATTGAGCGCGTCGCGGTGGGATACGGCGACGTGGCCGATGCCCGCGCCGTCGATCCCAAGCAGGTTCTTCTCAGCGGCAAGGCGCCTGGCGAGACCAGCCTCATCGTTTGGCAGCAAGGCGGCAGCCTGCTGTATTTCGACGTTGTGGTGAAGGCCAACCCTGCCGCTTCGAAGGCGCGGCTCGACGACTTGCAGAGCCAGTTGGCGGCGGAGCTGCCCGGCCAGCCCATCACTGCCTCCCTCCAGGGCGATACGGTTTTCCTCCGTGGAAATGTCAAAGACCTGGTCGCCGCCGACCGCGCGGTCACCGTAGCCGCCTCCGCTGTCGGCGCCGCGGGGAAGGTCGTTAACCTGCTCTACGTGGATGTCCCTCCGGCCGACGCGCAGATCCTGCTGAAAGTACAGTTCGCCACGGTCGATCGCACGGCCGAGACCGACCTCGGTTTGAACCTCATTAGTACGGGAGCGGGCAATTCCGTGGGGGCCGTCTCAACGGGACAGTTTCCGGCGCCCTCGGTCGTGCCTGGAACTGGCGGCGCATCCACCACTCTTTCGCTGACCCAGGCGCTCAATCTCTTTTGGTTCAGTCCAAATCTCAATCTGGGCGCAACCATCAAAGCGCTCGAAACCCGTGGTTTGGCGGAGATCCTGGCGGAACCGAACGTATTGGCGATCAACGGCAAACCGGCCAGCTTTCTGGCGGGCGGCGAATTTCCTTACCCGATTTTGCAGGGTGGAGGAGGCGGGTTGGGCACGGTGACCATAGCTTTCCGGCAATTCGGCGTGCGGATCGATTTCCTCCCGGTGATCACTCCTCGCGGAACCATCCGCCTCGATGTGGCCCCGGAAGTCAGCGCGCTTGACTATAACGCCGGTCTCACCGTTTCGGGTTACACGGTTCCCGGCCTGGATTCGCGGAAGCTCCAGACCGAAATCGAGCTGAAGGATGGGCAGAGCTTTGCTATCGGGGGTCTTCTCGACAAACGCCTCACCGACACCATCGATAGGATACCGCTGCTGGCGAGCATTCCGCTTCTCGGCAAGCTGTTCCAATCGCGCACGGTGACCAGGGAGAACAACGAACTCCTCGTGATCATCACGCCTCAGATCGTCCGGCCCATTCCCGAAGGGCAGGCGCTGCCGGCGCTCAACTTCCCCAAGCCGCCTGGAATTGCCCACACCGAAGATGAACAGATGCCGCAGACTCCCGGCACGGACATGACCGGACCGGCGCCGGCGGCGGGGGAACGGCTCCCGGTGGAAGAACTCGTCCGCCGGATGAAGGTGGAGAGCGACATGAAACTCCAACAGCAGGGAGGGAGCACCAGCGCCTGGCCCTCGCAATCGATGACGAATCTAGGCGGCTCCTCCACGCCTTCGGCCCCGCCGATTAAGTAGTAGGGACCTGCAGGGCTATGCCGCCTTTTCACGGGATGAAGAAACGGGGGCCGGTACGTTCGACTTCGCCGGGAGCAGTCCAGGCCGCCGGTTGGGATTCGGGTCAATGGGCAAATGAACGGCCCGGTCTTCCGTCCGGGCCGCATCTAACGCGCCGAAAGGGCCGATAAGTGCGGTTGCGAATCACATTCCGGCGAGAACCAGCCCGCGGCGCGGAACCGCGCCTCTTTAGTGAGGTATTCGAGCGCCGGCAGCCAATTTGGCCCTCACTGCTGGCCTCCGCGATGGCGCACGGGCTTGCAGTAGCCCTCCTGCCCATTCTGGTGGAGGCTTTGTCCGGCATCGACTACGTACCGGCCCGGCAGGCAACTTACAGGCTTGAGCCGTTTCGGTTAGAGCTTCCCGGCCAGATCGATTTCCCAGCGACGCATCCCCAGAAGGCAAAGAGCAAGAGCACGGCGCAGGAGCCGGCCCCCGCACGGCATTCACCGCCGCGGAACGAGGCGGCGGCTCAACCCGCGCCTCAGCCGCGGCCGCGGGCGTCGATTCCCAAACAATTCGAATTGCCCAAGACGCCATACATGTCGAACCGGGCGCCGGTGATTCTGCAGCCGGACTTAGTGATGCTGCCCCCGCCCCCTCTGCCGGCCGCCCCGCCGCTGGCGTTCTGGTCGAGAGTCATCCGGCCCGCCGCTCCGAGGCGCACCTTCATTCCCGGGAGCGCGCAAACGACCCGCGTGCCCCCGAAACTCGATACGCCGCCTGTTCTGGGCCCCTCCAATCTACAACCCACCGCCTCGGACATCGCCGCAACCCTGGCCGCCGTTCAGACGGCGCCCAAGCTCCCGCTGCCAAACTCATCCACGAATCCGGTGCGCATGCGGGGGGAGAGCGCGGCGGACATCGCGTCCTTCGACGCGCCGCAGGGCAACCCGTTAAACCTGATCTACCTGGGGCCCGATATCTCCGCGGCGACGCACGTCGAGATTCCCCGAGGGGTGCAGAATACCCCGCGCTCGGAGGGAGGCGCTGGGACGGCGATGACGCCCGGACACCCGCCGGAGACTGCCGAGAAACCGGCCACCAGCGCAGCCGCGGCTCCCGATCGCACCGCCCCCGCGGCGGCCGGCACAGCCCGAGTCCCCGAGGCGCAGAGCGCGGCAAGGAACCTGGCAGCAGCGCCAACACGGGGCGCCGCCGCGAACAGCGCCTCTCCGGAAAACAGCCAGCAAAAAGTGACGGCCAATTCGCCTCCAGGCAACCCCGCGCCGGCGGGAGTGAACCCTTCCGACCATCCGCCCGCGCCTGCCGCCGCACATTCCCCCGATTCCGGTCAAAACGGCGTGATTCGGGTGACGCATCCGTCTAATGGGAACTTCGATGTGGTGATCCTGCAGTCCGTCGCGCGCGACGGTTTGCCCGCGGTCGGCGCAACTTTGTCGGGCAACCCCGTCTACACCGTCTACCTCAGTGTGGGAGACGCGCGCGAGTGGATGCTCGAATACTGCATTCCCGCAAGCGCCAATTCCCGTACCAGCAGCTTCATGGTGAACATTGACGACCCCGGCGTGATTTCCGCGCCGTATCCGTTATCGACCGCGATCCCCAAGAGCATACTCGAGTCGCCGCATCCCCAGAATATTGTCTTGCGCGGTTTGTTGAGCGCGGCCGGAGCCCTGCGCGAGGTCAAGGCGCTCAATATGGATAACGCGCTGGTGCGCGATGTGCTGTCTTTGCTGACCCAGTGGCAGTTTCGGCCCGCGTTGCGCAACAAGGTCCCGGTTGAAGTCGAGATCCTGCTGATCATTCCTCCGCGGAACTGATCGGGCCCAGGAGTCGTAAATTAATAAGCTTTACAACTTGCGTTAGTTGCGGGGATGTATCGTGTAGTTCCATTCGCCGTGGAATTTGTTGGGCTTCAGATTGACATAGGCAAACTCTTCATCTGTGATCTTGCGCCCAACGGGGTACTTGCGGTGATCGAG
>PLGA01000650.1 GCA_003139735.1 Bryobacterales bacterium | reverse complement strand
GGCCCACGGAGACGGTGGGCGCCCCGATCCGCCCCACCGAAGAAGGCAGGCCACAAAAAACGATGGCCTGACCCCACTGTCTAGTTATGACGTTAAAATGAGGCATGAGAGGGTCCGCCGTGCGTATTCTAGCCTTCGCGTGCTTCGTGGCAGTATGCGTCCCCCCGGTGACCGATTGCGCCTCCAATCTCATCGACGATCCTTCCTTTGAAATCACCAAGGACAGAGACCAGTTCGGGCGCGTGTTCGCCAAATGGGAGGGTTGGAATTACGAGGGGGATTGTAAGTTCGAAGTGGGACTGGTCCCGCGCACGGGCGCTTCCTCGGCCCTGTTGTCGTGCGCTTCCGCCGGCAAGATTCGCATCGCGCAGCCGCACGATCTCGAGCCTGGCCGCTATGCCATCACGGCCTACCTTCGCGGCATGGAAATCGGAACGGGCACGTACAACCAGGACACCGAGTTCATGTTCAACGAGAAGTATTTTCCGCTCAAGAAGAATGGGACCTTCGGGTGGACGCGCCTGACGTACGTGGTGGAGTTGAGCAAGGCGGCCAAGACAGGCCCGTCCTTCGGATTGTGGGCGCCGGGGTTGCTTTGGATCGACGACGTTTCGCTCGAACGCGTGGGCACGGACGTGAAGCTCACTTCCGCGCCGGAACTGGGTAAGGAGGAGGCCCCCATAGCGCCGCCGGGGCCGTTGGGACCGGGCGCGATCGCTTGCCCCCGATGCGCCTGGCGCAACATGCCGGCGTGGAAGAAGTGTTACGCCTGCGGAACCCCGCTGGCGGTAAACCAGACCGCGGTCTCCGGGCCGCCGGTGAAGTCCATTACGTCGTTCGAACAGAACAGCCCGTTCGAGGGCGGCGTTGTGGTTTCGCAGCACGCGACGGACGGAACGAAGGCGCTCCGCATCGACAGGGGCTATGTGGCCATGACCGCGCCGCAGGACTGGGCGGGCTACGACTATTTGAAGATCGATACCTATACGGACGCCCAGGAGGCCGTGCCGCTGGTCATTGAGATCCACGACAGGGAGACCAAGGATTACTGGACGCGCGTGAATTACAATGCCGTGGCGCCGCCGGGCCAGGGCACCTTGACGCTGCCCTTGAAATCGCTATACGTGGGTGAGAAAGGGCGGCCGGGACGGAACCTGATTCTCAACGGCATCACGCGCCTGGTGATCGCGACCAACTCGTCCCCCGTGCCGTTGTTTATCGACCGGCTGCGTTTGGAGCGCGACACGGCCGCCTCGAACGCACTCTTCGAGGGCCTCCATGCGTTCGATTTCGGTCCGGCCGGCAGCCCCGTGATGGATGGCTTCACCGCCATCACGCCGGCCACCCCGTACAGCCCAGGCCGTGGATACGGCCTCAAAAACGCGAAGATTTGGCGGGCCTTCGATGTTCTGGAACCCGACCCGCTTTACCAGGACTTCATCTGCATCGAATCCGGCGGGCTGGCCGTGGATGTTCCCAATGGCAATTACCGGGTTTTCGTGAATATCGACGCGCCCGGCGGATTCTGGGGGGAGAGCCAGATTTACCGGGAGCGGTCCATTCTGGCGCAGGGCAAGAGGGTGCTGTTCGAACAGATGGACCTTCAGCAGTTCCGCAAGAAGTACTTCCAGTTTTGGGACACCGAGGACTTGCCGAGCGACAACGTCTTTGAGAAGTACGGCCGGGCGCACTTTTCGGAGAAGACCTTCGACGTTTCGGTGACCAACGGGCAGCTCTACCTGGAGTTCCAGGGGCAGAACTTCGCCAACTCCGTATCCGCGGTGATCGTTTATCCGGTGGCGAAAGCCGCCGAGGGCGCGCGATTCCTTGAAGACGTGAAAGAGCGGCGGCGCGCGTATTTCGATAACGCCTTCAAACGCGTGCTGCCCCGCGCGACGGGCGATCCGCTGGAACCCACGGCGGAAGATGCGCGGCGCGGTTACCTGGTCTACCAGCGCGACCTCATGGGGAACCTCGCCTACAACGCCGCGCCATTGCGCGCCGAACTCGGCAAGCCGCTCGCGGCGGACGCGTTTCCCGGCGAGGAGACGCCGGTCATCGTGGGCGTCCTTCCGCTGAAGGACCTGGGCCGGGTCGAAGTCGCCGTGAGCGCGCTGGCCGGGCCGCAAGGCGTCATCCCCGCCAGCGGCATCGACGTCGGCTACGTCTCGAACCGCATCACCCGAGTCACCAACGATGGCGCCGTCTACACCATCTCCCCGCGGCTGGCGCTGCCGCGGAATTACGTGGCCATGCCCAAGGACAGCGCGCGGTATTTCTTCCTGACCGTTCACACTCCCGCCACGGCGCGCCCGGGAGTCTATACGGGCCAGGTGACGTTTACGCCGCAGACCGGCGAAGCGTCGTCGGCGCCGCTGCGGTTCACGGTTCGCAGAGGCGCGCTGGACGCCGTGGATATCCCGGCGGGCCCCTTCGGAGGCGGGATCGGGCTGCCTTGGTTCGGGGACGATCCGGGAGTGGCCGCGTTTAACGCCGAGATGACCGGGAAGAGCTTGCGGCTGCTGCGTGCGCGCGGCTTCACCATGTTTACGGGCATCCCGAGCGTTGCCTATCAAGGATTCGCCGCGGGCAAGCCGGTGCTCGATTTCCATACGGCCGATCCGCAGATGCAGCAGGCCAAGGACCTCGGATTCCTGGCCGTGAACTCCTACGGGGCCGGCGTCAGCGGATTCGACGCGTATCGTCAGGACAGCGATAAGATGCAAGCCGCCGGGTTCAAGGACTATAGCGAGTTCGTCAAGATGGTCTACGCCGCGATCCAGCAGCACGCGCAAGAGAAAGGCTGGCTGCCGGTGTACTGGAATCTCGGCGACGAGCCGAGCGCCGAAGATTTGAAAAGCGCCATTGCCAATGCCACGGCTTACGGAATCGCGTTTCCGAACGGGCCGCCGTTCTTCACGGCGGCTACCAGCGTGGAAGCGGGGCACGCTAACGCCAGCGATCCCTATTTCATGTTCGCGAGGGCCCTGGGCGTGGCCGCGTTGAACCTGCACGACGAAGCCGGCGTCAATCTGCTGCATCGCCAGGGCGGCCAGTGGGCGTTTTACAACGGAGGGGACCGCTGGAGCTATGGCGCATACCTGTACAAGGCCGCCAAGGAATTCAACCTCAAGTTCCGCGTGGCGTGGCACTGGAACATCGTGGCCGGCGATCCGTACTATGCGCTCGACTGCCGCGAGGACGATTACGCATGGGCCAATGCGTCGCCGGACGGCCAATTGATTCCGTCTTTAGAATTCGCGCGCATCGCCGCCGGTTTGGACGACTACCGTTACCTGCTGACCCTGGCGCGTCTGGCCAAGGCCAAGGCCGGGTCTCCCGCCGCGCAGGCAGGCGAAGCGCTGATCCATGGCCGCATGGCCGCATTCCACCTGGGCGACAGAGACCACGACCGGCTTTTTGGAGTCCAGGATTGGAGCGCCTTCCGCGAGCGTTTGGCGGATGCGATTGAAGCGCTGCAATAAGCGGCGCGGCTCTCAGGACTTCTCACGATGGACTCACGATAGAGAGGATAGAGATAGACGATTTGACACCCGACCTGGCGGTCTGATTAAATAGAGGAACCACCTTGCTCCTCAGTAGCTCAATGGTAGAGCATTCGGCTGTTAACCGAAGGGTNNAGTCCTACCTGAGGAGCCAAATTTCAACACGTTGAAAACATTGAACTGCAAAGAAGCCGCAAGGGTTAAGCCCTTTGTTTCAGGTTCGAGCCCTGACTGGGGGCATGGAACATCACGACTTCACGTCCAAGTTCATAAACTCCGAGTCGCGACCACTCGGGAGTTGGCGACTTTGCTCTACACTACGGCGTCAGCGAGGATCTATCCCCCCAAAAAATGCCGACGAAGTGTTAATAGATTGACATTTGGACCTGATCGTGCAAACTAGATGTAAGCTCGGCTGCCTACGCGGCCGGAGTCCATTTCGTATTTAGGAGGCACGGCAATGTCATTTCCAGAAGGCCCACAGGCAGCACAGTCGTCGATAAGCAATTTCATTTACCACCGTATCGGACCGATCTTCGACAAGGCGTACCTGAAGAATGTCGATCCAGGAATCATGAGGGAGATCACGCTCATCACCGCTCGGGCGGAACTGGCCGCGGCGCAGGCCCACGTGGAGGCACTCCAAGCGGTGGTCCAGCTCGTCGAGAAGTCCGGACACTAAACACGCCGAGACTGACGCCCGCGCGTTGGGGACGTCCAGAAGGGGGCAAATCGCAAGTGGAAGCGCTGTTCGTCGGTTGGGAGGACCAGGAGAACCTGGGACTTCGGTACATAATGTCGTACCTGGAAGCCAAAGGTCACCAAACCAGATTGGTTCCATATGGCCCTGATGCAGACGACCGTGTGGTTCGCGCCGCGCTTGAGAGTGCCCCTGGACTCATCGGCTTTTCCATCATTTTTCAATACAACCTGAACGAGTTCGGAAATTTGATGACCTCCCTCCGGCGGGCAGGAGTGCGCGCGCACTTTACCGCCGGAGGACATTACCCGAGCCTGTGTCCGGAACGCACCATGAGTGCGCTGCCGGAACTCGATTCGGTAGTCCGCTTCGAGGGCGAAATCACGGCGGAGGAATTGCTCCAGAATGTGGACCTGCCCCAGAACTGGCCGGCTATTCAGGGCTTGGTGTTCCGGCGCGGCAGCGAGATCGTCATCAACCCGGCACGTCCGCTGGTGGACGATCTCGATTCTCTCCCTTGGCCCGCGCGCGGAGACACTCTCCAGGCGGTCCGCGGCATTCCGATGGCTCCGATGCTGGCGAGTCGTGGCTGTCTATTCAATTGCTCGTTTTGCAGCATCCGCCAGTTTTACGGCGAAGCGCCCGGCCCGCACCGCCGGATCCGATCCCCCGAGGATGTCGTTGCCGAGATGAGATCTCTGTACGACAGCCGCGGCGTGCGGCTGTTCCTTTTCCAGGATGACGATTTCGCCGCGAAAACGGAACCGCAACGCGCTTGGGTGGAACGCTTCCTGCTCGCGCTGGACGCCGAGGGCCTCACGGGTAAGGTCGGGTGGAAGATCTCCTGCCGCGTGGACGACATTGAGGCGGAGATCATGGCCCGCTGCCGTGATCGCGGTCTGTTGGCGGCGTACCTGGGCGTGGAATCCGGCAACGGCGAGGGCTTAGCGACGCTGAATAAACATGCGACGGTCGAGCAGAACCTGCAGGCGATGCGGACGCTGAGGCGCATCGGCGTGGAGTTCGATATGGGGTTCATGCTGCTCGACCCCGGGACCACGTTCGCCAGCATCCGCGAGAACGTCGCATTCCTACGCAAAGTCGCCGAACTGGGTGGACCGCCGATTTCGTTCGTGAAGATGCTGCCGCTGGCGGGCACCGCAATCGAGAAGCGCTTGGCGGAGGAAGGCCGGCTTACGGGCGATCCGGTGCGGCCCGATTACAATTTCCTGGACCGTCGCTTGGACTATTACGCGCTGTGGATCACGCTTCGGTTCACCAATCGGAATTCCTCCCAGGACGGGCTTATAGAGACTCTTCGCATGGCCTATTTCGATCACCTGGTTGCACAGGCGTTCGAGGACGCACCGGGAGCGTCGGAGTACGGCCGCGAGATTCGATCGTTGATCGATCTTGCGAACGACAGCGGACTGGCGACGCTGGAGCGGTCGCTCGATTTGGTCGGGCATTGCCCCGACGCAGAGAGCGTGGCGCTGAGCTGGCGCGTGCTGAACCAGATCGCGGCCCGCGACGAGGCGGTGCAAGCCGAGATATTCGAGCGGCTTGATCGAGTGGCGGAGAGGTACAGTCCGGCATTAAGTTCGTTCCTGCGTAGCGCGGCCCTCACTGCGGTGTGAGGCGCGCCTGTTGCTGGACCATTTCAGCGAACACGATCGCCCTTGAAATCTCAGGCCGAAGTTGCCCGGCGGCGCCAGCGGTTGCTGCTGCGCGACTACAAGCGGAAGGAGGCCGGCCGGCTCACGCCGTTTTCATCAAATCTGGCATCGTACAGCATTCCATAGCTGGATCACCCGCGGATAGTCGCCAAGGGTAGGGCTGTCCGCGGGTTTGCGGCCGGATGACGGCGCATCTGGAAATTGTGGGGTCTCCCTTGGCGAGTTCGAGACGTGTCCGGACTGGGTGCCCGGCATGGACTCCTGCCGGCAGTTCGCACGGATCACTCTGAAAACAATGCCCGTACACGGGTTCGATCACAGTCCTGTTTAGGCTGCAAAAGTTCGAAACGTGTCCAGACTGGGGAGCCAACTTCCCAAGTCGCGTCCTGCCCCGCCGTTTTCCTTTTCTTTTCTACAACTTGCCTGGTTCGAATGGCGCAAGATTTCGAACGGTTCGAGGCATCCGCTTGTTCTGATCCCTCGGCGGGACACGCGCCGAATTCCGCGGCGTGACCTCCCGGCGGCGGTGCGCCGCCGCCTCGGAATNNATGCCGGCAGAAAGGGCCGGCGCTACCCTCGCCGAACTGCATCTGGAAATCGAGGAGGAATTTGGGGCAAGCCAAGCGGAGTTTTGCGGCGCGCTGCTGGGAACTCGGCGTGACCTTGGGCTGTCGCTGGGAGACTGCGTCTGCCTGACGACGGCAACACGGCTGGGGGCGGTGGCCGTGACGGCAGACCGCGGCTGGAAAGAGCTTGACGGCGCTGTGGTAAACGATGAGACGATCCGAGTCGAGCTGATCCGGTGAAGGGTCAAGCGGGGCTTAGGGGAAGAAGTAATGGCCACGTATGAACACNNCCTCGCTTGGCGGCGCAATGCCAGCGATCCGGCGGCCGCCCAGGCTTCCGTTCCCGGAAGGGGGGAGGGTTCGGGCGCGGCATCGGGTCGGCTCCGCGGCGCAAGCGAGGCGCTGGCCACGCCGGCTATCCACGCGAAGACCATGGCGTTCGCCGGCACGTACATATTGAAGTCGACGATGCTATGCAGCAGCATGGCCGTCATGGCAGCCACGCAGGCGATGGAGCGGCACCGCTCNNCTCGCCGCCGGCTTCCTCCGGCACCGCGACCAACTCCGGCGAAAACCTCCCCTTGATAGTTCCGCAACTTCGAGCCCTCATGGACACGAGGTTAGGCGCCGAAGCCGCAACCGAACAACGGGTAGTCCTTAATCAGCGGAACCGTGTCGCGCCAAAGCTGGGCGCGGGTGTCGGCGGTGATGTCTTCGGTATGAGCAAGGTCCGAAAAGCGGGAGACGAGGGCGGCTGAGGGAAGGACCAGAACCCCGGCGAGAACCACGACGGCAACGATGGCCGCGGGCAGGGCGCGCCGCCACAGTGGCGCCTCGACCCTCTCGTCGTCCCGCCAGCCGCGGACTGTGAGAGTGAGCGCAGCGGCCACCACCAGCGCCGCCAAAGCGCAGAAGAAGCCCATGCGGGACAGCGAGAAGACGATCGCGATCAGCAGGAGCGCCGCCGAAACGATCATGCCGCACGCCTGAAGCGCCGCTCTCACGGGCATCCCCTTCGGATGCAAATTGCGCCGCAGGATCGCGACGGCGTACATGGCTGCAAACGGCAACACCATCTCCAACAGGCCGGCGTAATGGTCCCTGCTGTTGTAAGTGCCAGTGGCCTGGTCGCTCCCTCCGTTGCCGGAAGCCTGGATGAAGCCGATTACGGCCTCCAGCGTTACGACCACGACTAGCGGCCAGACCAGAGCCCACGGAAAGCGGTCCAGACGCAGCGTCAACTCGCGCACCAGCAGAAAGACCACCGCGTACGCGGCCAATGTGAGCAAGGCTTGGGCAGTGGCGTAAGGCATTACCGTCAGCGGGACGAAACGGGGCATGGGACCGGCCACCGGCGTCATGGCGCGAAGCAGTTCCACGCGAGCGGGCGAGACGATCCGAACGAGGCCCAAAGGGAGCGGCGCCAGTTGGAGGGCCGCCACGCCGAGCGCCGTCCAGACGCACACGGTCACCAGGCGGTCCGCTCGGGGAATGCGCCTGCGCCGAGGAATCAGAAAGCAGACGGAGGCGATCACGCCTATCGCCAGCACGCAGGGGTTCCAATCCCGCGGCGCGACGCCCGCCCGCTCGATGCAGGCCCAGGCCAGCGTCAATCCCAACAGGATGGCAGCGGCGATATTCATATCCACATCGTATCAATGAGAAAGGCCTCTGACTCCAGCCAGAGGCCTTATGGGACGGAAAGGAGCGCGGTGCGAAAGGGATGAGACTCGTGGCAGCGGCGCTGGCATTGCCCGGGATGATTTCTTGCGGACCTACGAGCGATCCTGACTTCCGTCAGCCCAAGAAGATACGCAAAGGACAGCAGGGCGCGGCGACAACGGGCGCTTTTTAAGCAGTCATGGCCAAGAGGAATCCGCCGCGTGAGGTCATCGAAACCTACGCCGGGCAGGTTTCGTTTTTCGTCCCCGAGGCGGCGTACGCTGAGGCCGAAGAGCACCTGCCGGCGCTCGTTGTGAACGTTTGGCCGAAAGACGGTTAGCGCTGCCACCGCCGCAAAGGCCGCAGGAGGCGCGGGCAGGCGAAGACCTGAGCATGGTACTGGTTCCCTTCGCGTACGCATGGGACTTTACCACCCTGCAATTGCGGCGTAGTATGGTCTTGCGGCCCGGTGCTCAACGTTCGAGCCCGCGCGCTCACGAACAGCGGGGCCTAATGACCGCGTTCATTGGGAGGAACGGGCCGCACCAGAGATTTCAAGGCCGGGAGCGAATATGCAGCGATCTAAGCCCAGCGCGTACTCCTTGTTTCGCGCAGCAGAG
>PLGA01000313.1 GCA_003139735.1 Bryobacterales bacterium | reverse complement strand
GACCGCACGGCCGAACAAGCCGCCAACACCAATCCGGCGGTGGTCGCCGAAGTCAGCCGGCTTTGCCGGGAGGCGGGCTCGCGGCGTGTGATTGTGACAGATGTGAGCATCAACGACCCGCGGTCCTGCTTCGCGCGCAGCGGCATTGCCGCCGCCGTCCGCGCGGCCGGCGCCGACGTGGTCCTCCCCGCGGACCGCCTGTTCCGGGAGGTGGATCTGCGCGGGCAGACGCTCAACACCTGGCCGGTGCTGGAACCGTTCCTCACCGCGGACAAGATGATCAACATCCCCATCGCCAAGCATCACAGCCTGACCGGCGCCACTCTCGGAATGAAAAACTGGTACGGCATTCTGGGCGGTCCGCGCCAGCGGCTGCATCAAAGCATTCACGAGAGTCTGGTGGATCTGGCCGATTTTATGCGTCCCACCCTGACCATCATCGATGCCTTTCGCGTGCTCCTGCGGAACGGGCCAGGCGGAGGGAATCTTTCGGACGTGGCCTTGCGGAAGACCCTGATTGCCGGAACCGACCCGGTCGCCCTGGACGCCTACGCCGCGAAAGCCTACTGGGACCTGGATTGGCATACGCTCCAGTACTTGAAGCTGGCCAGCGAGCGCCATTTAGGAACGCTCGATTTCGAGACCGTCCGTACCCGTTTTGTGACGCTGTGAAAGTTGTTACCTTGAAACCGGAGACACATATGGCCCCACTGCCCGACGAACTTAACGAGCGCATACGCGCGTTCCAGGAGAGCCGCGTCATCCTCACCGCGCTGGAACTCGACCTGTTCACGGCCATTGGGGAGGGCGCCGGCGCGCCGGAAGTGGCCGCCGCGCTCTGCGCCGGCCAGCGCGCCACGGAAATGCTACTGAACGCGCTGGCGGCTCTGGGCCTGCTTGTGAAGCGGGAGGGGGTCTTTTACAACTCGCCGGAGGCCGCGCGCCACTTCGCCGCCGGGTCGCCCGATAACGCCCGGCCCGCCTTGCTGCATACCGCGCACCTGTGGCAGACGTGGTCGACGCTGACCGATTCCGTGCGCGCCGGCGCCGCCACTGGCCGAACCGTCGCTCGCGCGGAGGACTGGACGGAAGCCTTCATCGCCGCCATGCACCGCAACGCCTCGGAGCGCGCCCCGCTGGTCGCGCGCGCGGTCGGCGCGGAGAATGTCCGCCGGATGTTGGACGTGGGCGGCGGGTCGGGCGCCTATTCGATCGCGTTCGCCCAGACCAACCCCGCTTTGCGGGCCGATATCCTGGACTTGGCTACCGTCGAGCCCATCGCGCGCCGCCACATCCGCGAGGCCGGCGTGGCGGACCGCGTCCACGTCCGCGCCGGCGATCTCCGGTCCGGCCCGTTAGGCGAAGGATACGACTTGGTGTTTCTCTCCGCCATCTGCCACATGCTCGACGAAGCCGAGAACCTCGACCTGCTGCGCCGCTGCCGTGAGGCGCTCGCAACCGGCGGACGCGTGGTCATTCAGGACTTCATCCTCGAGCCGGANNGATCCAGGACTTCATCCTGGAACCGGATAAGACGGCCCCCCGCTTCGCCGCGCTCTTCGCGCTCAACATGCTGGTGGGCACGCCCGGCGGCAGCGCCTACAGCGAGCCGGAGTATGCCGCATGGCTCGGCGAGGCGGGTTTTGAGCAGGTCCACCGCGTGCGCCTGCCGGGACCCACCGGGCTCATGATCGCATCGCGGCCGTAGCCGGGGCTTGGCCNNAGGGTCGGGCGTGCCCGACCCCTACTACACGGTGGCGGGGTCGAAACCCTTGCGGTATTCCCGCGAGAGATACTTGTTCGCCGCCTCGTAGTTCGTGAACCGGGTATTCTGCGCGTCGTAGAGCAGCCTTCGGCCCGTCCGCAACGCGATGGCGTACAAGTTAACGGCCTCCGAAATCGGGCCGGCATTCAGGAAGCTGCCCTTCGATTGTTGCTTGTCCCCCTTGCACGCCTTGACCCACTGCTGCAAGCCTTCGGATATCCGTGGTCCGCCGCCTTGCTGCCTCCTGGCCACAGGTTGCGTAGCCGCCATCCCCTGCATTCTTCGCTGCGGAATCAGCCGTGGAGTCTGAATGTTGAAGCCGGCCAGGATCTTACCCTTGTCGCCGACAAACATCATGGCCTCGGCCGGGATCGCTCCGTGATCTTCCTCCAACTCGTCCGGAAGCGGCGGCCGCATCCCGCCTTCGTACCAGAAGAGATCCACCGCGGGCCGTTGCCCACGCGCCGGGTACTTGAAGCGCACCACGCTGGCGGTCGGAAACGAAAAGTCGTTCACGATGGTATCGGCGGCGCTGTCCCTGATCTCGCAGTTGTGGCTCAGCATCGGCTCGATGCTGGTGGGGCCTTCGAGGTTCAGCGCGTTGAAGACCGTCCAAAGACTGTAGTGGCCCATGTCGGCCATCGATCCGCCGCCGAAATCGTACCACCCGCGAAACACCATGTGCGTGTAGTCCGGGTGATAGGGGCGCTCCGCCTCCGGCCCGAGCCAGAGATTCCAGTCGAAGCCTTCCGGAACGGGCGGCTTATCCGTGGGAAGGGCCGGCCACTGGGGCCAAACCGGACGGTTGGTGCAATTGTGAATCTCCCGGAGCGTGCCGATGGAGCCGTCGTTGATCCACGTCATCACCTGGTCCATCGAACCGTTGGAGTCCCACGGCATGAAGTGCGTGGAGACGCCCGTCTGGCGGGCGGTTTCGATCATCAGCCTGGCTTCCGTCAGCCGGTTGGAGAGGGGCTTGTGCACAATCACGTGCTTGCCGCGCTTCATAGCCGCGATGCCGATCAGCGCATGGAGGTGGTCCGGCGTCATGATCTTGACTGCGTTCAGATCCTTCTCTTTGTCGAACATCTCGCGGAAATCGGCATAGGCGGCGCAGCCCTTGTACGTACCGCCGGGCTTATTCTTGGCGTAATAGGACTCGACGACGTCCTTGCCCACCTCCCGGCCGCCGGGGACGACGCCGTCGGCGCCCGGCCTCCAATCCGGCTTGCCAATGGCCGTGCGGATGGAGTTCCGCAAACCGGTCTTGTCCCAATCCCGGTACCCGCTGGCGTGTTGATTAGGGTCGCAAACGGCGACAATCCGGATCTCCGGGATGGCGAGAAGATCCAGCATCTCCCGCAAACCCTCGGTACCCGTGCCGATATGCGCCAGCGTGATCTGGTCGCTGGGCGCCACCACGCCCTGGCCTCCCAACACATGTCTCGGAACGATGGTGAACGCAGCGGCTCCGGCCGCGGCCGTAAGGAAATTCCGGCGGTTCTGATCGGATGTCATCGAGCCTCCTCCTATTACTTTAAACCGGGGACATCCATGATAAGGGT
>PLGA01000347.1:1068-3827 GCA_003139735.1 Bryobacterales bacterium | reverse complement strand
ACGCACAGATCTCCGCGCATTTCTTCGGAATCTGCAATATCGCTACTTTCAAGTCGCGCACCCACACGGCGCCGCCGCGTTACCTTCCGGCCAAAGTCCATGGTATAATTATTCATAGGAAAGAATAATCAATCATCATGGACCCCCGGGTCGGAATTGTCGGCTACCGCGGCTACAGCGGCGCCGAGTTGGTGCGCATTTTGGAGCGGCACGCACGCGTGGAACCGGTGCTGCTCGAACATCGCCAAGGCGCGGCTGCCGACGCCGAAGGCCAGGCCATCCGCAACGGGAAAGGCCCGCTCTGTCTTCCCTGCACCGCCGAAGCCGTTCGGGCGGAACGCATCGCCCTGGTCTTTCTGGCCACGCCGCCCGAGGTTTCGATGGACCTGGCGCCGGCCATGCTCGGCGCGGGCGCACGCGTGGTGGACCTGAGCGGGGCCTTCCGCCTCCGCACGCCTGAAAACTACGCAGCTTGGTATAAGGCGGCGCACACCCAGCCCGAACTGTTGGCCGAGGCGGCTTACGGATTGCCGGAATTCTGCCGCGAGAGCATTCCCGCCGCGCGGTTAGTGGCCAATCCGGGCTGCTATCCCACAGCCGCCAACCTGGCCATACGGCCCCTCATCGATGCCGGGGTGGTGGAGCGCGCGGCCGGCATTGTCTGCGACGCCAAGTCCGGCGTCAGCGGCGCCGGGCGCAAGGCGACCCTCAAGAACAGCTTCTGCGAGGTGACGGAGAACTTCACCGCCTATTCCGTGCTGCGCCACCGCCACGTGCCGGAGGTGCTTCAGGTCTCCGGCCTCGAAGAGCGTGAATTGAGCTTCACGGCGCACCTCCTGCCGGTCGATCGCGGCATCCTCGAAACCATTTACTTCCGGGCTAAAGGCCTTGCCGGCGCCGGGGAACTCCTGGCCGTGTACGAAAAGCGCTATGCCAACGAGCCTTTCCTCCGGCTGTATGAGCCCGGGCATATGCCCGATCTTCACGGCGTCGCGCACACCAACTTCTGCGATATCGGCGTTGCCCTGGACGCGCGGACGGGCCGCGGCGTGGTGGTGAGCGCCATCGATAACCTGGTGAAGGGCGCGGCCGGCCAAGCGGTCCAGAACATGAACCTCATGTTGGGCTATCCCGAAACCGAGGGCCTGCTGTGAAGGTCTTGATCAAGCTGGGCGGTACGCTGCTCGACAACGCGGAGTCCCGCGAGCGTCTGGCGGCGCAGATTGCGGCGGCGCAAGCCGCGGGAACCGACGCCGTGGTCGTGCATGGCGGCGGCAAGCAGATGACCCGCTACCTGGCCGAACGCGGCATCGAGAGCCGGTTTGTGAACGGCTTGCGCGTCACCACGCCGGAAACTGTGGATGCGGTGCTCAAAGTCTTCGCCGGGAGCGTCAATCATGAGCTGGTTGCCAGCCTGAACCGCGCCGGATGCCGCGCGGTGGGACTCTCCGGCATCGATGCCCTGCTGGTGGAAGCCGAACAGATGGACCCGGAGCTGGGCGCGGTCGGCCGCGTCACCCATTGCGATCCGGCCCTGCTCGATCTGCTGACGGCGCATGGCTATCTCCCCGTGGTGGCTTGCGTGGCCGGCGACCGGGGCGGCCGGATCTATAACGTGAACGCGGACCAGATGGCGGTGGCCTGCGCGGCGGCGTTCGGCGCGCGCCGCCTGATCTTCCTCACCGACGTCGAAGGCGTGCGCGATGGGGCCGGCCAGGTGCGGCCTGTATTGAACGCCGCGGAATGCGAGCGGCTGATCGCGGAAGGGGTGGCCACGGGCGGCATGCAGGCCAAGCTCCAGGCCGCGCTGGCGGCCTTGCGCGCTGGCGTGGAGCGGGTGACGGTGGCGCCGGGCGCGGCCGCCAACGTGCTCGAGCGGGCGCTGGCGGACCACGCCGCCATCGGCACCCGCGTGGTTTTAGAGAAGGAGGCGGCATGATCAGCGCACTGCGCGAGGATGCGTTCGCGGAATCTACGCCGGTTGGCAGGCCGGTGACGGTGCGCAAGGCCGTGATGCGCGACATTCGGCCGATTCTCGATCTCATCAACGGGTATGCGGCCAAAGGCGTCATGCTGCCGCGTACGGAGTTCGAGCTATCGGAAGCCATCCGCGATTTTTCGGTGGTGGTCCGCAACGGCCAATTGCTCGGCTGCGGCGCGCTGCACTTTTACACCCCGACCCTGGGCGAGATCCGCTCGCTCGCGGTCCACCCGGACGCCAAGACGCACGGCGTGGGGCGCAAGCTGATCGGAGCGCTGGTCGAGCAGGCCCAGGAGTATGAGCTGGACGCCGTTTTCGCGTTCACCTACGTGGTGGAGTTCTTCCGCAAGACCGGCTTTCATGAGGTGGAGCGCGGCGTTCTGCCCCTCAAAGCGTGGAAAGATTGCGTGCGCTGCCCCAAGTTCCAAGCCTGCGATGAGATCGCCGTGCTGCGCATCCTGCGCCCCGACCATTGGGCGGAAGCGCAGCCCGAACAATGGGCCGCGCCCAGCCCGGACGACGGGTATATCCGCATTCCCACGCCGGCCGCCGTCGAAGACCCGAAAAGCGACGGCAAATAAGCCACTGCATGAGCCGCCGCGGTCTGCGGCGTTAATTACGGGCATTATTAATTCGCGGCCGATGGCCGGGTATTAGCGTGGAGTGAACTTCCAGCTTGCCACGTCGGCGTCCTCGCCGACGTTCTTCGCGGAAATGCCGGCACGGAAGCCTGCATGGCAGGGGGCCCACAAACCCCGCATAGGCGTTAAGATAAGCC
>PLGA01000347.1:0-1037 GCA_003139735.1 Bryobacterales bacterium | reverse complement strand
CGGGCTTATCTTAACGCCTATGCACAGACCCCGTGGGCGCCCCGGCCCGCTCCACGGGTTGCTGGATAATCGTTGATCTGCATGACGCACTACACTAGAATCTATTGATCGTGCTGTTCCAGCCCTGCCTTTGACCTGACGGTGTCGCCGTCCCGCCCTGCTATCATAAAGAAGCATGCCGGACGCTACCCCTACGGTCGTCATCGTGGGGCGGCCCAACGTCGGCAAGTCCACCCTCTTCAATCGCATTACGGGGCAGCGGCGCGCTATCGTCGGCGATGAGCCGGGCATCACGCGCGACCGCATTTACGGGCTTGCCGAGCACGACGGCCGCCGCTTCGAAGTCATCGACACCGGGGGGATCCTCGTCAACCCTCACGAGTACATTCCCAGCCAGATCCTGCTCCAGGCCGAAGTGGCGCTCAAAAATGCGTCGCAAGTCGTCCTGCTGGTGGATGGCCGCGCCGAAATCACCGGCGCCGACCGCGACCTCGCGCAAATGCTGCAGCGTCTGGGCAAGCCGGTGTCGCTGGCGGTAAACAAGATCGATACGGCCGCGCGCGAGATCCTGGCCAATGACTTTTATGGGCTCGGGATCGCCAACGTGTTTCCGCTTTCGGCGGAGCATGGAATCGGCGTGGATGCGCTGCTCGATCACGTCACGGCTGCCTTTCCCAAGGACGAGGAGCCGGAATCGCCCGGTCCCGAGAGCATCAAGATCGCCATTATCGGCCGCCCCAACGTGGGGAAATCGACGCTGCTTAACGCCCTTACGGGGCAGGAGCGCGCCATTGTCTCGCCCGTCGCGGGAACCACCCGCGACGCCGTGGACGAGACGGTCGTGCGCGACGGCGTCGAGTACGTTTTCGTCGATACCGCGGGCATTCGGCGCAAGGGCAAGACCGAACTCATGGCGGAGAAACTCAGCGTGGTCATGGCCCGCCGTAATATTCGCATGGCCCACGTGGTGCTGCTGGTTCTCGACGCCTCCGAAGGGTTGGTGGGCCTGGACGCCACCATCGCCGGCTACGCCCACG
>PLGA01000068.1 GCA_003139735.1 Bryobacterales bacterium | reverse complement strand
AAACCGGTGGGCAAGTTGTGGATCGGGCTGACGGCGGGAAAGCCGGACTACGCACTGAGCGAGCGGACGCTCAAACGCGCGCGGCGCATGGGCGCGATGCTGGCGTAGGTTTCTGCTTTCCCACATCTCAAATTCGAGATGNNCCGGTCTCCCACCCCAGCGAGCAGAGATCGCTCGCCGGGGACCCCGATCTGGAGACCGGCGCTACTTTTTGTCTTTTCTACTTGCCGATCAGGCTGCGGGCAATGGAGTCGAGCACGCCGTTGAGGAAGTTGCTGGATTCGGGCGCGCAGTAGCGGCGGCCGATTTCGAGCGCCTCGTTGATGACCACGGGAAAGGGCGTGGACTTGACGCCGACCAGCTCCGCGACGGCCATGCGCAGCAGGTTGCGGTCGACGGCGGGCATGCGATCCACACGCCAGTGCGTGGAGTGGCTGGCAATGAGCGCGTCAATCTCCTCCTGGCGCTGCTGGGCAACGCGGAAGAGATCCTCGGCGAATCCCTTGACTTCGGGCTCGACGGGATCGCCGGCCATCCAAAACGTGGCTTGCACCTGATCGGCTGTCTGGTGGCCCACGTCGGCCTGAAAAAGCATCTGCATGGCAAGTTCGCGGGACTTGCGGCGATGGCGGCTGGTCAAGCGGGACCGCCTTGCTGCAACTTGCGGCGCAGGCTCACCATTTCAATCGCGGCTGCGGCGGCCTCAAAGCCCTTGTTGCCGGCCTTGACTCCGGCGCGGTTCAACGCCTGCTCCAGGGTTTCGCAAGTGAGCACGCCAAAGCTGTGGGGAATGCCCGTTTCCTGCTGCGACTGGCCGATGCCGCGGGCCACTTCGTTGTAGATGGCCTCGTAGTGGGCGGTTTCGCCGCGCAACAGGCAGCCCAGCGTGACAACAGCGTCCACGCGGCCGATGTTGGCGCTAGCGCGCGCTGCCGCGGGAATTTCCCACGCGCCGGGAACGCGAACGACCTGAATATCGCTGCGGTCGGCGCCGCTGCGCATGAGCGCGTCGAGCGCACCCTCGAGCAACCGATCGGTGACCACGGCATTCCAGCGCGAGACGATGAGGCCGAACTTCATTCCCGCGGCGGAAAGATCGCCTTCGAGCGCGACGGGCTTGCCTTTCACCGGGTCGGACCACGCCCAGAAACTGAAGCGGAAGCCGGGCTCGGGCTCGACAGTGAAGATACGCGATTTCCAGTGGGTTTCAGAGATGGGCGAGAGACGGTTGACCACCGCGGCCCCTTCCTGCGCGCGCAGCCATGCCTCAGCCACCTGATGAATGGAGTCGAGCGATGTGACTTCGATGAGGAGATCGGCTGTCGACGGAAAGCGGCCATCGACGAATTCGAGATTGCCGAGCGGGGCCAGGAACGACGCGCCGCGCGAGCTCTCTTCCTGCCATCCTTTGCCGGGGGCAAAGCCGAGCGCCCTGAACAAGCCGCTCAGCCGTTCGTAAGCCGCCGCGTTGCCGGCCGGACGCAGAATCGAAATGCCCTTGATCATGAGTTGATTTTAGCGGAGCTAGCGGGGTTAGCGGAGCTAGCGGAGTGATTGTTCCGGCCCATCAACAGTGGCACACTTTCCCACCCTTTTCCGCCCAGCCACCCCACGAACGAAGACCTGTTCGTGGGGGCCCCGGTCACGCGGAAAAGGATGGGGCACGGTGGCAGTGTTCAGGCGCCGTGTCAATAGTGGCACTTTAACCTATGTGACCGAGCGGGGCTTGACGGTGATGACGGTTGCGGGAACTACGGTGGCGGGAGTTGGCGTTGGCGACGTCGTCGGATAGAGACAGCCGGCATCGTTGCCGCCCTCGGAAACCGGCAAGCAGGCGGGCAAAGCGGGACTGTACTGCTGGGAATCGGTGGGCGGCACGGAGGTGCTGACGTTGGTGGGAATGCTGATGAAGTGAATCTCGTTGTCGCCCGCGGTGGAGACAAAGAAGATGGAGTTATCGGGCGAAAACGCGCCAGTGAGTGGAGCGGTGGGCGGCGTCGCCGATGAATTGTCGGCAAATTTCACGTAGCCCACGGGGCCGATGCCGCTGGCCTGGGGCAGGTAGTAGGGGAGCTGGACTGCCGTGGTGGAGGTGCTGGGCGTGGAATAGGTAACGAAGGCGATGGGCGCGGCCGTGGTGGTTGAGGCAGTGGTAGGAGCCGCGCCGGTGACCACCTGATTGACGGCGGTGGCGTTGGTGACGCCGGTCAGATTCGCCGTGCCATCGATCGTGGGGTTGGTGGAGAGAGGCGTCATGGTCTCCACCTGGCTCGGCGGCGTGCCGGTGGTGGTTTCAGGGCACAGGGCCGACGGATTAGTCGAATTCGGCGGAATGCTGAGTCCTATGTCGTCGAGCGTAATGCTGCTGCCGGTGAGCGAAGCGCCGAGAATGTGCGCGCCATCGGAAGTCGCTCCCAGCACGTTGGTGAGCACGTTGACGGAATCGCTCTGAGGATAGAACTGAATGCTGGCGTTGTTGCCAACCGTGCCGGAGGGGCACCAGGTGTGGGC
>PLGA01000372.1:6697-9664 GCA_003139735.1 Bryobacterales bacterium | reverse complement strand
CTCGATGCGGTAGCCCGCCTGCGCAATCCGCGCGCCCAGCTCGTAGTCGTCGGCCAGCGAATCGACCAGCGGCTCGAGCCCTCCCGCCGCCGCCAGCGCCGCGCCTTCCTTCATCACCAGCGCCAGCACGGACCCCGGCGTTGCGCCCAACGCCATGCGGATGCCGATCTCATCGCGGCGCTCGGTCACCGAAAATGCCAGCACGCCATAGACGCCGACGATGGCCATCAGGAATGCCACCGCGGCGAAGGCGCAGAGCAAGACGGTATTGAAGCGCGGGCTGGCGGTCATCTCGCCCATGGCCTCGTCGAGCGTCTGGACCTTGGTGAAGAGTCCGGGGTGGCCGGCGTGCAGTTGTTCGCGAAGGGCGCGCCCGAAAGCGTCCTCTCCAGCCATGGTACGGACGATAAAGTAGAGGTCCCCCGCGCCGCCCAACTCGATGTCGTCGATCAACGCTTGGGGCATCGCTGGATGATTCAGGCCCTGGTTCTTGGTATCGGCAATGACGCCTACCACCGTCTTCCAGTGCCCCATCTGGCCGAGGATCTGCTTGCCGAGCGGGATCTCGCCAGGGAAGTAAGCGCGGGCGGCGGCTTCATTGATGACTGCAAGCGTGCCGGGATGATGGAAATCGTCGTCGGTGAAGAAGCGGCCCTGCACCAGGCGGGTGCCCGCGGCCTTCAAGTAATCCGCGCCGGCGCCGCACATCGCGATGCCGTCGCCGCGATGAAATGCCTCCGGCATGGGCCGGTCGGAACGCGAGAACGTTCCCGACATGGACCCTCCGGACAGCGGCGTACACTCGCTGAGCGCGGCTGCCTCGGCGCCGGGAATACGGTTCAAATAGGTCAGCACATCGCCTGCAATCGACCGGCGGGTGGCCGCATCGAATCCCGGGCCGCGCAACGGAACGGAAACCGTGAGGACGTGCTCCGGCTGGAAACCAAGATGGTCGTTCTGCATGTGCCAAAGCGTCTCGAACAGCAGCTCGGCGCCCGAAAGCAGGACTACGGAGAGGGCCACTTCCAAAGCGACCAGAGCGCGCCGCATGAACTGGCGCCGGCCGCCTGCGCTGCCGCGGCCGGCTTGCTGCAAGACCGATTGGAGGTCGATGCGCCCGGCGCGCAGGGCGGGAAGGCCGCCGAAGACCGACGCGGTCGCCAGCGAAACCAGCAGGGCTATGGCAAAGACCCGGAAATCGGCCCCGACCTCGCTCAACCGCGGCAGCTCGCGCGCGGCAAAGTGGACAAAGCCGCGAAGAGCCGCGACCACGAAGACCATGCCGGCCGCCGTGCCCGCGGCAATCAGAAGCGCGATTTCCGTGAACAACTGCCGGGCCAGGCGTCCGCGTCCGGCGCCAATGGCCGCCCTCACCGCCAACTCATGAGAGCGCGCCGACCAGCGGGCCAGCAACAGGTTGGCGACGTTGGCGCACGCGATAGCCAGCAGGCAGCCCGCTGCGCCCATCAAGACGAACAACAGCGTGTGGACATTTCCCGCACGGTGTTCTTGGAACGGCTGGAGCACGAGGCTGTTATCCGCGCGCAGAAATTGCGGAGCGTCGGCCTTGCTGGCTGCGAGAAGGGTGTCCAGATTCGCGCGCGCCTGTGCCATCGTGACGCCGGGTTTGAGCCGTCCGAAGACCGCCCAGGTGGACATGGAGCGGTCGCGATGGCTGGCAGTGGGAGAGACGGGCAGCGTGGTGACCAAGTCGACCTTGGCGTCGACGGGATAGACGAACGATTGCGGAAGCACGCCAATGACTGTGTACGGCTGCGAGTCGAGAGTGATGACGGAGCCGACAACGTCGCGGCGGCCGTGAAAGCGGTCGCGCCAGAATCGGTCGGTCAGCAGGACCGCTTTGGGACCGTTGGGGAGTTCCTCGTCCGCCCGGAACGCGCGGCCAAACGCGGGCGCGACCGCGAACACGTCGAGGAAGTTGGCCGAGACTTTGGCGGCGTGCACCTCGGCCGGGTCCGGACCGCCCAGAACCATCGTCGTGCTGAGGCCGGCCTGCGTAGCGCCGAGAGCCTGAAACACGCTATTGTCGCGCCGCCATGCCACGTAGTCCGGCGAGGGGACGAACTCCATGCCGCCGTAACGGATCGCCACCCAAACCAGGCGTCCAGCGTCGGCGTAGGGCAGGGGACGCAGGAAGACGGTATCGGCGATGCTGAAAACGGCGGTGGTGGCGCCGATTCCTAGCGCCAGCGAAAGCACGGCCGCGAGAGTGAACGCCCGCCCCCGTCCGAGCGCGCGGGCGGCGTAGCGGATATCCTGCCAGAAGCCCCCGGTCATGGGTTTCATTTATATATCAGTCGGTCCACCAGAGTCAATCCGCGAGGGGTACCATCTATTCATGGCAGACGACGGAATGTTTTCTTTGGCCGGGCAGACGGCCGTGGTGATTGGCGGAGGCGGCGTGCTGGCGGGCGCGATGGCGCTGGGGCTGGCGCGGGCCGGGGCGGATATCGCCATCGTGGACGTGAACCTGGAGAACGCGGAAGCGCGCGCGCATGCGATTGCGGCGACGGGGCGGCAGGCGATGGGAATTCGATGCGACGCCACCAGCAAGGCGGATCTGGAAAGCGCGCTGGCGGCGGCGATCGGCCGGTTCGGGCGCGTCGACACGCTGATCAACGCGGCGGGCATCAACTCGGGCACGCCGTTTTTCGAAATCGGCGAGGCGGAATGGCAGCGGATTCTGGATATCGACTTGAAGAGCGTGTTTCTGGCGTGCCAGGTTTTCGGCAAGGCCATGGTGGAGGCGGGCCGCGGCGGGTCCATCATTAACATCTCCTCGGCCTCGGCCGGGCCGCCGCTATCCAAGGTCTTCACTTACAGCATCGCGAAGGCGGGAATCAACCAGATCACGCAATTCCTGGCAAGGGACCTGGCGCCGCACAACGTACGGGTCAACGCCATTCAACCGGGGTTTTTCCCGGCCGAGCAAAACCGCAAGCTGCT
>PLGA01000372.1:6384-6582 GCA_003139735.1 Bryobacterales bacterium | reverse complement strand
GAACTCAAGGCCACGCCGTTTATCGACATACACACCCACCTGTTCCAACCCTCGCTGGGCGACAACGGGCTATGGGGAATCGACAACCTGATCACCTACCATTATCTGGAAGCCGAGGTTTTCCGGTCCTCGCGCATGACGCCGGCGGAATACTTCGGACTTTCCAGGCGCGCGAAGGCGGACGCCATCTGGCGGGTC
>PLGA01000372.1:0-6336 GCA_003139735.1 Bryobacterales bacterium | reverse complement strand
GATGCGCACATCAGCCGGGTCTTCAAGCTCGCGGGCATCAGCGAAGCGGTGATGACGAACGATCCGTTGGACCCGAACGAAGCTCCCTTGTGGGATCGCGGCGCCGCGCCGGACAAACGGTTTCATCCGGTACTGCGCCTGGACCGCATCCTGGAGAAATGGGACGAACACTGGCGGGTTTTGGAAAGCCAGGGCTACCGGGTGGACGCCGGCGCGGGCGGCGGTTCGGTGGACGAGGTGCGCCGTTTTCTGGCCGAATGGTCCGGCCGGATGCATCCCGTTTATATGGCGGTGTCCTTGAACGACACGTTCCAATTCCCGGAAGACTCCGTGCGGGCGCGGCTTCTGAGCGGGGCGGTTCTGCCGGCCTGCCGCGAATTCGGCATCCCGCTTTCGCTGATGATCGGCGTGCGGCGCCTGGTGAACCCGGCCTTGCGGCTGGCGGGAGACGCGGCCGGAATGGCCGACCTGCGAGCCGTGGAATACCTGTGCCGCGAGTATCCGGACAACCGGTTCCTGGCAAGCGTGCTCAGCCGCGAGAACCAGTACGAGCTGTGCGTCTATGCGCGCAAGTTCGCGAACCTGATGCCGTTCGGCTGCTGGTGGTTCCTCAACAACCCCTCGATCGTGGAGGAGATTACGCGGGAGCGCCTGGAGATGCTGGGGACCAGCTTCATTCCGCAGCATTCCGACGCGCGCATCCTGGAGCAGGTGATCTATAAGTGGAGGAACACGCGGCGGACGATGGCGCCGATTCTGGCCAACGGCTACCGTCTGCTCGCCGAGGATGGGCGGCCCGTGACGCGCGAGGATATCCATCGCGATGTCATCCGGCTGTTTCGCGGGAATTTCGAGAGGTTCGCGGGGATCGCGAAGTGATATCGAGCGCCGCGCCGGCCAGCCCCGCCCTGCAGCCGGGCATGACGCGAGTCCGCTGGACGGTGTGCGCGCTGTTGTTCTTCGCCACCACCACCAACTACCTGGACCGGCAGGTTTTGAGCATCCTGGCGAAGACGCTCGAGACCAGCGTCGGCTGGAACAGCGTGCAATATGGATACATTACCGGGGCGTTCCAGGCGGCGTATGGACTCGGCCTGCTGTTCGCGGGGCGCTTGATCGACCGGCTGGGCACACGCAAAGGATTTGCCATCGCGGTGGGCCTGTGGAGCATGGCGGCGATCTCGCACGCCGCGGCGGTTTCAGCCTTGACGTTCGGGATGGCGCGCGCGGCGCTGGGCCTGGGTGAAGCCGGCAATTTTCCGGCGTGCATCAAGACCGTGGCCGAATGGTTTCCCAGGAAGGAGCGGGCGCTGGCGACGGGCATCTTCAATTCGGGAGCGAATATTGGAGCGGTGGTCGCGCCGCTGGCGGTGCCGTGGATGGCCGCCACGTTCGGGTGGCGGTCGGCCTTCATCGCCACGGGGGCGCTGGGCTTTCTTTGGATCGTGTTCTGGCTCGCGTTGTACGCCAAGCCGACGGAGAGCCGCAAGGTATCCGCGCGGGAGCTGGCCTACATTCAGAGCGATCCGCCGGAGCGCGAGCAAACCGTCGCCTGGGCGCGCCTGTTTCCACATCGCGAAACCTGGGCGTTTGGGATGGCCAAGTTTATCACCGAGCCGATCTGGTGGTTCTTCCTTTTCTGGTTCCCCAAGTACCTGCAGGAGACGTTCTCTCTGTCGCTGAAGCAGATTGTGCTTCCGACGCTGGTGGTCTACAACATTTGCACGGTGGGCAGCATCGGGGGCGGATGGCTTTCGAGCAGCCTGCTCAAGCGCGGATGGACGGTGAACGCGGCTCGCAAGACGGCCATGCTGGTGTGCGCGTTGTGCGTTGTGCCCGTGATCTATGCGCCGTACTCGAAGAACCTATGGGCGGTGGTGGGGCTGGTGGGCATGGCGACGGCGGCGCACCAGGGATGGTCGGCCAACGTGTTTACGATGGTGTCGGATATGTTCCCGCGATCGGCGGTGGGGAGCGTGGTGGGAATCGGCAGCACGATCGGCATGGTCGGCAGCACGCTGATGCAGATCGGCACGGGGTACATCGTGCAACTCGCGCACAGCTACGTGCCGATGTTCATCATGGGGGGCTGCGCCTATTTGACGGCGCTGGCGGTGGTGCAATTGTTGTCGCCGAGGCTGACGCCGGCGAAACTGGGATAGGCGGTCCGGCGCTGGAGCTATGGATGATGGCCGACCGCAACGCTGGGAGGCCTTCGAGGAAGAAAACGGGCAATCGCTGATATACTCTAAGCAACTAGCAACTACATGATCGGGGACGAGATATGCTAACCCGGTACATCCTGGCGGCGATGGATTTGGCCCATTACGAACCGCTCGAGGAAGGCGGCTACTTCGGGTCGATTCCAGGTCTGGACGGCGCATGGGGCAGTGGTCCTACCCTGGAGGTTTGCCGCAAGGAGTTGGCGGAAGTGCTGGAGGACTGGCTCCTCTTCCGATTGTCGCGGCAGATGTCTATCCCAGCTATTCAGGGAATCGAGTTGACGGTCCTTACGCTGGCGCGAAGCACCATATGATGGTGCGGGGAACGACCTCATTGCGCATCCCGAACCCCCACGAAAGCGATATAGGCGCCGGTCTGCTTTCACGGATCTTGAAGCAGGGTGGCATCGAGCGCGAGGAATGGGAGCGCCTGTAGTGTAGTGCGTCACGCAGAATGCGGAGTATCCTGAAACACCAGAGCAACCACTCTCTTACGTTCGCGGCTCTGCAAAACCAAGTCGCCGGCGCAATCATACACGTCGCAAATTCGGACGCACACCACTAGTAGACACGGGGTTTCGCGATTTGGTACACTTTGCTTGTCCCTTTTAGAAGCTCTCAGTGGGAGGTTCGTCTGCCGTTCCGGGACGGACCGCTTGCACCAATGAGGAAACATGGCACGCCAACCAGGTAAACATTATCAATCCGCGCGGAAGCAGGTCGAGGCCAAGGAATATCAGCTTGAAGAGGCCGTTCCGCTCCTCCAGAAGATCAAGTACGCCAAGTTCGACGAAACCGTGGAAGTGCATTTGCGCCTCGGGGTCGATCCGAAACACGCCGACCAGATGGTCCGCGGGACCGTGATCATGCCGAACGGACTGGGCAAATCCAAAAAAGTGCTGGTGATCGCCAGCGGCGATAAACAGAGGGAAGCGTCCGAAGCGGGCGCCGATCTGGTGGGCGGCGACGATATGGTGAACAAGATCCAGTCGGAGAACTGGACCGATTTCGACGCCGTGATCGCCACCCCGGACATGATGCGGTCGGTGGGCAAGCTGGGAAAGATCCTGGGACCACGGGGGCTGATGCCGAACCCGAAGACCGGGACCGTGACGATGGACGTGGTCAAGGCGCTCAAGGAAATCAAAGCCGGCAAGGTGGAGTTTCGCGTCGATAAGACGGGGATCATTCACGCGCCGGTGGGCAAAGTGAGCTTCACCGCTGTCAAACTGGTGGAAAACGCCAGCAGCCTGATCACCGCGGTGATCAAGGCCAAGCCGGCCGTGGCCAAGGGCAAGTACGTCAGGAGCGCGACGATCTGCTCGACGATGGGGCCGGGCGTGGCGATCGACACGACGCCCTTCAGCGTGAAAGCGGCGGCGGTCTAGACCCCAACAGGTGTTTCCATGAAAAAGAAGGAAGACAAGAAGAAAGAGATTGACGCCCTGCGCGGGGACCTGGAGCGGTCGAAGAACCTGTTCGTGACCGGCTACGAGAAGCTCAAGGTCAGTCAGGACTTCGAGCTGCGCAAGGCGATTCGGGGTGTGGGCGGGCAGTACCGCGTGGTGAAGAACAATCTGGCGGAGCTGGCTTCGGAAGGAACGCCCGCCGGGCAGGTTCTGAAAGACCTGAAGGGGATGACTTCGGTGGCCTACACCGCGAGCGATCCGGTGGCGCTGGCGAAGGCGCTGACGACCTACGCGAAGGCCAACCCGTCGTTCACCTTCAAGGCGGGCATTGTGGAAGGCCGGGTGATCGACATCAAGGCGATCCACGAGCTGGCCAACATGCCCTCGAAAGAGGAGATCTTCGCGAAGCTGCTCTACATGATCAACGCGCCGGCGCAGCGGCTGGCGATGGCGATCAATGCCGTGGGGCGCAATGTGGCGGCGGCAATCGATCAGGGCGTAAAAGAGAACAAGTTTGAGGATAGAGGAGTTTAGATATGGCGGACATCAACGCAATTGCGGATCAAATTCAAGGTTTGACGCTGCTGGAGGCTTCTCAGCTAGTGAAGCTGCTGGAGGAAAAGCTGGGCGTTTCGGCGGCCGCGGCGGCCCCGGCGGCGGCGGCGAGCGCGGGAGCGGCGGCGGCTCCGGTAGTGGAAGAGAAGACCGAGTTCACGGTCATCCTGACTGGGGTCGGCCCCAATAAGATCAATGTTATCAAGGCCGTTCGCGAAGTCACCAGCCTGGGGCTGAAGGAAGCCAAGGACCTGGTGGATGGCGCTCCCAAGCCGGTCAAGGAAGGCATTGGCAAGGACGAGGCCGAGGCCCTGAAGAAGAAATTCACCGACGTAGGCGCAACCGTCGAGGTGAAGTAGCGGCTCCGTCTCAGCGGGGCGGGTCGAAGGCCGACCCCGCGGGGGAGCGGTGTTTTTTCTTGCGGCTTGACGTGGGCGGTCGAATCCTGCTAGTATAATTCGTTGGGCGCTCGATTCGGCCGGATTCGAACCCAATTGGTGACTGTGATTCGTAAGTCTTGGTATTTCAATTGCAGTGGGACCGGAACTGCAGAGAGGGGATCTCTGCGCGTTCGCATTGGTGCAATGATTTGCCGGGGCGCGCACCTCTCCGCTTCCACGAAACCCATCGTTTTTACCGCCGGCAATGCTCCGAACCCAGTACGATTCCCGCACCCGCCCAACTTTTCGCTGACGCTTCGGGATGCATCGCCTCCCGCCGCGCCGGTTTTGTACTCTTAGCGCGTTTCTTTGCCGTGGCTGTTCGGCCGTCAGGAGCTTTTAAGACATGGATAATCAACGTAACGGCGCCGCCCCCGAACGAGTGGATTTCTCCAAGATCAAGACCTCCATACCGATTCCGAACCTGATCGAAGTTCAGAAGACGTCGTATGAGCGTTTTTTGCAGATGGATCTTCTGCCCAATGAGCGGCAGGACATCGGTTTGCAGACGGTGTTCAACTCGGTGTTTCCGATTACGGACTTCCGCGGCGTGAGCGATTTGGAATTCGTGGACTATTCCATCGGCAACTGGGAGTGCAAGTGCGGCAACCTGAAAGGGCTGCACCACCTGCGGTCGACGTGCCGGAATTGCGGCGCCACGATCCGCACGGATCCATTCCACGCGGGCGACATCCTGTGCCATCATTGCGGGGCTTTCAACAAGAACGTGGTGACGTTCTGCAACAAGTGCGGCGATCCGGTGGGGCTGCAACTGAAGTACGACATGCTGGAGTGCCAGGAGCGCGGCATGACGTACGCGGCGCCGCTGAAGGTCACCATCCGGCTGACGGTGTATTCGAAGGACCCGGAGACCGGAAAGAAGAGCGTTCGCGACATCAAGGAACAGGAAGTCTTCTTCGGCGAAATCCCGCTGATGACGGACAACGGAACGTTCATCATCAACGGGACGGAGCGGGTGATCGTATCGCAATTGCACCGGTCGCCGGGGGTGTTTTTCGAGCGGGTGCAGGCGCAGGGCTACTACCTGGGGAAGATCATTCCGTACCGGGGAAGCTGGGTGGAGTTCGAGTACGACACCAAGAACATCCTTTACGTACGCATCGACCGCAAGCGGAAATTCTTCGGCTCGGTGTTCCTGAGGGCGCTCGGGTTGAAGACCGACGAACAGATTTTGCGGGCGTTCTACCGCGTCAGCAAGATCGCCATTCAGGATAAGAAGCTGAAGTGGAACGTGGATGAGGGTCTACGCGGATTGAAGCTCTCGCGCGCCATCGCAGGCAAGGGCGGGGAAGCGATTGTCGCGCAGGGCAAGAAGATCACGGAGTCGCTCTACAAGGAAATCCTGAAGGCGAAGATCCAGCAGGTGGAAATCGACGTGGTGGATCTGGAAGGCGCCTTTGTAGTGGCCGATGTGGTGGACATGTCGACCGGCGAAGTGCTGATCGACGCCAACAGCGAGCTGACGGCCGCGCCGCTCTCCCGGATTATCGAATCGGGCATCGAAGAATTCGAAGTCTTCTTCCCGGAGCGCGACGATGTGGGGACCGTGATTTCCGCGACCATCAAAAAGGACCCGGTGAAAGCGCAGAACGAGGCGCTGATCGAAATTTACCGCAAGCTGCGTCCGGGCGACCCGCCGACGCTCGACACGGCCACGCAGCTATTCCAGGGCATGTTCTTCGACCCGCG
>PLGA01000456.1 GCA_003139735.1 Bryobacterales bacterium | reverse complement strand
AGCGCCGATCAGGTGAAGCAGGCCTTCCGCATCCTGCTCACGGACAAGAACGTCAAGGCCGTGCTGATCAACATTTTTGGCGGCATTTTGCGCTGCGATACGCTGGCCACCGGGGTGGTGGCGGCGGCGCGCGACTTGAACATTCAAGCGCCCATCGTGGTGCGCATGGAAGGCACCAACGTGGATCTCGGCCGCAAGATTCTGGTGGAGTCCGGCCTGAATTTCACGGTGGGCCTGAATATGCGCGACGCGGCCGAAAAAGTCGTCAAGCTGGCGGTCTAGGATTCACACATGAGCGTACTCGTCGATCGCAACACCCGCTTGATTGTCCAGGGATTCACCGGCAAGGAAGGCACGTTCCACTCGCAGCAGGCCATCGCCTACGGAACCACCGTGGTGGGCGGCGTGGTGCCGGGCAAAGGCGGATCGAAGCACCTCGACCTGCCGGTGTTCGACACCGTCGCGCAGGCCGTGAAGCAGACCGGCGCCAATGCCACGGTGATTTTCGTGCCGCCGCCATTCGCCGCGGACGCCGTCATGGAAGCGGCCGACGCGGGCATTCCGCTGGTGGTGTGCATCACCGAAGGGATTCCCACGCTCGACATGGTGCGCGTGTGGCGGTTCCTGAAAGACAAGCCCACGCGGTTGATCGGGCCCAACTGCCCCGGCGTTATTTCCCCCGGTAAATGCAAGGTCGGCATCATGCCCGGCGCCATCCATAAGGAAGGCAACGTTGGCGTGATCTCGCGGTCGGGCACCTTGACTTACGAAGCCGTGGGGCAGTTGACCAGCCTGGGGATCGGGCAGTCCACGTGCATCGGCATCGGCGGCGATCCGATTATCGGGACGAATTTCGTCGACGCCCTGGCGCTGTTCAACGCGGACCCGGATACGCACGCCATCGTGATGATCGGCGAGATCGGCGGCAACGCCGAAGAGACCGCGTCGGCCTATGTGAAGGCCCACGTGAAGAAGCCCGTGATCGGATTTGTGGCCGGCCAGACCGCGCCGTCCGGACGCCGCATGGGCCACGCCGGGGCGATTATCGCCGGCGGTTCTGGAAAAGCGTCCGACAAGATCAAGGCCATGGAGGAAGCCGGCATCACGGTGTGCTCCTCGCCGGCCGAAATAGGGGAGAAGGTCCAAAGCCGTTTATGAGCGTAGAACGCACGTTTTCCATCATCAAGCCGGATGCCGTCGCCGCGGGACACGCGGGCGCGATCCTGGCGGCCGTTGAGCAGGCCGGTTTTAAGGTCCTGGCCATGCGCATGACGCGCCTCACCCAAGCCCAGGCGCAAGGGTTTTACGCGGTTCACCGCGAGAAGCCGTTCTTTGCGGGCCTGGTCAAGTTCATGACCGAGGGACCGCTCATCGTCCTGGCGCTGGAGCGTGAGAACGCCATCGCGAAGTGGCGTGAAACCATGGGCGCCACCAATCCCGCCAACGCCGCCGAGGGCACCATACGCAAGCGCTTCGCCGCCAACGTCGAGCGCAATTGCGTGCACGGGTCCGACGCGCCGGAGACGGCCGAGACGGAGCTGCGGTTCTTTTTCAGCACATCGGAATTGTTGTAGGCTTTCTTAATGGCCACAGATGAACGCCGATGAACGCGGATAACAAACAAGACACACGTCTTCTTTTCTTCTTATCCGTGTTCATCCGTGTTCATCCGTGGCCATAAGCGTTTTCTCTTTGGGGGGAGGGAATGGCTATTGTCGTCGGAGTAGTGGCCGAGACGTCGCCGGGAGAGCGGCGCGTGGCGATGGCGCCGGGCGCTGTGAGCGTCTTGAATAAGACCGGCGCGGAATTCATCATGGAATCGGGGGCCGGGCTGCGCGCCGGTTTCCCGGATTCCGAGTACGTCGAGAAAGGCGTGCGGATCGCCGCCGGCCGCGAAGAAGTTTTTCGTTCGGCGGAAGTCATCCTGCAAGTGCGCGGCTTGGGCGCCAACCCGCAGACGGGCGGCGCGGACCTGGCGCTCTTCCGGAGCGGGCAAACCGCCATCGGGTTCGGGGAGCCGCTGACGGCCCTCGAAGCCGCGCGGCGACTGGCGGGCGGCGGCGTGAACTTCCTGGCCATGGAACTGATGCCGCGCATCACGCGCGCGCAGAGCATGGATGCGCTCTCTTCCATGGCGACCATCGCCGGTTATAAGGCCGTCCTGATCGCGGCCGATTCGCTGCCGCGCATGTTTCCCATGCTCATGACCGCGGCGGGAACCGTCACGCCGGCGCGGGTCCTGGTGATCGGCGCGGGCGTGGCCGGTCTGCAGGCCATCGCCACCGCGAAGAGGCTGGGCGCGGTAGTGAGCGGCTACGATATCCGCACGGCGGTGAAAGAACAGGTGGAGAGCCTGGGTGCGCGGTTCGTCGTGCTGGAGATGGAGAGCGGCGCCGCGGAGGACAAGGGCGGCTACGCCAAAGCCATGGGTGAGGAGTTCTACCGCCGCCAGCGCGAATTGATGGGCGGAGTGCTGGCCCAGCAAAACGTGGTGATCGCCACCGCCGCCGTGCCCGGAAAAAAGGCGCCCATTCTGATCACCGGAGAGATGGTGGCTCGCATGGCGCCGGGTTCCGTGATCGTCGATATCGCCGCCGAACGCGGCGGCAACTGCGAGCTGACGCGGCCGGGCCAGACGGTGGAATCGGGCGGCGTCGCCATTATCGGTCCGCTGAACTTGCCTTCCACCATACCGTATCACGCCAGCCAGATGTACGCGCGCAACATCGCCACGTTCCTGAAGTATTTGATCAAAGACGGAAAGCTGAATCTCGACCGCGAGGATGAAATCGTGCGCGAGACGCTGGTGACGTACGCGGGAGAAGTGGTGCATCCCAAGGTGCGGGAATTGCTTGGATAGTGGGGGGAACCGAATGCCTTCGACTCTGGAACTGAGCCTTTACGTTTTCATGCTGGCCACCTTCGTCGGGTTGGAAGTGATCCGCAAGGTCTCGCCGCTGCTGCACACGCCGCTGATGTCGCTGACCAACGCGATCTCGGCGATATCGGTGGTAGGCGCCATTCTGATCACCGGGGCCGAGGGCGCCACCATGCTGAGCAAGGTCCTCGGTTTCATCGCCATTACGGCCGCCGTGACCAACATCGTGAGCGGATTCCTGATCACCGACCGGATGCTGAAGATGTTCCACAAACGCGGGGTGAAGAAGTAAATGGCGCACGTTGTCAATTACATCTACATCGTCTCGGCGGCGCTGTTCATTCTCTCGCTCAAATGGATGAACACGCCGGCCACGTCGCGGCGCGGGGTGTTCGCCGGCGAAATCGGAATGCTGATGGCGGTCACGGGCACGCTGCTGGCGCACCACGTATTCAACTGGGAGTGGGTCTTGTCGGCCATGCTGATCGGAACGGCCGTCGGGATTCCCATCGCCTACATCATGCCCATGACGGCCGTGCCGCAGCGGACCGCCATGTCGCACGCGTGCGGCGCGCTGGCGGCGGCCTTGGTGGGCACGGCCGAGTTCTACCGCGACCCGAATCAGCCCAAGTACATCCTGGTCGCGCTGATGATCGAAACGCTGCTCGGCTTCCTCACCTTCACCGGCAGCTTGATGGCCATGGGCAAGCTGCAGGAGGTGCTGCCGCAGCGGCCCATCACCTACAAGAACCAGAACGTCATCAACTTCGTGTTGTTTGCGGTCGCCTTGGGGCTGGCCGTCAGGCTGATTGCGGTTCCCACCGATACCTGGATCTTCCCGGTGTTCGCCGGGCTGGCGCTGCTGTTCGGCGTGCTGCTGATCATCCCCATCGGCGGCGCCGATATGCCGACGGTGATCGCTCTGTTGAACTCCTACGCCGGGCTTTCGGCGTGCGCCATGGGATTCGTGTTGGACAATAAGTTGCTGGTGATCGCGGGCGCGCTCGACGGCTCCTCGGGCCTGATCCTTTCGATCATCATGTGCAAGGCNNATGAACCGGTCGTTCGCCAACGTGCTGTTCGGGGCTTTCGGGCAGATTCAGACCAAGGCCGCGCACGCGGAGCAGCGCCCGGTGCGCAGCGCCAGTCCGGAAGAAGCGGCGTCGATACTGGAAGCCGCGTCGAGCGTGATCATCGTGCCCGGCTACGGCCTGGCGGTGGCGCAGGCGCAGCACAAGATCCGCGAGCTATACGACGCCCTGACGCGCCTCGGCGTGGACGTGAAATTCGGGATTCACCCGGTGGCCGGCCGCATGCCCGGTCACATGAACGTGCTGATGGCGGAAGCCGACATCCCCTACGACCGTCTGTTCGCGATGGAAGACATCAACGGCGAGTTCGGCCAATGCGACGTGGCGCTGGTGATCGGCGCGAACGACGTGACCAACCCGGCCGCCCGCACCGACAAAGCGAGCCCCATCTACGGCATGCCCATCCTGGATGTGGACAAAGCGCGCACGGTGATGGTGATCAAGCGCTCCATGAACCCCGGCTTCGCCGGCATCGACAACCCGCTCTACTACTCCGACAAGACCCTGATGCTCTTCGGCGACGCCAAGGCGTTCGTCTCGGAGATTGTCAAGGA
>PLGA01000645.1:9605-9865 GCA_003139735.1 Bryobacterales bacterium | reverse complement strand
GTGAACCGCCGGATGTTGCCGCCGGCGAACATATCGAAGAAACCGAATATCGAACCGGCCTGCGAGTTGAAGAGCTCCGACCACTTATTGATGTCGATGCCGGGCGACGGAATATGCCCGCCCAGGCGATACACCGCCAAGAGCCCGAGGGTGAACATGAGCCTCTTGCGGAGATCCGGAACGCGGAAGATATTCGCGAATGCTTCAAATAACCTCATGGTTCCTTTCGATTGCCGATGTAGGGGTCGGGCATGCCCGAC
>PLGA01000645.1:0-9495 GCA_003139735.1 Bryobacterales bacterium | reverse complement strand
CGGCGGTGCAGCGGCATCTGGCCGCCCTCAAAACCGCGCTTCTGTCCGAAACCGGTGCCCGCGCGCTGGCCTTTCGAGCCGCGCGTGGAGGTCTTGCCGTGGCCCGACCCCATGCCGCGCCCGATGCGCTTGCGGGCCTTCATCTGGCCCACCGGTGGTTTTAGTCCGCTAAGATTCATGTCGCCTCGATCTCCTTAATAGCCGCCGATTATTCCACCACTTCGAGCAGATGCGGAACCTTCTTCACCATGCCGCGGAATACGGGGCTGTCGGGCCGCTCCACCACCTGGTTGAGCTTGCGCAAGCCCAGTCCCTTCACAATCCGCTTGTGCTTTTCCGGAGTGCAGATCGGGCTGCGCACCAATTTAATTCTGATCGTGCCTTCCATCAGAGTTTCTCCACGGCCAAGCCGCGCATCTCGGCCACGGCGTTCCTGTCGCGCAACGATTCGAGCGCTACGATGGTCGCCTTCACCACGTTGTGCGGGTTGCGGCGGCCGATCGACTTGGTGAGGACGTTGGGGACGCCGCAGGCCGTGAGGACCGCGCGTACGGCCCCGCCGGCGATCACGCCGGTGCCTTGGGCGGCCGGTTTGAGCAGCACCTGCGAACTGGCGAAGACGCCGAGAACCTGGTGCGCAATGGTGGTATCGAGCACGTGGACCTTGCGCAGGTTCTTCTTGGCGGCCTCGATTCCCTTGCGAATGGCCGAGGGAACCTCTTTGGCCTTTCCGACGCCGTAACCGACCACCTTCGCCGACGGATCGCCGATCACCACCAGCGCCGAAAAGCTGAGGTTCTTGCCGCCCTTGACTACTTTGGTGACGCGGTTGATAGCAACCACCTGCTCTTTGAGGTTGAGCGCCGCCGGATCGATGCGTTTCCCTGAATTCAGCATGAATTAGAACTCCAGTCCCGCCGCCCGCGCCGCGTCGGCGAGAGCTTTGACGCGCCCGTGATACGGAAAGCCGCCGCGGTCGAAAACCACGCGGCTGATGCCTTTCTCCTTGGCGCGTTGAGCCACCAGCGCGCCGATGGCCTTGGCCGCGGCCACGTTTCCGCCCTTGGTCTTGACGCCCTTGTCGACCGAAGATGCCGATACCAGCGTCTTGCTCTGGCCGTCGTCGACGATCTGCGCGTAAATATGCGCCAGGCTGCGGAACACCGCCAGGCGCGGGCGTTCGGCCGTGCCGCGCAGCTTGCGCCGGATGCGCCGGTGAACGCGGCTGCGAATTTCCTTCTTTTCGGTTTTCTTAATCATTTGGCGCTCGCCCCGGTCTTGCCGACCTTCTTGCGCAACGCTTCGCCGGTGTAGCGGATGCCCTTATTCTTATAAGGATCCGGCTTGCGCAGCGCACGGATATTGGCCGCCACCTGTCCCAGCATCTGCCGGTCGTGCCCGCTCAGCACCAGGTGGGTCTGCTTGTCGATCTTGAGGTCCACGCTGTCGGGCAACAGGACCTCGATAGGGTGCGAGTAGCCCAGCGTGAAGGTGACGACCTTGCCTTTGACGTCGGCGCGGTAGCCGATGCCGACGATGTCCAACTCCTTAACGAACCCGGTGGACACGCCCTGCACGGCGTTGGCGGCCAGCGCCCGCGTGAGTCCATGCAGCGCCGCCTGCTCGTCGCCGGCGCGCTTCACGTCGAGCCTTCCGTCGGTCTCTTCGATGGAAATGCCGGGCGGAATGGGCACAAAAAGCTTGCCCTTGGGACCGGTCACTTCGAGTTGCTCGCCGATCTGCACTTTCACGCCCTTCGGCAGCGGGATCGGCTTTCTACCAATTCTCGACATAATGGAACCTTACTCTATATCCAAGCGTGCCTTGGCGTGACCATTGCCGCCACGCCGCAGCGAGTCGATCAGAGCCTCGAACTTCGCGTCGGTGCGCTTCTGCATCGCCGCAATCGCGCGCAAGTCCTTCCGCGTTTCAATCATGAACCGTACGCCCTCCTGCATCAGCGCGCGGATCGCGGCGATCTGGCGGTCGTGCTTATCCAGATGTTCCTTGGCCGTCATCGCGCTACCATACCCGGCAGAGGATCTCGCCGCCGAGATGCTCCTTATGGGCGTCGCGGCCGGTCATGACGCCGCGCGGGGTGGTCAGAATGTTGATTCCGAGCCCGCCCAGCACGCGCGGGATATCGGTCTGGCCGACGTACACGCGTCGTCCAGGCCGGGAAACCCGTTCGATGGCGGAGATGACCGGGGCATTGGCGGCGCTGTACTTCAGATAAATCTTGATGGTCTTCTTCACGCCTTCTTCGGCCACCTTGAAGTTGGCAATGTAGCCTTCTTCCTTCAGAATGCGCGCGATTTCCGCCTTCAAATTGGAGGCCGGCACGTCCACCTTGGGGTGGCGAGCCTGGATCGCGTTGCGCACGCGAGTCAGCATGTCGGCAATGGGATCGCTCGTCATAATTCTCCTACTTCGCTACCAGCTAGCCTTGATCACGCCGGGAATCTCGCCATTGAGGGCGAGTTGGCGGAAGCACAGACGGCAAATGCCGAACTTGCGGAGGAAGGCGCGCGGGCGGCCGCATCGCCAGCAGCGGTTGCGATGGCGGGTCGGCAGCATGTCGATTCCGGGCTTCTTCTCCGCCTTGAGCAATTGGGATGCATGGCGGATTTTTTCCAACTTCAGGTCTTTTGCGATTTTGGCGGTGGTGGCCATGTTTTCTCTGCTTCTCCTCTATTGCCGGAACGGCATCCCCATCTGACGCAGCAGCGCCACGCCTTCCGCGTCGGTGCGGGCCGTGGTGGTGATGGAAATATTCATTCCCTTGGTCTTTTCCACTTTGGCGTAATCGATTTCCGGAAAAATCAACTGATCCTTGACGCCCAGGGTGTAGTTGCCCCGTCCGTCGAACGACTTGCTGGAAATGCCGCGAAAGTCGCGCACGCGGGGCAGCGCCACGTTGACCAGCCGGTCGAAAAACTCGTACATGCGGTCGCCGCGCAGAGTGACCATGCAGCCAATCGCCTGGCCCTCGCGCAGTTTGAACTGCGAGATGGACTTGGCCGCCTTGGTGATGACGGGCTTCTGGCCGGCGATCTGGCCGAGCTCGTTGAGGGCGCCATCCATCAGCTTGGCGTTCTGGGTGGCTTCGCCCAGCCCGATATTAATCGAAATCTTCTCGATCCTGGGAACGGCCATCACGTTCTTGTAGCCGAATTCCTTGGTGAGCGCGGGGACCACCTTTTGCCGGTATTGCTCTCTCAATCGTGCAGCCATGAAATCCTCACTTAGCGTCGAGCGTCTGACCGCACTTGCGGCAGACCCTGCTGCGGCGGACCTTGCCGCCGGCGAGCGCATCGACATGATGCCCGATGCGCGTAGCCTTGCTGCAGGCGGGGCAAACCACCATCACGTTGGAAGCCGGTATGGCGCTTTCCCGTTCCGCGATGCCGCCCTTGATCTGCTTGCCTGGGTTGGGGCGGGTGTGGCGCTTGATCATCATCACATGCTCTACCAGCAACTTGCCGGTTTCCCGGTCCACCCGCAGCACGCGGCCCGTCTTGCCCTTATCGCGGCCCGTGATCACCTTGACGGTGTCTTCCTTCTTGAAATCCACGCGAACCGGCGCGGTAGGTTTCTTGTGCGCGGCAGGCATCAGATGACCTCCGGCGCCAGCGAAACGATCTTCATGAATCGCTTCTCGCGCAATTCCCTGGCAACCGGACCGAATACGCGCGTTCCGACCGGTTCGCCCACGTCGCTGATGAGCACCGCGGCGTTCGAATCGAAGCGGATGTAGGTGCCGTCCTTACGCCGGGTTTCCTTGCGCATGCGGACGATCACGCAGCGCACCACTTTCCCCTTCTTGATGGCCGAATCCGGAGCAGCCTCCTTCACGGCGGCGGTGACCACGTCGCCGAGTCCGGCGCGCAGACCGAGGTCGCCGCCGCGCGGCAGGATGCAAGAGAGCCTGCGCGCGCCGGAGTTATCGGCCACCTCGAGAATCGTTCGCATTCCAATCATGTCGCTTCGCTCCTGGGGCCGTGGGTCGGGGGCCCGGGACCGGGGGAAGAGCGCCGCTGACGCTTTTCCCCCGCCCCTGACCCCCGGTCCCTGGCCTCCGTTCTAAATCTTCACGTCCAAATCCACCGGCGGCGCTCCCACCTGGGCGGCCCGCCGGACGACGTCGGCCAAGCGCCAACGCTTCAGCTTGCTCAGGGGCCGGCACTCCACGATGCGCACGATGTCGCCCGTCTTCGCGGAGCCTTCTTCGTCGTGGGCGTAGAACTTCTTGCGCTTGCCAATGATGCGCTTGTAGAGCGGGTGCGGCACGCGGCGGCTCACCTCGACCACGATGGTCTTTGCCATCCTGGTGGAAACCACCTCGCCGACCTTCTCGTTCTTGAATCCCTGCTTGGCTTCCTGTTCGGCCATGTTACTTTTTCTCCGCGGGGGCCTGAGAGAGACCCTCCCGCTCGCGCAAAATGGTATGGATGCGGGCGCGATCCTTCCTCATTGCGCGCACCTTCTTCAGCCCGTCCATCTGCCCCAGGGGCATCTGAAACCGTAGACGGAAGATCTGCTCGTCCATTTCACTCAACTGCTGCCGCAGTTCGTTATTGTCAAGGTCGCGCACCTTCTGGGCCTTCATATCGTTACTCCGCGTCTTCCCGGCTGATGAATTTGGTCTTGATGGCCAGCTTATGGGCGGCCAGGCGCATGGCGCTGCCCGCCGTTGCCCGGTCCACGCCTTCCATCTCAAACAGGATTTTGCCGGGACGGACTACCGCCACCCACTGCTCCGGAGCGCCTTTGCCTTTCCCCATGCGGGTTTCGGCCGGCTTCTTGGTGATGGGCTTATCGGGGAACAGGCGGATCCAAACCTTGCCGCCGCGCTTGATGGACCGCGTCATGGCGATGCGGGCAGCTTCAATCTCCCGATCCGTAACCCACCCGCACTCGAGCGCCTTGAGGGCGAAATCGCCGAAGGAGATCGAAGAGCCGCGCCACGCCTTGCCGCACATGCGGCCCCGCTGCTGTTTCCTGTACTTGACTTTCTTTGGCATCATCATGGCGGTTCGCTCTCCTCGTTACGAGTTGTCGCCTTCCGGCTTCTCGGGTTCCGGCTTCTCGGCGGGCGCCGGCTGGGTCTCCTGCCGCGCTTCCTGTTTCCATGAGGGCTGCTGCGGCGACATGAGCGGCGGCAGAATGGGCGTAGCCGCGCGGGCGGCGGGCCGCGGCAAATCCTGAGGCGCGGTCTGCGTCGCCGGGCCGGCGGTTTCCACAGCCGGTGCGGGCGGCGCCATGGGGGCGTGCTCGGGGGCGCGCTCGCGGTCCCTGCCCCTGCCTCCGCGGTCGCCGCGGTCGGTGCGCTCGCGGCGGTCGCGCAGATCCCGGCGCGGTTCCGGATCGTTCAGAAATCCGCCGCGCCGCTTGGTCAGATCCAGAATCTCGCCCTTGTAGAGCCAGGCCTTGATGCCGATCACTCCATAGGTGGTGTGCGCCTCGGCGAAGCCGTAGTCGATATCGGCGCGCAGGGTGTGCAGGGGAAGCTGGCCTTGCAGGTACCATTCGCTGCGCGCGATTTCGGCGCCGTTCAAACGCCCCGACACGCGCACCTTGATGCCCTTGCAGCCGAAGCGCAACGCCGAATCCACGGCCTTGCGCATGGCCCGCCGGAACGCCACGCGCTTTTCGAGCTGCAAGGCGATGGATTCCGACACCAACTGAGCGTCCAGCTCCGGCTTGTGCACTTCCTGGATGTCGATGAACACCTCGCGCTTGGTGCGCTTGGCCATGTCCTGCTTCAGCTTCTCGATCTCCGCGCCCTTGCGGCCGATGATAATGCCGGGCCGCGACGTGCGGATGGTGACGCGCAGCTTGTTGCCGGGCCGGTCCACTTCGATGGCGCTGACCCCGGCCGATTTCAACCGGTCGCGCAGCCCTTCCTTCAGCTCCAGGTCTTCCTGCAGCAGTTTGGCGTAGCCGTGCTTGGCGAACCAGCGCGAGCGCCAGGGCTTATTGAAGCCCAGCCGGAATCCATACGGATGAACTTTCTGTCCCATCTATGCTTCCTTCTCCGTCACCTTAATCACGATATGCGCCGAACGGCGCTGGATGCGGTAGGCGCGGCCCATCGGGGCGGGCCGAACGCGCTTCATGCGCGGGCCTTCGTTCACGTACGCCTCCGATACAAACAGGCGGTCCACGTCCAGGTCCTCGAACCGGTTGGTGGCGTTGGCGATGGCCGATTGCAGCACCTTCTCCACGGTGGGCGCGATGCGCTTATTGACGCTGCGCAGCCGGCTCAAGGCGTCTCCCGCCTGCATGCCGCGGATCATATCCACGACCAGACGCGCCTTTTGCGGGGAGACCCGTATGTATCTGGCTTCCGCTTTGACTGGGGTGTTGGGTTCCATGCTTGCCTCGTTATGCCGCCGGCTTAGCCGTTTTCTCCGTGGCTGCCTTCACCGAATGGCCTTTAAATATCCTGGTGGGGGAGAACTCGCCGAGTTTGTGACCCACCATATTCTCGGTGATGTACACCGGAATGAACTTCTTGCCGTTGTGGACCGCGATGGTATACCCGACGAACTCCGGAAGAATGGTGGAGCGCCGCGACCAGGTGCGGACCACCTTCTTCTCGTTGGCGGCGGCCAGCACCGCCATCTTGGCTTCGAGATGCGTATCGATAAACGGTCCCTTCGCGACTGATCTGCCCATGGCTTACCTCTTTTTGCTCTTCCGCGTCACGATCCACTTGTCGGTACGCTTGTTGTTGCGCGTTTTGAATCCGCGAGTGGGCTGGCCCCAGGGGGTAACCGGGTGACGGCCGCCCGAGGTCTTGCCCTCGCCGCCGCCGTGCGGNNTGGTCCACCGGGTTCATGGTGACGCCGCGGTTATGCGGCCGCTTGCCAAGCCAGCGGGTGCGCCCCGCCTTACCGAGCGAAACGTTTTCGTGATCCACGTTGCCCACTTGCCCCACCGTGGCCATGCATTCGAGCGGCACGCGGCGGACTTCGCCCGAAGGGAGCTTCAGCAGCGCCGTGCCGCCCTCCTTCGAAACCAACTGCGCCTGCGAACCCGCGGACCGCGCCATCTGCGCGCCCTTTCCGGGCCTCAACTCGATGTTGTGGACAATCGTTCCGGCGGGCATATTAGTCATGGGCATGGCATTGCCCACCAGAATGTCGGCTTCCGGGCCGGACATCACCTTCTGCCCCACCTTCAGCCCGTCGGGCTGAATAATGTAACGCTTCTCGCCATCCGCATAGTTCAACAGGGCGATGCGCGCCGAACGGTTGGGATCGTACTCGATGGCGGCGACCACGGCGGGGATGCCCGCCTTGTCGCGCTTGAAATCCACCATCCGATAGGCCTTTTTCGAGCCGCCCCCGATGAAGCGGGACGAAATGCGTCCGGTGCTGGCGCGGCCGCCGGTGCGCTTCTTCGATTCCACCAGCGACTTTTCCGGACGCTCCCTGGTAATATCGTCGCGCGAAACCACCGTCTGGAAGCGGCGGGTCGGCGTTGTGGGTCTATATGTCTTAATCGGCATCGGTTAAACCCCCGCGAAGTCGGGGACCTTCTCCCCTTCCTTCAGCTTGACGTAGGCCTTCTTCCAGTCCGAGCGATAGCCTGAGAAGCGGCCGCGGCGGCGCAGTTTTCCGTCGAAAATCGCCGTCCGCACCTCCTCGACTTTCACCTTGAACAGTTTTTCGACGGCGGACTTCACCTGCGTCTTGTTGGCGCCGAGCGCCACTTCGAAGCACAGGGTCCGCTCCGCGTCCTTCTTTTCCACGCCCTTTTCGGTGACCAGCGGGCGGCGAATCACTTCATAGACGGTCATTTTGCGAGCGCCTCCGAGAACTTCAGCGCAGCCGCCTGACTCAGCAGCACGCTTTGGTGGCCCAGCAGGTGAAAGGCGTTGACTTCCCGCGTGGAGATCAGCGTCACGCCCTTGATATTGCGAACGCCTAGCGACAAATTGCGGTTCTCGCCGTTATCCACCACCAGCACGCTGCGGCCGGTCTCCAGTTTGGCCAGCGCGCCCGCGGCGTCCCTGGTCTTAGGGCCGGCGAAATCGAACGCTTGCACCACCTTCAACTCGCCGTCCCGCACTTTGGCGGACAACGCCGAGCGCAAGGCCCCCACCACCATTTTATGCGGCAATTTGTAGCTGTAGTCGCGCGGCTGCGGGCCGTGCACGATCCCGCCATGCCGCCAGATGGGCGAACGGACCGATCCGACGCGCGCCCTGCCGGTGCCCTTCTGCTTCCAGAGCTTCTTTCCGGACCCGGCCACTTCGCTGCGGACCTTGGTCTTATGCGTGCCGGCGCGCAACCCGGCCTGATACTGCTTCACGGCTTCGTACAGCAGGGCCTCGTTGACCTCGGCGCCGAAGACCTCGTCGGCAAGATCCACCTGCCCGACTTTCTGATTGTTCAAATCGAAGACATCGACTGTGGGCATGGCGAGTTACCTTTTGGACCTCCGCACCAGCACGTATCCGCCGTTGGGACCGGGGACCGCGCCTTTCACCACCAGCACGTTGTCTTCGGCATCCACCTGGACCACTTCCAGGTTGCGCACGGTCACGCGATCATGCCCCAGGTGGCCCCCCATGCGCATGCCGGGAAGCACGCGAGACGGGTAGCTGGAGGCCCCGATGGAACCGGGAGCGCGGTGGAACATGGAGCCGTGCGAGCCTTCGCCGCCCCGGAAGTGGTGGCGTTTGACCACGCCGGCGAAGCCGCGGCCCTTGCTGATGCCGACCACGTCCACCTTGTCGAGCGGCTTGAACTGGTCGACCAGCACCTTGTCGCCGGCCTTCAGATCGCCATCGCCCGGACCGAGCGGGAGCTCGCGCATGAATCTGGCGCCATCCACGCCCGCCTTCTTGAGCCGGCCGGCGGTGGGCTTGTTGATGCGTTGCGGCTTGATGAACTCGACCAGGCCGAGCTGCACCGCGTCGTAGCCATCCGTGGGGGGCGTCTTGCGCTGCACCACCATGCACGGACCGGCCTTCAGCAGCGTGACCGGCACCGCCTGCCCGTCCGGCCGGAACATCTGCGTCATTCCGATTTTCTTGCCAAGGATTCCTGGGCTCATATCTACTGACTCCAGGGGCCGGGGGCCGGGGGCCAGGAGCCGGGGATAAGCCCGGAACCTGCCATCGGCCTTTCAGCCCTGCTATTTTCCAAACGCCTTGATCTCCACATCCACGCCGGCGGGCAGATCGAGCTTCATCAGCGCGTCCACCGTCTGTTGGGTCGGCTCCAAAATGTCCAACAGCCGCTTGTGCGTCCGGATCTCAAACTGCTCCCGCGACTTCTTATCCACGTGCGGGGATCGCAGTACGGTCGTGATGCTCCGCGACGTGGGCAGCGGAATCGGGCCGGCCACACTGGCGCCGGTTCGCTTGGCGGTATCGACGATCTCGGTGGTCGATTGGTCGAGCACCCGGTGATCGTACGCCTTCAGACGGATGCGAATGCGTTCTCTCAGCGCCATAGTTTACTCCGGACGAGGCATGCC
>PLGA01000046.1 GCA_003139735.1 Bryobacterales bacterium | reverse complement strand
ATGTGGCGAAGCGTAGCGCCGCCGCTGGCAGTGGACTAAACCGCTTCGCGGTATACCTCTTCGATCGGCGGTAGACTGGCGCGAGGCCCCTGAGGAACAATGGATTCGGTTATTCCGCAATGACCAATCCATTTCTCCCAAGGAGCCATCGCATGACACCCCTACGAAAACGCATGATCGAAGACATGCAACTGCGCAATCTGACGGCGGCGACTCAGAAAAACTACCTCCATCACGTCGCCGGCTTCGCCCAGTATTTCGACCGAAGTCCCGAGGTCCTCGACATCGAAGCCGTCCGCCAGTATCAACTCTACCTGCTCAACGAGCGCAAGCTGTCGCCGGAATCCATCAACCAGTATATTTCCTCGGTGAAGTTCCTCTATCGGAATACCTTGGAGATGCCCTGGACCGACGAATATTTCCCGCACGTCCGCCGGCCTCACAAACTGCCGGTCGTGCTCAGCCAGGAAGAGGTGCTGACGTTTTTCGACCACGTTCCCAGCCTCAAGTACCGCGCCGCGCTGATGACCTGCTACGGCGCCGGGCTGCGCGTCTCCGAAGCCGTGGCGCTCAAAGTGGCCGATATCGACTCCCAACGTATGCTGCTTCGAGTCGAACAAGGCAAGGGGCAAAAAGACCGCTATGCCATGTTGTCGCCGCGTCTGCTGGAAGTGCTGCGCCGCTATTGGCGCGCCGCCCGGCCGCGGCATTTCCTGTTTCCCTCCTGGCGCCCCGCCCAGCATCTGTGCACGACTTCTCTCCAACTGGCCTGCCGCGAAGCGGTCCTGCGCGCGGGAATCCAAAAGCGCGTCACGATCCACACCCTGCGCCACTCCTTCGCCACGCACCTGCTGGAAAACGGCACGGATATCCGCATCATCCAGGCGCTGCTCGGACATAGCCGGATCGACACCACCGCCCGCTACGCCGCGGTGTCCCCGCGGGTAGTCGCCGCTACCGTCAGTCCCCTGGACAACCTCGACCGCAAGGCCCAGGCCAACCCGCGCCAGACTCCGCGCTGAGCCGGCCATGCCACGGCCCACCCTGGAGGTGGCCGACATCTTTCGGCAACATGGTCCGGCGTACCGGCAGGCCCATCGATTGCCCCTGCATCAGCATCGCCTGATGCGGGCCATCGAGGACTGCCGCACCCCGGCCCTGGGCGGCGCCGCCGGATGGTGCGACCACTGCCACTATACCCACATTCAGTACCGCTCCTGCCGCAACCGGCACTGCCCCAAGTGCCAAGGGGCGGCGCGCGCCCAGTGGCTCCAACGGCGCACCGCCGAGTTGTTGCCCGTGGAGTATTTCCACGTGGTCTTCACCATCCCCGAGCCGCTCGCCGCCATCGCCTTCCATAACAAAGAAGTGGTCTACGATATCCTCTCCCGCGCCACCGCCGAAACCCTCCTCACGATTGCCCGCGATCCCCAGCATCTGGGCGCCGAAATCGGTTTCTTCGCCGTCCTCCACACCTGGGGCCAGAACCTGCACTTGCATCCCCACCTGCACTGCGTGGTCCCCGGCGGCGGACTCTCGCCCGACGGGGAATGGGTCGCCTGCCGCCCAGGGTTCTTTCTGCCGGTGCGCGTATTGAGCCGGCTGTTCCGCCGTCTCTTCCTGGAAGCGCTCCAACAGGCCTATGCCGACGGCCGGCTCCAGTTCTTTGGGGAGTTGCAGCCCTTGCGCGACCCCGCGGCCTTCGCCGCGCATCTATCCCCGCTGCGCGCCGCCGAATGGGTGGTCTACGCCAAACCGCCCTTCGGCGGTCCGCAACACGTCCTGGAATATCTCGGCCGATACACCCACCGGGTAGCCATTTCCAATGCACGCCTGGTCGCGCTCGAGGACGGCCGCGTTTCCTTCCGCTGGAAAGACTACCGTCACCAACAGCGCCCCAAGGTCATGACCGTGTCCGCCGAAGAGTTCATCCGCCGTTTCCTGCTGCACGCCCTGCCCACCGGTTTTCAACGCATTCGCTATTACGGCTTCCTGGCCAACTGCCATCGCGCCGGCAAGTTGGCATGCTGCCGCCGGTTGCTGGCAACTCCCTGCTCCGACCTTCTTCCTCAGCCCGCCGATTCCCGCGCCTTCTATGCCGCGCTCACCGGAAGGAACCCGCGGCTCTGTCCCCAATGCCGGATCGGAACCATGATCCAAATCCAGATTCTGCGGCCATGCCGCGGACCCGATCCCCTGCCTGTGGACACCTCATGACCACAGCCGATGCAAAACCGCCCCGCTCCTCGCCTTGCCTTCCCGGCACGGATCTCTATCCGTCCGCTCCAGGGCCATCCGGGGACGGTCCGCCGCACGCCCCCAGACATACTCCCGACGCCCAACCCGCCAAACCTGCGCCGTCCTTGCATTGCCCAAGCCCAATCCTGCCTCAGTTCCGCCCAAGGCCTTCTCAAAACCCAATACCTCACCCCGCTGTTCTCCACGCCTCCCGCCACGCCGGAAAGCAAAACCCACTAAAGAGCCACGCTCGGGCTGCGGTTTAGTTCACCGCACGGTTTCATCAGCTTGCGGCTTCCGGAGCCCCTGCCTTCGCCAGGTTTCGCTGGCCGCAAGCTGAAGAAACCTTTAGCATTGGACTAAACCGCTTAGAATATTTGCCTCATCCCCTCAAGTACTTACAGGCCCGTCTTCCCGGTTTCCCCTTGCTCGCCAGCTACTCTGAGCGCGA
>PLGA01000513.1:3048-19204 GCA_003139735.1 Bryobacterales bacterium | reverse complement strand
GCATCAGGAATTTGCCCTGCGTGGCCAGGTAGGTCTTGCAGGTTTCGTAAATCAACTCGGAAACTTCCCGCATGGACGAATGCACCGGCAGATTGCGCAGGCGCACGTAAATGGTCAGCCCGAAGATCAGGCCGAGGGCGCTCACCACGAGGCCGCCCAGCAACAGGTTATGGCCGCTGATTCCGCCCAGGAACGTGACGGAACCCAGGTCGGGCAGCTTGAGGTTTGCTTCGCCGCCCGACTCTTGTCCCTGCGCCATGAGAGGCGCAGCCAGAGCGATCAACGCGAGAAAGCCTGAAAAAAAGCGCAGAATCGAACCGATTCGCGCGCGCACGCCGGGGCCTGAAGCGCCGGGCCGCCGTTCGACACTAAGCGTGTCCGTAGTCTGTAACATGAACGAAAGAACCTCCTCTGAAATCCGGTCGCTCCGAGCCCGGTCCGTGCAAGGATTCCGGCACAGCGACTAGTACACTCGGAGGGGGCGTCTAAACCTCAGTATAAGAGATATGATGGTCGGATTTCAAACGGGGGATCTTTCGCCCCTCCGGGGCGGGCACGCGTCTTTCCCATGGCTCACGCCATGGGCTATTCTCTGTCGCCCTACGGGCTTAGATCCCGTATGCGTTCGTAAATGGGGAAGCAAGGGTCCGCTATAGTGTAAGTGATGATCCGCATTGCGATTGCGGCGCTCGGCTTGGCGGCCATGGCATCGGCGGCGGATCCCACGGCGGCGGAGCAGGCTCGTTTCCTGGAACAGGTTCGCGCGACGGCCCTCGGATATTCGGATTTTTTGCCGGATTTCGTGTGCACGGAGGTAATCCACCGGACTTCGAACGATTCGCACGCGCAGCAGAACCTCGACGTGCTGACCTTGCAACTCACGTATGCCGGCAAGAGGGAGAACTATAAGGTGGTTGTGGCCGGGAACAAGACCTCGGATCTGAATCTGACGTCGGTGGGCGGAGCGATTTTCGAAGGCGAGTTCGGCAGCACCTTGCGCTGGATCTTCGAACCCGAATCGGCCGCCGCGTTTCATTGGGAAAAATCGGCGGCGCTGCGCCAGGCCAAGGTTGCGGTCTATTCGTACCGCGTGCCGCGCGCGAAATCCCGTTACGTACTGGCCTATGGAGCGGGCGCGGACATGCGGAGAGCGGTGGTGGGATTTCACGGCGAACTGGAGATCGCCGAGGATACCGGCATGGTGTGGCGCCTGACCACGAAAGCGGACGATATCCCGGCGGGTTTTGCGATCCGGGAGTCGTCCACCTCGGTCGATTACGGGTATGCGGATGTGAGCGGGCGCCAGTTTCTGCTGCCGTCGGGCGCGGAAACCGACATGTTGTATCAGCCGGAGCGGTCCGGGGAAACCGGGCGAAGCCGGAACCTTGGTCCCATGCTCATGAAGAACCTGGTGGAGTTCCGCGACTACCGCAAATTCGCGGTGGATTCGGCGATCGATTTCGGCGGCGATGGCAAGCCCTGATACGGTTGCGGCGATCGGCGCGCTTTCCGTGCGTTTCCGCCGCCGGCGCATGCGGCGTTTCGCGCGCGAGATGGGCATTGGCGCGAGCGCGCTGGTGCTCGATATCGGGGGCACGCCGGAGTGCTGGGGGCTGATGGAGGTTCCGCCGCGCGTGGTGCTGCTCAACCTGCCGCAATCCATCGAGAAGCCGGCGGGGGCGGAGTTGCGGGTCGCGGGGGACGGCCGGCGGCTGCCGTTTCGCGACGGGACGTTCGACGTGGTGTTCAGCAACTCGGCCATCGAGCACGTGGGCGGGCGGGCCAGCCAGGAGAGTTTTGCACGGGAAGCGGCGCGGGTGGGACGGGGCTACTGGATCCAGACGCCGAACCGCTGGTTTCCGGTGGAGCAACACTTGCTGACGCCGTTCATTCACTGGCTGCCGAAGCGGTGGCAGCGCGTTATCGTTCCGCGGTGCAATTTCTGGAATTGGCTGTCGCGCGTGACGCCCGACCGCCGGCGGTTCTATATCCACCATTTTCTGAGCGATATACGGCTTCTGGGACCGGGCGAGATGCGCAGGCTGTTTCCCGGCGCGCGGCTGATCCGCGAGCGCTTCTGCGGAATCACCAAATCGCTGATTGCGGCGAGGAAGCCGTAGCGCGGCTGACGGCGGCCCCGCTCCCGTTGGTTACAACCCGTTGTTCACCTTTGATATCTGGCGTTTAACCCGGATTCGCAGGTACCATCGAACGCATGGACCCCCTTGTCTGGATCCTTGTGCCCGGCCTTTCGGCGGTAGCTTCCGCCGTGCTGGCGTGGTTCGTCATGCAGTCGCGCATGGAGGTCAAACTGGCTGAGGAGCGCGAGCGCCTGGCCAGCCAGCGCGAGGGACTGGCGGAACGGCATGGAGAGTTGAAGGCCGAGAAAGCGGGGCTGGAATCGACCCTTCAGAGCGCCATGCGGGCCGCCGAGGAGACCGCGCGGCGGCAGGCGCTCGAGACCTTCCTGGGCGAACTCCGCGTGGAACAGAGGCACTACGCCCGCGAAGACCGCTTGCTGACGCGCAACCGCAAGAGCCTGGTGCTGCAGGAGCGCATGTACTTCCGCGGGATCCCGCTTTCGGATTGGATCGAGCACGAGATCGTCATGGAGGCGGGCGCGGATGTGGACCGGCTGGTGCAGGACATGACGATCTTCGACAAGAGCGTGGTCAGCATCGCCGACATCCCGCGTTCCCGGCAGCTTTCCGTTGAGACCGGGTTGTCCGTGAAGGCGCCCTGAAGGGGCAGGGCGCGAAAACACATTTGGCCACAGATGAACACGGATGAACACGGATAAGAGTCGGAAGAAGACTCCGGATTTTTCATAGGCAGGATGTCTTTTCTTGCTTATCTGTGTTTATCCGTGTTCATCTGCTGGCCATTTCCTTAGCTCGGTTCGCGCCGCCAGCCCCGCGGACCTCATTATAATGGTGGTCTATGATGTCCGAGACGCCCGCTGAAACCGCGCTGCCCCCCGTCCCGCTGACCGTGGAAGGCGCCAGCGTGCTGCACCAGATGATGCGCTTCCGCCGGGCCGCCTGGCGCGCGCTGCCCGCCGAAGAGCGTTCCGGAATCCTGGAGGAAGCCGCGGCGGCGCTGGGGGCGATGGAGCGCCCGGCGGATGGCCGCCAGAGCGCTCTCTACTCGCTGCTCGGCCATAAGGGCGACCTCATGTTGGTGCACTTGCGGCGCAGCTTCGAGGAACTGAACCGGACCGAGCTCGAAATCGCGCGTTTGCGGTTATCGGATTTTCTGGAGCCGGCGGCGTCCTACCTTTCGGTGATCGAGCTGGGCTTGTACGAATCCACCGCGAAGATTTACGGCGCGCTGGCCGCCCGCGGCGTGGAGCCGCATTCGGAGGAGTGGAACCGCGAGATCGAGAGCGTGCTGGCCCGCCAGAGGCAAGCCATGGCGCCGCGCTTATGGCCGGAGATTCCGGCGGCGAAGTACCTCTGCTTTTATCCCATGGACCGGCGGCGAGGCGAATCGGCCAACTGGTACCGCGAGCCCATGGCCAGCCGCCAGCGCCTGATGCACGAGCACGGCATGATCGGCCGCCGCTACGCGGGCGAGGTGCGGCAGATCATCACCGGATCCATCGGTTTCGACGATTGGGAGTGGGGCGTGGACCTTTTCGCCGAGGACCCGCTGGTCTTTAAGAAGCTGATCTACGAAATGCGCTTCGATGAAGTGAGCGCCGTCTACGCGCTGTTCGGCGCGTTTTACGTAGGCCTGCGGGCGCCGGCGGCGGAACTGCCGGCGCTTCTGGGGTAAGGACGCGGCGGACCGCCCGGGCCGGTCCGCTTGCTATCATGGAATCGGGGAGTATGCCTAGCCTGCACCCGGAACTCGCTCCGGTTTCCGACGCCGTTACCAACAATATCCGCGTCGAGGTTCTGTCGAGATATTCGCCCGAGAACTCGCGGTCGCTGGAAGGCGCCTGGGTGTTCGAATACACGGTCCGCATCACGAATCTGGGGTCGGAGGCGGTTCAACTGCTCAGCCGGCACTGGATTATTACGGATGCGCTCGAGCGCTCCGAAGAAGTGAAGGGCCCGGGCGTGGTGGGGCAGCAGCCGCTCCTGGCGCCGGGCGAATCGTTCAAATACTCGTCCTGGTGCCCCCTCAAGACGGCCACGGGCACGATGCAGGGGTCCTATCGGATGGCCGGTCCGAACGGCGGCCAGTTCGACGTGGAGATTGCGCCCTTCGCGCTGAAGGCCCCGTACACGATTCAATGACCGAGGAAAGCGCGTTTTGGCCGCGGATGAACGCGGATAAACACCGATAAGAGCCGGAACGGAGCCGCTTCGGATTCTTCCTATACGGGATGTTTTCTTCTCCTTATCTGCGTTCATCCGTGTTCATCTGTGGCCATTTTTCTTTGCGAGAATACGCGGGCGTCAGGAACAGGAACCGATTACATGCTTGCACCGCTTCCGCGGCTATCCACCCTTCTTCGCGACCCACAGCAGCAGGCCAAAGACCACAATCGGGATCAGCGCCATGCTGACATAGAACAATAGCCGCCTCAACCAGGGCGTGCGGCGGCGCTTCCAATCGTGCAACTCCAGGCGGTCGGTCACGCCGACCTGGTCCAGGTGCTCCAGGTCCCAGGCGAATTCGTTGGCGGTGGAATAGCGGTTTTCAGGCTCGCGCTCCAGTGCGCGATAAATCACTTCCTGCAGTTCGGGCGAAATCTCGGGGTTCACTTCGCGCGGCGGAATGGGGTGGTTGAGCAGACGCTCGTTCATGATGGCGAACGGGTTGTTGCCGGGAAAGGGCGTTTTTCCGGTGAGCATCTCGTAGAGCATCACGCCCAGCGCATAGATATCGCTGCGCCCGTCGCCGCGCTTTCCCTTGACCTGCTCCGGGGAAATGTAGTCGGGAGTGCCGGCCACCTGGGTGAGCTTGGCGAAGGTCAAGCGCTTGGCGCCCACCTGGCCGGCGATTCCGAAATCGATCAGCTTGATGCGGTCCTCGCCGTCGATCATGATGTTCTCCGGCTTCAGATCGCGGTGCACGACGCCGTTGCGGTGAATGTAGTCGAGCGTGTCGGCCACGGCCACGGCAATCTTGATGGCGCGTTCCGGCGGAAACTTGCCGGCCGCGCCCAACTCTTTGCGAAGCAGTTGGCCCTCCACCCACTCCATCACCATGTAGACCTGGCGCCCGTCGCTCTCCGCCAGCACCTTCATGACGCCGGGGTGGTCGAGCTTTTGGCCGATGTNNGGATGGGGGATCTTGATGGCAACCTGCCGGCCGTCGCGCATATCGGTGGCCCGAAAAATGGAAGCCATGCCGCTCCGCGCGACAAGGTTCTCAATCCGGTATTGATCGAATTGATCGCCTGCGTGCAGTGAGGGCATGAGCGGCGTGGGATGAATGGAATCGGAACCAGCTTGGCCTACCGGAGCTTATAGGGCCGCCCGCGATACATTCCGACACGTTCCACGCTCCGCACACGGATTAGCTGGACGCTTATATTATCGCTGCCGTCGCGTTCATTGGCAAGATCGACAAGCCGTTCGGCGGCGTCTTCCAGGCTGGCGTCGCCGGCTACGGCGGCGGCTATGTCCTCGCCCGCGACCGAGTTGTGCAGGCCGTCGCAGCAGAGCGCCAGCGCGTCGCCGGCTTCGAGCGAGTGTTCGGCGATATCGACGTTGACGAAGAGGCCGGCGCCGAGCGAACGGGTCAGCAAATGCTTCGACGCCGACTCGGCCTCCTCCTTGGCGGAAATCACGCCCAGACGCGCCTGGTCGCGGGCCACGGTATGGTCGCGCGTAAGAGCTTCGGCATGGCCGTTGCGGATCAGGTAGCAGCGGGAATCGCCGGCGTGCGCCACGGTCACGCGGTCGTGCCGCAGGATGCAGGCCACCAGCGTGGTGGCCATCGACACGCCGCCGGGGCCGGTACTCTTGCCCAGTTCGTAGACGTGCAGGTTGGCGGATTGCGCCAACCGCGCGAGCAGAGCCGCGGGCGGTTCTCCGGCGGGCGCGGCGTGGAAGCCGGCCAGGATGTCTTCCACGGCCTCGCGCGAAGCCACCTCGCCGCGGTCCTGGCCTCCCACGCCATCGGCCAAGGCGAACAGCCAGCCATGCGACCGCGCCCGCGAGGGAGTCGCGGGCGCGGCATGGCCTAAATAGTCTTCGTCGTTCTCGCGCTCCCTCCCGGCGTCGGTCCGTTCCGCGAAGCTCACGTCCAGCACGGCGCTCAGAGGGCGCGCGCCCAAGCTAGGCGCGGACACCGGCCTCACCATTCTCGGTTACCAGCGTGGTCCGCCCCTTAGCCTTGCTCGATTTGAGGAAATACACGGCTCCGTAAATCGCCCAGACGAGCGCGATTCCCAGGGCCAGCAGCGGCTCCTTGACCGTGCCGAAGCCCATAAACGGCCCGATCAGGTAGAAGATCATGCAGCCCAGGTTGGCCACTACTCCGAATACGGGGATCAGGAAGTGGCGCACCATTTTGAAATTCGGATGGTTATGGTAAGCCACCAGGCAAGTGATGCAACTCAACGCATACAGCAGGAACGTGCCGAAGTTGGAGGCCAGCGTGATCATGAGCAGCGTGTTTGGCATGGCCGCCATGCCGTCGTGCGTGGTGTAGCCGAAGCTGGAAAAGAAGCCCTGCGGCAGAGCTTTGATGGCGGCATCCGTGGGGGCGCCGGCGTCTCCGAAAGCGAACGTGAGGGCCACGCATCCGACCACGGCCGAGATGATGGCCAGGGTCCAGATGGCGCGGTGCGGCGTCAGATTCTTGGAATGCAGCATGCCGAAATGCTCCGGCACTTCCTCGTCCTTACCCATGGCGTAGGTGACGCGCGCGCCCGTGTTCATGCAGGAAAGCGTGGTCCCGATGATCGCCAGGAACACCGTGAACGCCTCCACCAGCATGAAGGTGCGGCCGTTGCCCGCGCCGAAGAGCGCGTCGCCCACCATCACCATCATGTCGCCGATAGGAGCGGCCGACCCCGACGCGCTCTGCATAGTATATCCGCTATTCAGAAAGTAGTTCGCGGCGAAATACTCGAACAGGTAACAGACCAGCCCCTGCACCAACAGGGAGAGGATCACCGCGATGGGAATGTGCTTCTTGGCGTTCTTGGCCTCGCCCCCCATGGAGGTGACCGATTCGAACCCGACCAGAATCAGGATCGCCACCGTGGCCTGCACGAAGGCAAAGCCCCAGTTATGCGCCGAGATTACCGACGCCGCGTTGGCATGGCTCAGGAAATTGCCCTTATCGTCCTTGTCCGGGTAGGAAATCAGATAGGGCGTGGGCTTACCGGCCGCGTCCAGCTTGGGCTTGGGAACGCCGGCCGAATCGCGATCGATGACGTCGGTGGTCGCGCCGGCGGCGGTCTCCTTATGCGTCGAAAACTCGTAGGTGTACGCCTCGCCGGAAGTGGAATCGAACTGATAAGCCACGCTTCCCGGCGGGTGATTCGCGCGATAACCGAGAGCTAATACCGAGAAGACCACCAGGGCTGTGATCTGAATCACATTGATCGCGATGTTGACGGAAGTCGAGCCGTTTACGCCCCGGCTGGCGATGTAAGCCACGCCGAAGGAGAAGACCACGGCAACGATCATCATGAACGCGAGTCCCGGATTGGACGCGCTCATCAGGTTGGGCCAGAGCGTGCCGGCCAGGTAGCCGCACAGGATGCCCATCACGGCCACCATCACGCCGGGGTAAATCCAGTAGTACAAGTGAGAGCCCCAGCCGACGATGAACTTCGCAAGCCGCGCATACGGCCAGGCTTTGTCGTGATTCAGAAACGACTGTTCCGCGAAGTAGTACGAGCTGCCGGTGCCGGGATACAGCTTGGCCATCTCCGCGTAGCACACGGCGGTCGCCAGGCAGAGCAGAAGGGCGAGGAAGATGCCCAACCACATGGCCGGCGCGGTGGCGCCCGTAGTCGCTTGAATAAAGAAGGTCAGCCAAAGAAAGGCGCCCGGCGCGATGAGCGCCATGGCGTTCATCGTCAGCCCGGTCAAACCTAACGTGGGTTTCATTTCCGCTGTGTTTTTGTCCATTATGTTGTCTCTCCAATTCGATCGTTTCGGTCCGCCACGGGCGGAATCGACTCCAAGTACGCCAGACCGGCTGCGGAAATGCGGAAGGAGTAAGGGGCGCCTATCGGGGCCGACTCATCGATTTCGATGAGGCCCGCATCATGCAACTCTTCCGCCACGCGCTGCGGCACGGGATCGTTCCAGCCCGGATCGAGCGAAAAAGGAGCATCGCGTTCCAGGCATCCGAACAGGCGCCCCCGCATGGCGCGAAGAACGGCAACGGCTTGGGCGCTCACAACCACCGTTTAACAGCCATCTCATGGTTTTCCCCGCTCAATCGTCCCGCCTAATTCTTCTTGACCTCCTCGACGACGTTGTTGCCAAGAAGGAATCCGAATTCAGCCATGGCCCGCGGCTCGCTTTGGCTCATGCCGGACCGGCCGAAGCCATAACCCGGCGCGACGCTGCTGGCGTGAACGTAAGCGAGGTCTCCGCGAACGAAAAAGCCCGCGTGTTGATAAGTGGGCGTAAGAGTGAACGAGGTGGCGGCGCTGCCCGGACCGTACATCAGATTGACGGAATTTTGGGCAACGCTCCCCGAGCTGCCAATATACTCGAAACGGAACGGAAGCGAGAAACCCTTGCCGAGGGCGCGGCTCACCAGAATCGCGGCGCCATCGGTGGTAGCGCCCTTAACCACGCCGATTTTGGCGTCGGTGGGCACGCTGGTGTATTGCCAGTACGGCTGGATGATCCAGTTCCCCTTGTTGTAGGTGTAGATGACGTTATAGATGCTGCTGTTGTTCTGCACTGGCGTCGCGTAGGTCTGAACGGCGGTTTGCGCCATGTTTCCGCCTGCCACGAACGCCAAGGCATGGGGGCCATTGGCATAGGTCAGGGACCCGGTCATCCACGAATAGCGGTTGGAATAGAAGCCATCGTTCCAACTGAGCGAAGCGGTGAACTTACCCATAGTCTGATTCACCTGGACTCCGCGATTGACGGCGTTTTCCTGGTTCCACAACAGGCCGCGATCGATGTTCATGTTCTCGAAGGTGAAGGTATACTCGGCGCCGATCAGGGTGGGCAGCGCGCCGACCAGGAAAGACGTATTCTTCCCCGCTTGCAGCTTCACAAAACCGACCGGCACAGGGCCGTAGAGATCCGTCATTGTCTTGTCGGTGGCAAGGAAGGGCGTCCCGAGAGCCGGTATGTTGTAAGCGCCCGCCTGCAGGTAGAACTGAAACCAGCCGTCGGTCTTCTGAATAAAGATCTGCCCATTGCCCAAGGCGGCATTGGCGGCGTTATCGCCGGTGGTGTAATTTCCAGTCCACATCCCGACGCCGTCGAACAGGCCGTTCACGGCAATCTTGCCGAAAGGTCCGGCGTCAAGCATGGCGGGAGGGAGTCCAGTCAGCGGACCGGTGATCGACGGAGTGGGGAGGGCCGACGGCGCAGCGGGCGGCGGCGCCGCAGCCGTGGTCGAGGACGGCGTCGTGGAAGCCGGCGTCAGCGCGGGCGTCTGAGAGCTTGCCGCGAATGATAGCATCAGCAGAATGGCTTCCGTGGTGACACACTTCAGGCGTTGCATTGGTCTTACTCCTTTGATCGATTCGGATTTACGCTGAGGCTCGCCCTTGATGAAAAAACACATCGCCCACGGCGAGCTATTACACTGGATTCTACCCCGGCCCCGCGGCCAGCACAAATTCAAAGTTTGGATTGCGCCGATAAATGGCGCGGGCCTCCCGGCATGAGCGGGCCCGGCGCGCCAGGCGCCTACGCACCCCGACTGAAGGCGAGAACCATCTTGACGAAACTTACCACTGTGACCAGGATACATAGCCATGCGGCTACCCTCCAGATCGGTTCGCTCGCGGCGTCTTCAGGACCTGGTGCGCCGGCCAGGTAACCGACCCCGAAACCCGCGACGATCCCTCCGATGTGAGCGGCCATATCGATGCCCGGGATAAGGCTGAATATCAGGCCATAAACTGCCCAGCGAATATACATGCCGCGAATCGCGGCCCCCATGGGGTTGCGGTGGCGCACGCCCAGCGCGATCATGGCGCCGATCAGCCCGAACAGCGCCGCGGACGCTCCCACCGACGGGGCGGCCGGATTCCAGACCATGCTGACATAGAACCCGAATACGCTCGAAACCAGATAGATCACCCACATGCGGCTGGCGCCGTAGATGTCTTCCACCTGCGCGCCCAGGTCGAACAACACCCAGCAGTTCATCAGGATATGGAGCAAGCCGCCGTGCAGAAAGCCGGCGGTGACCAGTCTCCACCACTGCCCCATGGCGATCAGCGGCGCGTACTTGGCGCCGAACTCCACCAACGTTTGCGGATCGATGTCCATGGCCCCGCCGGCGCCGGACCGCATGCTGTAAATCGAGGTGATGACGTACAGTCCGAAATTGACGAACAGGATGAGGATGGTGTTGAAGCGCGCATGCGGAATGAAACCGCCGATGAGGCCGGAAACGTCGCGCTGGACCGCGCGTGGTCCGACCGTCTCATTGCAGTACGGGCAAGTACGGTCCTTGGTGGTGATAAACGCCCGGCAGTGCGGGCACATTCGGCGGGAATCCATTTCAATCCATTCTACAACCGCGCGGAATTCGCGCCCCCCGGGACTTTGCCGGCGTCAAGAAAGCCGGGGCGGAGAGCCGGAGGCGGTCTCAGAGGGCGCGGGCGGGTTTTGGAGCAGGGCGACCACGCGCTCGTAGAGGCGATTGCGCGTGTCGAAGCGATCGGTGGCGCGGGTGACGTAGCGCACCACGATGTCGATGCCGGAGGCGCCCGGGCGCATTTCCACCGCGGGTTCCGCGCTCAATTGGCCTAAGGCGCTCTTGCTCGAGTCGCGCTTCCATTCCGCCTCGGCCAGGCTGGTGTCCGCGTCGGTCTCCTCGACCACCGCCTTACGGATCAGCTCGATCAGGCCGTGCGCGTCGCCGGCCGCGGGGATGCCGAACCGGATCTCGTCCCACATCCACTGGCTGGTGGTCGAGAAATTCAAATACTGGCCCCGGATGGCGAAGCTGTTCAGGAACGCGATGCGCCGGCCCGTGGGTTGGCCCTTGTCGGTCCAGTTGCCGGTTTCGAGCATGCTGGTGCGGAAAAGGCCGACCTCGACTACCTCGCCGGCCACGCCGTTGATCTCCACGCGGTCGCCGATGCGAATGCCGTTCTTGCCCATCAGGACAAACCAGCCGAAGAAGGCGATGATGAAATCCTGCAAGACGACCGTGAGGCCGGCGGTGGTGAAGCCGAGGATGGTGGGCATTTGGCTGGGGACGCCGAAGACCACGAGCAGGACGAGTAGGGCGCCGGTGAGTTGCGTACCCAGCTTGAAGACGACGCGAAGGGTGTGCGCCCGGCGCCGGTCGAGCGTGGGGCGCTCCACGAAGTGAACGGCGAGGGCGTCGAGCAGGATGACGCAAACGAGGATGAAGGCAATCAGGGCGAGAGACTGCAGGATGAGATGCAGAACGATGCGATGCTGCAGCAGCAGTTGAGCGTCCCACTTCCGGTAGATGGCGCCGAGTTGCTTGTGGCTCTCGATGCGGTCGTCGTAGATGGCCAGAAGCTGGCTTCGCGCGCTACGGTCCTTGAGGTTGGCAAGGATGGCGGCTCTATCGGCGGAGGCTGCCTGCGAGCCGGCGGACGCGGCGACGTTGCCCTGACTCTCGGTTGCCTCGTGCTTGACGGCGAGCGCGGCGGCATCCGCGTCGGCTTGCTGGACGGCCTGCTCGACTAACTGATAGCGGGTGCGTTGATCGAGCCAGGCGTTGACGCGGCCGGCCAAGCTACCGCGGCGTTGGGCCGAAACCACGGCGCCCTCGGCGGGGTTGGAGGCCTGCGCGTCGTATTGTTTCATGGAGGCTTCGTGCGCGGCGAGCTCCCGCTGGATGCGTTCGCGGTCGTCGCCGCCGGCGCGGGCCAGATCCTGTTGCGCGTCGGCCAGTTCGTCGGAGTCGAGCCCGAGCTGGGCCTTGGCGACATCGAGGTCGCTTGTGTCGGTGGCGGGCGCGGAGGAGGGCTTCGCAGCTTTGGTGAGGCTGTCCACGCGGGCTTGTTCGTCATTGACGGTCTGCTGGATCCGCGCGACCTTTTGCGAAAGGGCCAGCGCCTCGCCGGTCAGGGCAGACCGCTTCATGCCGGCCTCGCGAAGGGCCGCGGCGAAGGCTTGGTCCACTTCGTGGTCGGCGTTGCGCTCGGCCGCGCGCGCGAGCTCGGTCTCTTCGGCGGTAACGGCCAGAGCCGCGAGGATCTGGGCAGTCTGCCAGGGGCGCAGATCCACCAGCTGAGAGTTCGGGCCGGCTGCATTCGAACCCCTCAGGAAGGAAAGGTGAGCCATGGCGTCGCGCGTGTTCCAGGAGAACGCCAGGCACAAAACCAGCAGCGCGAGCAGTCCCAGGACGAACCAGAACCTCATTCCGCCGAGCATGCCGTCGCGCCGGGTGGATTCCGAAATATGGCCCTTGTCCGCCATGAATTCTATTGTGGCAGAGAGGGAGTTTGACGCGGAGACGCGGAGACGCGGAGAAGACCNNTTCCTCCGCGTCTCTGCGTCTCCGCGTCAAGGGCCGCCTCCGCTAGAATGGAATCAGAGTGCTGGTGTCTATCGCCCCAATCGGCCCCCTCGAACGGCCCAAGTGGCTGCGCGCTCCGGCGCCGGGGGGGGAGAATTACCGGGATGTGAAGGGCCTCATCGAGAAGCTTCGGCTGCACACGGTGTGCGAGAGCGCGGCCTGCCCCAACGTCGGCGAATGCTGGAACCACCGCACCGCCACGTTCATGATCCTGGGTAACGTGTGTACGCGGCGCTGCGGCTTCTGCGCGGTGGAGAAGGGGGCCCCGCTGCCGGTGGATTACGACGAGCCGCGCCGCCTGGCCGAGGCCGTGCAAGCCATGGGGCTGCGATTCGCGGTGATCACCAGCGTCAACCGCGACGATCGCCAGGACGGCGGCGCCGAGCTGTTCGCGCTGACGATCCGGGCCATCCGGGAGCGCGTGCCGGGTTGCGGGGTGGAAGTGCTGACTCCCGATTTCCAGGGCAGCCATTCGGCCGTCGAAACCGTGATGGAGGCCGCGCCGGACGTCTTCAACCACAACACCGAAACCGTGCCGCGGCTCTACCGCCAGGTGCGTCTGGGGGCGCGCTACGAGCGGTCGCTCGACGTGCTGGCGTATGCCGGCCAACTGGCGCCGCACATCCCCACCAAGAGCGGGCTGATGCTCGGACTGGGCGAAACCAACGGGGAAGCGCTCGAAACGATGCGCGACCTGCGCGCGCGCCACGTCGGGATTCTAACGATCGGGCAGTACCTGCGGCCTTCGCCCAGGCACTTGCCCGTGGTGCGCTACGTACCGCCGGGGGAGTTCGAGGAGTTGCGCCGGGCCGGTTATGAGATGGGTTTCGCTCACGTGGAATCGGGCCCGCTGGTGCGCAGTTCCTACCACGCGGAGCGCGCGGTCACGTGAGGGGGATGGGCAGCCTCAGTAGAACAGGTACTTGCGCCACTGGGCGTCGCTTCGGCCCAGCATACGCATAAGGTGGCGGCTGGTGTGCAAGCTGAAGGGCTTGGGCTGGCGCGCCAGTTTCATGCCGGCTTCCTCGGGAGTGCGGCTGCCCTTGCGGTTGTTGCAGGCATGGCAGCAGGCCACCAGGTTCTCCCAGGCCGACTCGCCGGCGCGCGACCGCGGGATGACGTGATCCAAAGTCAGCTCGCCGGAAGGCAGCGTGCGATGGCAATACTGGCAGGTGTAGCGGTCGCGCATGAGGATGTTCTTGCGCGAGAGGGACCGCGTCTGGTGGGGGATGCGGCGGTACTCAAGCAGCCGGATGACGGATGGCAGCGGGGAGGCTGCGCGCGCGGAGTGAACGACCGTGTTGAGGCATTGCTCCTCCGCCGCCGCCACGCCCTTGAGCACCAGGACCAGGGCGCGCCGCGCCGCGCAGATGTTGATCGGCTCAAAGCTGGCGTTCAGTACCAGGACCGGCCGTTGCAGACGATCGCTTGCCATTCAGACGAGTTCCCCCTTTGTAGAATGCGCGGCGGCGCGCGAGGCGTCCATGCGCCGGTCGACGCGGGCCACGGTCAATAGCGCGACCCTGGCGGCTCCGGCGCGTTTGAGAGCCAGCGCGCAGGCGGCCGCGGTGGAACCAGTGGTCATCACATCGTCGACCAGAAGGATGCGTTTCGCCTGAATCCGCCGGGCCCATCGGGCGCCGCGCCGGCAAGCGAACGCTCCGGCCACGTTTTGACGGCGGCCGGCATTGTTGAGACCAGCCTGGGCGGAAGTGGAGCGCAGACGGCGCAGGGCCAGGACCACCGGAATGCCGGTACGGCCGGCGATATTGCGCGCCAACAGCTCGGATTGATTGAATCCCCTTTGCCATTGGCGACGCCAGTGCAAGGGCACGGGCGCGATGGCGTCGAAGGATTCGTCGAGGGGCAGCGCCGCGGCCAGGAGATTCCCGAGCGGACGCGCCAGGGACCTGACTTTGCCGTACTTGAAGAGGTGGACCAGTTCGCGGAGGGGTCCCTCATAAGCGCCGAAGCAATAGGCGGCGTCGAAACCTCGAAGCCCGGCGCGGCAAAGGGCGCAACGGCCATCGAAATCGAGCGGAAAAGCGTTCAAAAACGGCGTCCGGCAACTGGCGCAAAAGAACTCCGCCTCGAGCGGCCGCAAGCCACCGAGACATGCGCGGCAGACCGGCACGCGCGAGATTTCGTTCAAAGGGGCGCCGCAGACGCGGCAATCGTCAGGAAAAAGAAGGGAAAAAAGGGCGCGCGGGACGGAACGGACTACCGAGGGACCGAGATTCGCCGTTGTGGCTCGCCCGATACTCGAGAAGACCCACCTCCACTAAACTACGATTGTACACGAAATCCCCGGGCGCGGACTTTGGTTGGTACTAGACGACACTTCTTCTATCGACGGCGGGCGAAAGTCGCAGTACAATACCAACCAGAGGAATTGGGGATGATCTGGCGGCGGGATGTCGCGGCGGCAATTGCCGCTCTGGCGTTGGGGCTGGCCACACCGGCGCCGGGGCAGGTCGCCATGGTCGAGCGGCCGAAAGCCACGCCTGACACGGCCCCGCCAAGAGCCAACCTGCGCGCCGACATCAACCTGGTGCTGGTTCCCGTAACGGTCTGCGACCCGATGAACAGGCCCGTGACCGGCCTGGAAAAGGAACACTTCCGCGTTTTCGACGACAGCGTGGAGCAAACCGTCACGGCGTTCGTCCAGGAGGACGCGCCGGTGGCGGTCGGGCTGGTATTCGACACCAGCGGTAGCATGGGGACCAAACTGCGTCTTTCGCGCCAGGCCGCGGCGGCGTTTTTCCAGACCGCCAATCCGGAAGACGAATTCTTCCTGGTGGAGTTCAGCGACCGGCCGAGGCTGGTGGTTCCGATTACCGGCAACACCCAGGACATCCAGAATCAGCTTACGTTTTCGGAGTCGAAAGGGCGCACAGCGTTGCTCGATGCCGTGATCCTGGCGATGCACGAGTTGAAGAAATCGTCCATTAGCCGCAAGGCGCTGCTGATCATTTCCGATGGCGGCGACAACTGCAGCCGGTACACCGAGGCCGAGTTGAAGAAGATGGTGCGCGAAAACGACGTCATGATCTACGCCATCGGAATATACGGGGGCGCGGCCACGCCGGAGGAAGTCGCCGGACCGGGGCTGCTGACGGAGATCGCGGAGCAATCGGGCGGCCGGCAGTTGCCGGCGGAGGGACCGGATATTCCGGACATCGCGGCGAAGATTGGCGTGGAGTTGCGCAACCGCTATGTGCTGGGGTATTCGCCCAGCGCGCCGAAACGCGACGGCCGTTATCATCCCGTGCAGGTGAAGATCGTTCCGCCGCGCGGACTTCCGGCATTGCGGGCCTTCTGGCGGCGCGGATACTACGCGCCTTCGGAATGAAAGGCAATTCCGAGCCGCAATTCCGAGCCGCGATTCCGAGCCNNGCGAACGTAAGAGAGCGGTTGCGCCCCGTTCGCGGCTCCGTTAGTTCGCGGAGGGCTTTTCCACGTGGTCCACGACCAGGACGTCGACGGGCGCCTTGGTGGCGACCAGTTTCAACCCCAGTTGCTCCTGGAT
>PLGA01000513.1:0-3017 GCA_003139735.1 Bryobacterales bacterium | reverse complement strand
CCCGTCTGGTCCACCACCGGCCGATCGAGCACGACGGACTGCATAGTGCCGGCGAAATCCGCCATGGTGGCATTGGTGGCCGGCAAGACGCCGAGTCCGCGGAAGAACAGGCCCGGAAGCCCATTCGGATCGCCTGCGCTTTTGGTGAGCTTCGGCCCCGTCTTTCCAACCTGGAGCGCGTAGACGGATAGCTCTCTCTTATCGCGATGGAAGGTGAGCTTGAAGCGATCCGCCAGCAGCTTCTGTAGCATGATCTTCCACTGCTTGTCGTTGGGCATCCCTTCCCCGTCGGGCTTGGCGACCACTTCGAACTTGTCGGATTCGAGCCATGCCGGCCCGCCGGCGATCTGCCGGGGATGAAGCCCATAGGCGAAAACCACCATATCGCTCAGAGACGTGTTGATGGTACGGAACTCACTGCCGCGGACCGTGAATCCTTTGCCCTGCGCCGAAGGGTCGCTCGGCTTGATGGAGGCGGCCGCAAACACCGGGTCCGCGTCCGCGGCCATCGGCTTGGGACGGGCGGCAGGCGCTGGAATGGGCCACGCGGCCTCTTCGGAGACGTGCTTGAGGTTCAGGGGCATTGGCGCCCCTCCCTGAGTCCAAGTGCCCACCAGGAAGACGCCGTCCGAATCCAGCTTCCCCTCATACGTGCCCGCGATCCCCGGAACTGAGATTTTTACGGCCGAACCCTGCACGGTGACCGTGCCGGCGATGGGGCCGCCTCCCTGGTCGATGCTGTACATGGCAGCCTTCAAGCCGCCCGCATCCGCCTTGGAGACCTTCATCACGATCCGCAGGTCTTGTTTGGCGGCCGGCACGGTCAGGGTGCCTTGCCAAGTGCCGGTGATATCCTGGGCCAGCAGCGCGCCCGCCGCGAACACCGCGAGAGCGACCGTCCGTATCCACTTCCGCATAAGCAACCTCCGGGAAAAGCTAACTGCGCCCATTATCGGTCTTTTCCACATTTGCGCGTGAATTCTCCAATCCCTGAAATTCCAGTTCAAAGTTCTCCCCGCCGTTCGAGCCGTTTAGAGAACACCAGCGAATACACTACGGGAGCAAGCGCCCCCACCATCAGGGCCACAAAAGGCGGCCAACCGCTCAGGCCCATGGCGATGAGCGCGAGACCTGCCAGGCCGCCCACTACGAACGTTTTTGCCGCGAGTCGGTGGGTGGCATTCCAAACGCGCTCGCTGGCCAGAGCCCACGGCGTCCGCACGCCGATGTAGAAGTTTCGGCGAACCTTCCCCATCACGTTCCCCAGCAAGGCGAAAAGCAGGCAGACACCGCCGAGAGCAGCCCGGCTCACGTTCACGCTGTGGCCGACGCCCGCCCAAAGCATCACCCCATCGAGATAAGCCCACATGCCGGCCATCATCAGCATCATCTGAATGTAGGTGGACCGAAAGCTTTCTACTTCGAAGTGTTTCGGCGAGAGCCAGGGCAGCAGCCGCGTGAGCAACACGATCCCAGCCATGAGTCCGGGACCGAACAGATAGAGGGTCCATTTGGGACTGTAGCCGTTGGGTATTCCGTGTATGTTCCAATGTGTCGGGACCGAATCCGGCAGCTGCGGGTACGCGATCACGGTCGCCGCCAATGCCGCTGCGGTCAGCAGAATTCCAGCCGCATAGTAGTATTTGCCAGTCATTTTGGTTTCCCCCCGTTCTTCCTGCCGTCTTCCACGAGGCGGATTGCCCACGCCATGAGGTCCTGCACTACTGTGGTGTTCAGCCCGTACCAAATCTGTTGCCCGTCGCGGCGGCTGGTAATGAGATCCGCGTCCTTCAACACTGCGAAGTGATGCGACATGGACGGCTTGGTCATATCGAATTTCTCAGCCAGCGCGCCGGCCGTCATCTCGCCCCTGCGAAGCAGGTCAAGGATCTCCCGACGGGTTGGATCGGCCAGTGCCCGGAATGTTTGATTGCTGCTCACCAGAATCGTTAGGCTGGCGGCTAATTAGCCATCGATCTAAATATCCATGAATTTCCAAGCTTTGTCAAGGCTCAGTACAATCAGTGCAAGATTATACTGTTGTAGGGGGGGGCGCGATGGTTTCGCGGCAAATCGCCGGAGCGGCGCTCGGTCTGAGTCTCCTGGCGGGCATCGCGGCCAGCCAGGAGCCTGCCCAATCGGGAGCCGTTCTGCGCGCCGATACCAACCTTGTGCTGGTCCCCACCAGCGTGTCCGATCCGATGAACCGCCCCGTGACCGGTCTCGAAAAGGAGAATTTCCGGGTCTTCGACAACGGCGTGGAACAGACCATCACCCAGTTCGCCATGGAAGATGAGCCGCTGGCGCTCGGCTTGATCTACGATGTCAGCGGGAGCATGGGAAAAGGGCTGGGCAAGTCGCGCATCGCGGCGCAGACGTTCTTCCAGACGGCAAACCGGGAGGACGAGTTCTTCTTGATTGAGTTTGACGACCGCCCCAGACTGGTGGTGCCGCTAGGGCCTGGATTAGGCCGGCTTCAAGAGGACCTGGTGTTCAGCAAGTCGAGCGGCAGCACGGCGCTGATCGACGCCGTGGTGATGGGCCTTCAAGAGGTGAAAAAATCCAAGCTGACCCGCAAGGCGCTGCTGATCATCTCCGACGGCGGCGAAAACAACAGCCGGTACACGCTGAAAGAGATGCGCAACATGGTCCTGGAGGGAGACGCGCTGATCTACGCCATTCTGGTGGAGGATCAGGAGCGCGATGGACCGTGGTACTTGCGGCAGATGACGGAAGATTCGGGCGGCCGCGTGGTGCCTTACGGACAGGACGCCATCGACCCGATTACCAAGATCAGCGTGGAGCTGCGGAACCGGTATCTGCTGGGCTTCTCGCCATCGAGCGAGACGCGCGACGGCCGGTATCATAATTTGAAGGTGATGGTGGTCCCGCCCCGCGGCCTTCCGAAATTGCAGGCCAGTTGGCGCAAGGGATACTACGCGGCGCAGGATTAGTGGGGCAGGCCATCGTTTTCTGTGGCCTGCCTTCTTCGGTGGGGTGCGCGACATAAGAGCCCA
>PLGA01000478.1 GCA_003139735.1 Bryobacterales bacterium | reverse complement strand
ATGCCCCTGACCGTCTTCGACTGAAAGGGAATCTCCGCCGCCGGCCGTGAGCGCATCGCGGCGGCCGTTGAGGCCGCCGGCCCGCGCGTCGCCCAGCCGTTCGAAGCCCGGATCGCGGACGCGTTTCCGGGGCCGCGTCCGGGTTCTCATCACCGGGCCGCGGGGCTTCGAAAGGACGGTCGCGTTCGCGCGCGACGAAGCGCCGGCGACGTTTACGCGGTGGGGCAGGGAGACGATTGGTGGATTGAGGGCATCGGCGGACGTTGGCGCGTTGTGGGGAAGTAATCCGGATGGGCGTTGCGCTCCATTGTTTTCGTAGGACTTCAGTTAGAGCAGAAGGCCTCATGCAGTCCTTCGTTCCGGACTACGTCGCTCTTACCGGGCGCTTGCAAAGCTGGCGATTGGCGTTGGGCGCAGGAAAGTGATCCGTGGGCCGAAATCCAGGAAGGCTTAACGGATGACGCAACCAGCAGCAACACCGGATTGGCGATTTTGAATAGATTCGGATAGCACCCACCTGGGGCCAATCAGGGATTGATCTGGATTGGCACGTGGCTCTCGGGACGCTTCGTGAGCTTCGTCAGGTAGTCCAGCGTGAAAACGGCCGGACCGGGATTGCCGTCGGAGGTCCAGATGGCCCTCTCAGGCGCCCAATAGAAAAGGCCCGCCCCATGAGGCCCCTTCCGCACGATGTTCGCCATGTCGACCATGAATTGTAATTGGCCTTCCGGCGTGTTCGGCCAGAGGAAGTATCTGGACATGTCACGACCGGCGCGACCAGCACCGGCTGCGGCGGCAGCTCCGGCCTGCGCGCCGACACCGGGTGCGCCTGCGCCTCCGGCACGAGCGCCAGCACCAGCCGCGCCGCCGGCGCCGTCTTTCAGGTTGCAAGACAGGGGGCGGCAGACATGCTCAGCCAAGCCTCGTCCAATCTGGAGGAGATCGAAAGGGACACGTACAAGGGTCGTGAGGTCTGGAACATCACGCTCAGCCTGCCGCGAGACGTTAGCCAACTAACGAGTTTTGCACAGCTTGCCGCGGACCCTTTGCAATACAAACGCTTCCTCATCGACGCGGAAACCGGCGAGTTGCTTGCCGTGAAGTTACGCGAAGTCGCCTCACAATGAACTCGACGGCGCGTTGCTGGGAGTCTGTCGTTCGCGCCGGCCTGCGGGCTCGTTGGAGATTTGATCCCCTACTTCCCACCCAGGAAAACGATGCACGAAGGCGTGCCCACGGCTACATATTGGCCGGTGAAGGCCAGCCGGCCGCTGTTTGGATCGACGCGAAAACCGGTGATGGCGTCGGCTCTCTGATTACACGAATAGAGAAAGCGCCCGGTGGGGTCGAAGTTGAAGCTGCGCGGGTAATCGCCGCGCGTCCATTCCTCGGAAGAGAACATCAAGTACCCCGCCGGACCGATGGAAAAGACGGCGATGCTATCGTGCAGCCGGTTGCCCGCGTAGAGGAATCTCCCGTTGGTCGAGACCATGATCTCAGACGTGTAATCGGTGCCTTTGAAGCCGGCGGGCAAGCTGGAAATGGTCTGCCTGGGCGTCAAGGTTCCGTGCGCGGCATCCCAATCGAACCGGATGATGGTGGAGGATTCTTCCTGGATCGAAAAGACCCAGTGGCCATTCGGATGAAAGGCGAAATGCCGCGGTCCGTCGCCGGGCGGCACGGATACCGATGCGGGATAGTTCGCGGAGAGCTTGCCCGTTTCCAGGTCGAACTTCCAGACGTTGATCCGGTCCAGGGCCAGGTCGGTCGCCAGGACGAACTTGCCGGAGGGATCGGCCTGGATCATGTGCGCGTGAGGATGTTCGTGGCCGCTGATCGCGAAACTTCCGGGAGGCGCGCTGCTGCCCGTCTTGGACGGGTCCGAGCTTCCCTTGTCCTCCTTTATGTCGCTCGCGGCGCCGAGCGAACCGCCCGGCTTTATCGGAAGGACCGCGATGGTCCCGCCGGCGTAGTTGGCCACGAGCACGTACCTGCCCGACGGATGCACGCTCAGGTGGGCGGGCCCGGCCCCTTGCGAGCTGACGGTGTTCAGCAAGGTCAGGCGCCCGGTGGGGCGGTCGATGGAAAATGCGCTCACCGAGCCGGAGGCCGCGCCCCCAAAAGTCGAGGTCTCGTTGGCTGCGTACAAGTGCGTTCGGGAAGGGTCGAGAGCCAGGCAGGACGGGTTCATGCCCTCCGGAAAGAGTTCGCGCTGTTTCAAGTTCCCGTTCGCAGGGTCCATTTCAAACAAGTAGATGCCTTCGCCACGGCCCCGGCTGCCCTCCGGTCCTTGCGGGGAACTGTACGCGCCGACGTAGGCCAGGACCGGCCCGTTCGGCGCCTTTTTCGGTTGGGCGGGCACGCCCGCGGCCACGGTCAGGCCAGCCGCCGCGCGCTTCATGAAATCCCGCCGCGATGCATCGAGAGTCATGCGATGTGCGCTCCGCGCGTCCCCACGTACACCGAGTATAGAGACTGGCTGGCGGCCATGAACAGGTGGTTGCGTTTGGCGCCGCCGAAGCAGATGTTGGCGCAAATCTCCGGGAGCACGATCATGCCGATGCGCTCGCCCGCCGGCGTGAAGACGTGAACACCGTCGTAGCCCGGCCCGCCGCGGCCGGCGCCGGCCCACACGTTGCCGTCCACGTCGCAGCGAATTCCGTCGGCCAGTCCCGGCCCTTTTCCGGGCATCGCCATGTTCGTAAACTGGCGCTTGTTGCGAATGGTCTTGCCGTCCACCACCTCGAAGACCTGAATGTCGCGCGGGTCGCCCGTATCGCAGATGTAGACCTTCTTGTAGTCGGGCGAGAAGCAAATCCCGTTGGGCTTGTCCAGCTCGTCGGTCAGCTTGTCCATTTTCCCGGTTTTGGGGTCGACGCGGTAGACCGCATCCTTGATTTCCGGCTGCGCCTGGAAGCCCTCGTAGTTGCCCTGGATGCCATAGGTCGGATCGGTGAACCAGACGGCGCCATCGGGATGCACCACCAGATCGTTCGGCGAGTTCAGCGGCTTGCCTTGCCAGTGGTCCGCGATGGTGGTCACCGTGCCGTCCGGCTCGTAACGCGCCACGCGGCGCATCCCGTGCTGGCAGGAGATTTGCCGGCCCTCGTAATCGAAGGTGTTGCCGTTGCTGTATTCCGACGGGAACCGGAAGACGCTGGTATGGCCGTCCTCCTCCAGCCAGCGCATCTGGCGGTTGTTGGGGATATCGCTCCACAGCAGGTACCGGCCGACTCCGTTCCAGGCCGGACCTTCGGCCCAGAAAGCCCCGGTCCACAGGCGCTGAATCGGGGTGTTGCCGATCACGTATTTCTCGAAGCGCTTGTCGAGCGCGATCAGGTCCGGATCGGTGTAGCGGAGCGGCTGCTGGCCGGTCCAGTCGCGCGGCGTCTGGGCGAGCGCCGCCGGCGCCAGCGCGGCTGCCGCAGTCAGAAACGATCGTCGATCAAGTGGTTTCACGGCGTCTCCTCAGGCTGTCAACTCATGCCACAGCGCGCTGTAGTAGCGCAGAAAGCGCACCGTGTCCGCGCTTTCGGCTACCTCGGCCAGCGTGTACCGTTTGTAGCCCGAAGCGGCCAGCAGGTGGAAGAACTCGCGCCAGGGGTAGGAATTGTACAGGTCCACGATGTGTACGTTGCGGATGAACGGCCCGAGCAGGTTGAAAGCCTGCTTCACGGAGCCATCCTTGACGTCGGTCGGATTGGAGTTCCAGCAGGCGCCGACGTTCTTATGGCCGGCGGCGGTGAGGATGTCAAACGCGGTTTTGGGCTCGCTGGTGGACGGGCCGTGAACCTCCATCCAAATTTCGATCCCTTTCGATTGGCCGTACTCGCCCAGATCGCGCAAGCCCTGCCCGATATTCCGGATGGTGGTCTCGTACGGCACGCCCTGGGGAAGGCCGTTCGGGCGGACCTTGACGCCGATGGCGCCGGTATCGCGGGCCAGGTCCACAAACGACTTGCCGATCTCGACCTGGTGCTGGCGAACGGCGGCGTCCGGCGATTGGAATTCGCATTCGGTGCCGTAGCTCAGCAGCCGAACCTTGGTACGCGTGAACCGTTCCCGCACGGCGGCGCGGGCATCCGGACCGATGGAGGGTTCCACGCCGTGCTTGTGGGTGGTTCGCAACTCGACGGCCGCCAGCCCGGTGGTCTCGAGAGTGTGGATGATGGTTTCGAGATCCATATCCTTGAGCAGGTTGTACGTAACGCAGCCCAGTTGGAACTGGCGCTCCGGGTCCGCCGCTTGCGCCGGCGCGAGGCCGCCGGGAAGAAAGCCGCCGCTCATGGCCGCCGAGGCGGCAAGGAAAGACCGTCGATTCATGGATGAGCCCTCTCGACAACCTTATACCACGCCTCAGCCCTGCGCCAACTCGGAAATCCGATGCTCCGCGATGCGCTCGGACAGAGCCGAAATGGTCAGCAGCGGATTCACTCCCAGCGCGGAGGGGACCAAGGCGCCGTCGGTCACGCTCAGCCCCTTCAGCAGCGAGCCGTCGTTCGCGAATACTTCTCCGAACTCATTTACGGCCCCGGATCCGGGACCTTCGCCGATGGGACAACCTCCCAGCGGATGGGCGGTTATTAGACCCTTGAGGCCCAACGCGGCCCAGGGCGGATTTTCGATGAACCGCGACGAAAGCGCCATGGCGTGCTCGCGCAATGCGTCGTTGATGGCGGCGAATATCGGCTCGGAACCGGCGCCATGCCAAACCACGTCCGGCTTGCCATCGGGATCGCAGATGCTGGTCTTCAGCTCGATACGGCCCTGGGCATTGTCGAACGCCGTCACCAGGTAGATCAGCGAATGGTTGAGGGCGCCGTGCTGCGCATAGGGCGAGACTTGAGACAGGTCGAGAAGGGCGCGCTCCGTCTTCCCGGCGAGGTCTCCGCCGAAATCCTTTCCCAGCATCAAGGGGAACGCGAGCTGCCCCCCGCGCATGAGAGCGCTCGGAAACGAGATGTCTTCCACCAGGTAATGGTTGGTAACCACAGGGTCGCGGTCGTAATGCAGCCCGACGGTAATGGTCGGGCCGGGAGGATTCGCGGCCCCGGGGCTGTCGGGGCGATTGCCGAAGCCCAGGGTTTGCAGGTACGCCGGTCCATCGTAGGTGATGCCGAAGAAATCGCCGTTTCCGCTGAACCCGGTTCCCAACTTTGGAGAAACCGGCAGCCCGTGCTCCGCGGAACGAAGCAGGATCTCGGTGGAATTGAGGGACCCGGCCGATAGGATGACGTTTTCGGCCTCCAACGCGAAAGGTTCGGACTGGCCGCGGCTGGCGCGGTAGACGCCGTGCACCAGCCAACCGCCGCCGGCCTTCGGTTCCACCCACGTCACCTCGGTCTGGGTGAAGATCTCGGCGCCGCCAGCGTGGGCGAGCCGCAGGTAGTTCATGTACAGCGTGTTCTTCGAACCGACATTACAGCCGGTAATGCAATCCCCGCAAAGCGTGCATGCGGGCTGTGAAACGCCGCAGCCATTATCCGCCGTATCGTCGAAGGTCACCACGATGTCGAGCAACTCGGTCTGCATGCCCAATTCCTGGGCGCGCTTTTCGAGGGCCAGCCTCTTCAACAGCGGCTTGCCGGCGGGAAACGGGTTCGGCCGCAGGACGGCGGCAGCTTTCTTGTAGTACGGCAACAGAGTCCCCCGGTTGACCGAATCCGGCCATCCCGCCTGCCGGAACGCGCCCTCTTCGGGGACGATCGCCACGTTCGCGTTGATCAAGGACGTGCCGCCCAGCCCGTTGCCTTTCAAAATCGAGATGTCATTGCCGGCAATGACGTCGTACAGCCCCAGCGGATTCACCGCGCGCACGTTGTCCAGGAAGTCTTCGAACTTGTCCGGGAAATCTCCTATCGGCCATTCCCGCCCGCGCTCGAGGATGCAGATGGAAGGCTTGCGCGGAAGGGCAGCGGAGGCCAGGCGCGCCGCCATGATGGATCCGCCGTAGCCGGAACCCACGATGAGGAAGTCATAGCTGGCCTTGCGATCCGGCCAACTCGAAGACAATACGGGTAAATTCAGCGGCATCGAGCCATCCCCCTCCTGCGGCGCGGTTGCGGTTGCCCTCCAGACAGGATAGTCCGAGCGGTGACCAATATGCCAGCGAAATTTTCGAGGAATCTCCGGCCCCGGCCGGCGCCCTTGACAAGTGTTGTCATCCGAGCCAGTCGAATCTGTTTTGCCAGCCTAGTGTGAACTCAACAGGCCAGAAGAAGGCAGGCCACAAAAAACGATGGCCTGCCCC
>PLGA01000124.1 GCA_003139735.1 Bryobacterales bacterium | reverse complement strand
CCAAAGGGCCACCTGGTGACCCGCGCGCAAGAGGTTGCGCGCCATGGGATACCCCATCAGTCCCAAACCGAAGAAACCTAGTTTTGCCATAACCCTCAGGATACAACGCGCTACGTGTAGACCCGGCGGACGCGCGAGCCAATGCTGCAGAGGATGTCATAGGCGATGGTCCCAGCCGATCTCGCAATCTGCCGGGCGTCCAGGCTGGCATCGCCTTCCGCGCCGAGCAGCGTGATTTCGTCGCCGGGGGCCAAAGACGATGTGTGGCTGAGGTCGATGGTGGTCAGGTCCATGGAAACAGCCCCCAGAATGGAGGTGAGCTGGCCGTCCGCGATCACGTGCCCCCGGTTGGAGAGCCGGTGGGAGACGCCATCCGCGTATCCCGCGCCGGCGATGCCGATGCGCATGGGGCGGGGCGCGCGGAATGTCCCGCCGTAGCCTACCAGCGCGCCTTCGGGGATGTCCTTGACCGCGACGAGCCTGGCCTTCCACGTCAGCGCCGGTTTCACGTCGAGCCGCTGGCGGGGGGCGTCGCCGCGGGCCCGGGAGACGTAGCCGTAGAGCGAGAGGCCGGCGCGCACCATGTTGTACCAGCCTTCGCGCCGGCCATAGCCGATGGGGTTGCTGCTGGAGGCGTGCACCAGCGCCAGTTTGACCCCGGCGCCGCGCAGAGCTTCCGTCATGGCGTGGAAGCAGGCCAGTTGTTCGTCCGTCTGGGCGGACGTGTAATCGGCCGAAGAGGCCAGGTGCGTCATCAGCCCCTCCAGCTTGGCGTGCGGCGTCTCAGCGAGGACGGCGAGAATCTCCGAAGCCGACGCGCGCGTCCCCAGGCGGCCCATCCCCGAATCGATTTTCAGGTGATAGGGGAGCTGCGCGCCGGAACTCCGCGCCACGGCATCGGCTTCCCGAATCTGGTCGAGCGAATGCACGGCCGGCGTGAGGTGGTACTCCACTAAAGCCTCGCGCTCGTGAGGAAGAAACCCGCCCATGACGAGGATGCGCGTTTGGTGAATGCCCGCGTCCCGCAGGAGCGTGCCTTCTTCCACGGAACTGACCGCCAGCCATCGAGCCCCTTGGGCCGTCAGGACGCGCGCGACCTCCAGCATGCCGTGGCCGTAGGCGTCCGCCTTGACCACGCCGGCAACCTCGACGCCGGGACCGACTACCGACTGGACGTTGCGGTAATTGCGGGCGATCTGTTCGCGTGAGACGAGGGCGTAGGAACGAAACGGGGCGGGCACTTACTATATTCTAACGGGCGGAAGGGCCGGCGGGCAGAATGAGCGGAATGAGCAGAGCCATGAGGCTCCGTCGGGCTACCAGGCGATCGCCTCCAAGCGCAGGATCGCAGCAAAGTGCCTGTCTCTTGCAAACTGTTCTTCCCGCCGCCGAGCGCGCATTACGCCAATTTGGGAGTTCGCCCAGGATGATCCAAGGCAGATAAACAGCTTGGGCCGAAGCCAGACGCGCCGTTGGAGCGGATTACCGTTGTTTTTGGTCCGCCTCTTGTATATACAATAGTTGTATATACTAAAATAGTGCTGGATGGCGTACAGGGCTTCGATTGGGATTTGCATAATGTGGGCCATGTTGCCCGGCATGGGGTTGACCCGGCCGAGGTCGAGGAAGCCGTCGAGCGGCCTCACGCGATCATCCCGGCGGAAGACATGCACGGTGAGAAACGATGGAAGCTTTTTGGCAGGTCCGCTGCTGGACGCTATTTGGTGGTTGTATTTACGATTCGCGGTGACAGGTTACGGCCGGTTACCGCATACGCGATGAATCAACGAGAAAGGAGAATCTATGCCCCGGAAATCGGCGGAGCTCGCTGAGTCCAGGTCCGAGACCGAAAGAGTCGACTGGTATGCAAGCCCCGAAGGACGCAGGCAAACGCAACGCGAATTCGAGCGGGCGCTGAGAAACGGCACGCTGATCCGCTCGGCGGGAGTACGGGTACCAAGGACGAATCCCAAGGTCTTGGAAGCGCTTCTGGAGCAAGCCAAGCTGAATGCCACTCGCCCGGTATCGATCCGGGTGCCCATTGCGGATATCGAACTTGCGAAGCGTATCGCATCCAGGCAGGGCGTCGGGTATCAGACGGTGCTCAAACAAGCGATGCGCAAGGGTTTGAGGCGGGCCGGTTGATTACCGAGGCGAGGGCGTCAAAGCTCGCTCAGAAATGCAACCCGCCGCCGCAGAGGAGGACTTCGCCGGTCACGTAATCGGAGAGCGGGGAGCAGAAGAAGAGGACGGCGTTGGCGGCTTCCTCGGGCGTGAGGCCAAGGACGCCAGCCTTGGCGGAAGAATAGGCCGCCTGGCCGGGGCCGCCGTCGATGCCCGCGACGGAGGTGATGTTTACCACTTTGCGCATCACGCGCCGGCCCTCGGCGGCTTCGCGCTTGGCCGCGCCGCGGAGCCACGCGGAGGCCGCCCGCAGTATGCGGAACGGCGCCACCAGGTGAACGAGACTTGGGGGTCTGTGATATGCTAAGCCCGATCGAGGAGCCAAAATGGAGATCCTGGTTTAAGGAGGACGGCGCGACACCCAGCCAGATCCAACGGCAGAAGGTGGTATTGCCGACATCGACAGCGCGAATGCCGACGCGTGGCAGAAGAACCCGCGCAGCGATAATCTCATGAAGCCTGCATGGAAACAGCTCACCGGCTTGCGTCTGGCGAGTGTCTCCCTGCTCCTAATGGCGGCGTCCATCGTAAAGTATGAACCCTGGAGCGAACTCCACGCGCAGCGCGGATACCCGGACCACCCCGAAGCAGTCAGGGTTGCGCATAATTTGTACCAATCCGGTAAGTTCGCCAATCCATTCGTAACTGTCGCGACTGGATACACAGCGCATGTTGCGCCCGGGTTTTCAACCCTGGTCTGCTGGTTATTCAAGGTCTTCGGCGATCATACGGCCGGCGGGATCGCGCTTGCCTGGCTGCCGATTCTAGCGTTGAGTTTACAAATCGCACTCCTACCCGCCCTCGCGCCGATGTTTGGTTACAATCCCTGGACGGGCGTGTGCGCCGGGGCTTTCGCCCTGCTGACGAAACCAGATCTGTATGATCAATGGGAAGCGCACGAGGCGGGGCTCCTGATCCTTGTTCTTGCGGCGCTGGTTTCCTGCTGGGCCAATGGTTCCCGTGCCAGCGGCGTCGCGTGGCTGACAGGAATCTTGGCCGGTCTGACGATTTGCTTTCAGCCCATCATGGCGCCCGTTTTTGCAGTGTGGCTTTTACTAGCAGACCGGCCGCTCATTCGAGACCGGCGCGCCATGCCACTCTGGGCGATTCCGATCCTCATTTGTGCTCCCTGGATGCTTCGTAACCAACTGCGCCTTGGGACACCCTGGATACGCGACGACCTCGGGATTGAACTTTACGTCTCGTTCAATGACTGCGCGCCGTATGGATTCGAGCAGAGCCAGACGCAAGGTTGTTTCGGGCGGTTTCACCCCAACCAGAATTTGAGCGAAGCCCTTGCACTCCGTAGCATGGGAGAATCTCGGTATAACCAAGAGCGGCTGCGAAGAGCCTTTGTCTGGATGACACGCCACCCCGGCCACACCGCCGCTTTGGTAGCCAAGCGGACCCTGGCTTTTTGGTTCCCCACCAACGACAGGTGGCCGGAATATCTTCGAATACGCAAACGGAGATTGTTCTTCTTCTGGGCGTTAACTCTCGCATCGTTCGGCGGAGCGTTATGGTCACTTAAACGCCGGATTCCGGGCGGGCCCATCCTCCTCACGCTTCTCGCGCTGTTCCCTCTGGTCTATTATGTAGTCCAATTCGATCACCGTTACCGTTATCCAATTCTCTGGGTGACCTGGCTTGAAGCGGCGTATTTTTGCGTTATCCTCACAGAAAGGGCGAGGGCCGCCTTGAGCTCGGCTGACCGTTACCGGCATCGGGTTGGCCGGTAGCAGAGTCGAGCGCGCAGTCATCGAATCGACTTCGCGCGGGCTTGGGCCAGATCTACTTCGCGATATAACCGTCCCCGTCTCAGAAGTGCAGTCCGCCGCCGCAGAGGAGGACTTCGCCGGTCACGTAATCGGAGAGCGGGGAGCAGAAGAAGAGGACGGCGTTGGCGGCTTCCTCGGGCGTGAGGCCAAGGACGCCAGCCTTGGCGGAAGAATAGGCCGCCTGGCCGGGGCCGCCGTCGATGCCCGCGACGGAGGTGATGTTTACCACTTTGCGCATCACGCGCCGGCCCTCGGCGGCTTCGCGCTTGGCGGTGTCACGGAGCCACGCGGAGGCCGCGCGCAGGATGCGGAACGGCGTGACCAGATGAATGTCCAGCATGGCCTGAAACTGTTCGTCGGTGGTCTTCTGGATCACGCTGTCCCAACTGTAGCCGGCGTTGTTGACGATGATGTCGATGGCACCAAATGCGCCCAGAACGGCCTGAACGACCGCCTCCGGGGTCGACGGGTCAGTGAGGTCTCCGGTTACGTGGCGGATGCGGTCTGGTTGGCCGAGATCGGCTTCCGCCTCCAGCAAAAGGGCTTCGTCCATGTCGTTCAGCATGACGTTGGCGCCAGCCGCCGCCAGGCGTTTCGCAATCGCCCGGCCAATGCCTCGGCCCGAGCCGGTAACCAGGGCAGTCCGGCCCTGCAATGTAAACGGCGACTGCGGTGCTTCGGCAGCTACGGCGGGCTTGCCGCTCACGGGTGTGGTTCGGTCTTCCAGCGTAATGGACATCTCTTCGACATTCCCCCTTGTCGCACTTGCCCAAAACAGCAAACTCGTCGCTGTGGTCCTGCACCGAATTATATGCACTGCAGCATGCTCCGTATATGCAATGCGGGAGACAGCCTAACGGTCTCCTAGCCTGCATTATTCGTGAAG
>PLGA01000503.1:15326-15475 GCA_003139735.1 Bryobacterales bacterium | reverse complement strand
CCGGTCCATTTGGCCACGATGCGGGCGATTTCGTCCTCGCCGATCTCTCCCTTAAGGAGGGCGGTTTCCTTGACGGCTTCGAGTTCCTGCTCGGCGGCCTGTATATCCTTCTCGATTTGCGAAAGGCGGCCGTAACGCAGCTCGGCGGC
>PLGA01000503.1:0-15287 GCA_003139735.1 Bryobacterales bacterium | reverse complement strand
GCTGGATGGCGCTCTTCTCGCGGCCCCAGCGCTCCTTCAGGACGGCCGCTTCGCCGCGCAGCCGCTCCAGTTCGTTCTCCACGTGCCGCAAACGGTCGTGCGAGGCGGGGTCGTTCTCCTTGCTGAGAGCCTGGCGCTCGATTTCCAGGTGCGAAATNNCCGGCTTCGTCGATCAGGTCGATGGCCTTATCGGGCAGGAAACGGTCCGCGATGTAACGGTGCGAAAGGGTGGCGGCGGCCAGGATGGCCGAATCCTTGATGCGCACGCCGTGGTGAATTTCGAACTTCTCCTTGAGTCCGCGCAGAATCGCGATGGTATCGTCCACGCTCGGCTCGCCCACCAGCACCGTCTGAAAACGGCGGGCCAGGGCGGCATCCTTTTCGATGCGCTTCTTATATTCGTTGAGGGTGGTGGCGCCGATGCAGCGCAGATCGCCGCGGGCCAGCGCGGGCTTGAGCAGGTTGGCGGCGTCGATGGCGCCTTCGGCGGAGCCGGCCCCCACCAGCGTGTGCAACTCGTCGATGAAGCAGATGATTTCGCCGTTGGAGTCGATGATTTCCTTCACCACGGCCTTGAGCCGGTCCTCGAACTCACCGCGGAACTTGGTGCCGGCGATCATGGAGCCGAGATCGATGCTCACCAGGCGCTTGTTCTTGAGCTGATCGGGCACGTCGCCGCGCACGATGCGCTGGGCGAGACCCTCCGCAATGGCAGTCTTGCCGACGCCCGGCTCGCCGATCAGCACGGGATTGTTCTTGGTGCGCCGGCTTAGCACCTGCATGACGCGGCGGATTTCCTCTTCGCGGCCGATCACCGGGTCGAGCTTGCCCTGGCGGGCGGAATTGGTGAGGTCGTGGGCGTAGCGCTCGAGTGCCTGGTACTTCGATTCGGGGTTCTGGTCCGTGACCCGCTGGCCCCCGCGCACCGCAACCAAAGCCTTGAGGATGGCGTCGTGAGTGGCCCCGGCGCGGTCCAAAAGCTGGCCGGCGGGGTCGTTACGCTGCTCGGCGAGCGAGAGCAGCAGGTGCTCGGTGGAGACGAATTCGTCCTTGAAGCGCCCCGCCTCATCGAAGGCCCGCTCCAGCACCTCGTTGAGGGTCTGCCCCAGGTACATCCCGGGCTGCATGCCGGCGGTCTTCGGCAGATTGCCGGCCAGCCGCCGCGCCTCGCCCAAGACCGCATCCGGGTGGGCCGAGCACTTTTCCAGTACGGGCCTGACAATCCCTTCCCGCTCCTCCACCAGGGCTATGAGCAGGTGCAGCGGGTAGATCACCTGGCTTTCGCCCTTCTCGGCAACCGACTGGGCCTGCTGCACCGCCTCCTGGGCCTTCTGAGTAAGTCTATCCAAACGGAACATTTCTAATCCCCCTTATAGCAAATCCGGGGCAGGCCGACGCTCGAAGTGCGCTGGCCTGCCCCGGATTGGTTGAATGCGGCCGAGTTACGCTTTGACTGCGACTTTGATCTGGCGCGGCTTGGCGGCTTCCGTCTTGGGAAGCGTCACCGTCAGCACGCCGTTCTTGTAGTCGGCGTCGATCTTGGCGGTGTCAAACGCGTTCGGCACGGCGAAACTGCGCACGAAACGGCCGTAGCTGCGCTCGATGCGGTGAAAGCCCTTGCTGGAGTCCTTTTGTTCGAACTTGCGCTCTCCGGCGATGGTGAGCGTCTGATTCTCCATGCTGACATCAATGTCTTTCAGGTCGACTTCCGGCAAATCGGCCTTGAAGACCAGCTCGTTCTCGGTTTCATAGATGTCCACCGAGGGGCTCCAGGGCCGGTTGGACTGGGGTTCGGTGAGCGCCCGCGTGAAGGCGTCCTCGAAAAGGCGCAGATTGGCTAGCGGATCGTAATGGCTGAGAGACATAAGTGTTAGAACTCCTCTTAATCTGATTCTGAGGCCATCTGATGACCTCATCCGTTTACAATCATAAAATATGCGCGTTATATTGTCAAGTATTTGTGAGCGAAATTCTGTTGGCATACAGCGTTAGCATCCAGAACTCGCGCTCGTCGCGCTCGTCTCCACGCGACGATCCAATTATAACCCCGCTTGACGGCGTAGTTCCCGATATGGGAACCTGAGGCGTGAGGATCGTGTCCGAGAGACGGATTCGCGATTTCATCGAGCGGGAGCCGAACGCCGCGGACGCCTTGTGGCGCTGGGCCGATGCGATTGAATCCGCGGGATGGCGCAATCCGAGCGATCTGAAGGCGATGTTCGCGCCGGCGTCCTTCGTCGGGGACCTTACGGTTTTCAACGTTGGCGGCAATAAGTACCGCATCGCCGCGTTCGTCCACTACCGAAAACAGATCGTGTTTATCAAGAACATCGGCACTCACGAGGATTACGACAAATGGGATCTCTGACTGGGACCATCGACCTCAAACGCTATGGGCGGCTGCTGGCGAAAACGGCGCCGCGCGTCATCGCGACCGAAGAGGAGCGCGGGCGCGCGCTCGCCATCGTGGAATCCTTGATGGCGAAAGGCGAAAGCGGCACGACGCCGGAGGAAGACGAGCTCCTCGATCTGCTCACAAACCTGATTCGCGATTACGAAGCGGCGGCGTATCCCCGGCGGGAAAAGTCGAATCCGCACGAAATGGTCGCCTTTCTCCTGGAGCAGCGCGAACTGGCGCCGAAGGACCTGTGGCCGGTGATCGGATCGAAGAGCCGGGTCTCGGAAATCCTGGCCGGGAGGCGCGCCATCAGCAAGGAGCAAGCAAAGAAGCTCGCCGGGTTCTTCCGGGTTCGGGCGGATCTGTTTATCTGAGCGGCCCCTCAGAACTCCTGCGTCACCCGCATGACTTCGGCCAAAGTGGTGACGCCGTCGCGGATCTTCATCCAGCCGTCCTCGCGCAGGTTCCGCATGCCATTGCGGCGCGCGGCGTCGGTGAGTACGCTGGCGTCCGCGTTGCGCATGATGAGCTTGCGCATCTCATCGTCCAGGTCCATCATCTCGAAGATTCCCACGCGCGAGGTGTAGCCCGTGCCGTTGCATTCCGGGCAGCCCGCGCCGCGGAACGCCTCGACGGCCTCGCCATCGGGCGCCAGCGCCGGACCGGCGGACTGCTTGCAGTGTTTGCAAATCACGCGCACCAGCCGCTGCGCCAGTACGGCCACCAGCGACGACGTAAGCAGGTAATTCTCCACGCCCATGTCCGTTAGGCGGGTGACGGCGCTGGGCGCGTCGTTGGTGTGCAGCGTCGAAAATACCAAATGGCCGGTGAGCGCGGCCCGGATGGCGGTGTCGGCCGTTTCGCGGTCGCGGATTTCACCCACCATGATGACGTCCGGGTCCTGGCGCACGATGTGCCGCAGACCGGCGGCGAACGTCAGCCCGATCTGCGGATTTACGTGGATCTGGTTGATGCCGTTCATCTGGTATTCCACCGGGTCCTCGATGGTGATGATCTTCTTGTCCGGCAGGTTGATGCGCTTGAGCGCCGAGTACAGCGTGGTGGATTTGCCGCTGCCGGTCGGTCCGGTCACCAGAAACATGCCGTGCGGCAGGCTGGTAAAGTGCTCCATGCGCTCTAACATGCGCTGGTCGAAACCGAGCCGTTCCAGGTCGTAGAAATCCCCCGCCGAGCGGTCGAGCAGGCGCATGACCACGCTTTCGCCGTAAAGGGTGGGCAGGGTCGAAACGCGCAGATCCACTTCGCGGCCCAGGACCTTGATCTTGATGCGGCCGTCCTGCGGCAGGCGGCGNNTTGGCCATCAGCTTCAGGCGGGAGGTGATGGCGGCTTTGAGCTCGCGCGGCGGCGGTTCCTGGGAAAACAGCACGCCGTCCACGCGGAAGCGGACGCGGAACTCCTTCTCGAACGGCTCGATGTGGATATCGCTGGCGCGCTTCTCGAGGGCATCCCCGATCATGGCGTTCACCAGGCGGATGACCGGCGCCTCGCTGGCCATATCGCGCAGGTGTTCCAGGTCGGCCGTGGCCTGCTCGTCTTCGCCCTCTCCGCTCACCGTCTGGCGCTCGGCTTCGCCATAGTACTTCTCAATGGCGTCGAAAATCTCCTGCTCCGCCGCCAGCGCGGTGCGCACTTCGAGGCCGGAATAGGCGCGCACCGCCGCCACCGTCTCGAAATCCAACGGGTCGGCCATGGCGATGGTGAGGGTGGAATCCGCCAGCGACACCGGGTAGGCGCGGCACTGCCGCAGAAAGCGGTGTGTGAGGCCTTCGATTTCGGGTGCGGCGGGCGGCGGCTGGTCCACCGTAACCAAGGGGATGCCGAGCTGAATCGAAAGCACGGCCAGAAGGTCGCGCTGCGCGATCAACCCCATATCCACCAGGATTTTGCCGAGCTTGTCGCCGCGCTCCCGCTGCAGTTCGAGCGCGCGCTCCAGATCCTCCGCCTGAATGCGCCCGCGCTCGATCAGCATCTCCCCCAGGCGCGGAATACGCACGCCCGTTTCACACTGAGCCGAGATGGTCTCCGAGGGCGTCACTTATTGCTCTTCCGGAGGCTGTATGTTGCCGGCCAGCGCCGAGGCGTGGTCCGCCGCAATGACCATCTGGTTCGGCAATCCGGTCTTGTCTTCGTAATCCAAATAGAAAAGGCGCGCCGCCACCACCACCTTATCGGTGGGCGGTAAGGTGGGGAACGCCTTGCTGGCCTGGAGCGCCATCTCGCTCATCGCCTTCTTGAGGAGGGGAAGGTGGGCCAGCTTGCGCTTGTGGATGGCATCGGCCTTTTGCGGAGTGAAGCCACCGGTGAACGGGCCGAAGGTTGGCGCAGAGACCAGGCTGAGAGGGAGGGTGAAGACCAAGCCGTAGCCGCTTATGTAGACCCCGGAACAAGCGCCGAGCCGGTCGAAGGGATCGTTGGGATCGAGATCTTTCACCTTCTGCTCGAAGGCGCTCTCGATCTTGGCGACGACGGCGGAATCGATGGGGCTGACGCGCTTCACGGAAAGGGGCTGCGGAACCGGGGCCGTTAACGGCGCAGCATGGGGCTGGGTGGGCGGGGCCTGACCGAAGCAGACCAGCGCGAGGGCTACGACCGACAAGACTCCGACGGCTCTCATTGGGGACCTCCCACGCCGGAACTTTGCCGGTAGGCGGCCCCTTCCACGGTTCCCAAACGGCGCTCTTGGTATTGAATCACGTCGGGCGCTGATGCCATCTCTCCCCTTTCGCGGTTCAGAATATCCGCCACCAGTTTCTCGTTTCGCACCGACTGGCGCAGTTCGCTCTCATGCACGCCCTTATCGACGGCAGCCTGGATCTGGGCCTGCACGGAAGCGGGCGTAATCGATGCCGTAGCCGACGGCCGGGTCAGCGCGAAGACCAGAATCGCGACGGACAGCATGGCGGCCGAAGCGAATCCCAGGCGCGCGGCGGAACCCCAGAAGGCGGCCAACCAGCGCCGCCATGGCGCCGGTTCGAAAACCTTGTCGGAAACGAACGCGATGCGTTGCGGGATTTCCTCCTCGCGCAGCGCGAACAGGGACGCTTCGGTCCGCCGCAGCCGCTCCAGCTCTTCGCGGCACTGCCGGCATTCGCGAACGTGCCCTTCCACCTGGCGGCGTTCCGAATCCGGCAGCTCCTTCAAGAAATAGTCCTTCAAATCGAATGGCGAGCAACTCATGATACGCCTCGTGTTCCTATGGGAGCCAACTCGGCTTTGAGCAGTTCGATGGCAGTGTAAAGACGGGACTTGACGGTGGAAACCGGGCAGGAAAGGATCTCGGCCATTTCCTCGAATTTGAAGCCCTGATAGATCTTGAGCACCACCGCCTCGCGCTGATCCGCGGAGAGCCGGCTGAGCGCGCTGGCGACGGCCAAGCTCAATTCGATGGGAAATACCGAGCTTCCGCCTACCGTGATTCCCGCCCCCGTGCCTTCCGGCTCCAACCCTTCCACGTCGCTTTCGGGCTTTCGCTTGCGAAACATGGAATACGCCTCGTTGTGGGCGATGCGGTATAACCAAGGGGCAAACCGCTGCGGGTCGTCCAGTTTGCGAAGGTTCTGATAGGCTTTCAAAAACACGTCCTGCGCCAAGTCCAGAGCGTCCTCGCGGTTCCCGACAATCCGCAGCAGGTAGTTGTAGACGCGCTTCTCCCAACGGGACACGAGGAGGTTATACGCCTCCACACCGCCCCGCGCGGCCTGCCGGATCAGGTCGGTATCTTCCACCGCCCGAAAAATCAAAACTCTGGCTCCTTGTTCCTAGACGCGGCTCACCGCCAAAAAGACGACCGCCGGGTGGGGCATGTCCACCCCCCTGCAATCGTACTAAGTACATTGTTTCAGAAATTCGATCGCGTATCGGGATGCCGCTTCGCCTCCGTTCCGAGCCGCGACAGTTATGGAGCGGTTCCCGGAGCGTTGCGCCGAACCTGCATTACCGCGCCGCGCCCAATGTTAGACTCTCTTCTTTATGTCCAAAGCCACGCACCTGGAGTGCAGTCTGTGTAACCAAAGGCTGGAGGCGGCCCGGATTGCCAACCTCTGCGATTGCGGCGGCCCGCTGCTGGTGCGCTACGACCTGGATACCATCCGCCATCGCTGGAGAAGACGGGAAGTCGGCCAGGGCCCCGCCAGCATGTGGCGTTATGCGCCGGTTCTGCCGCCCGAGGCGGAATCCGTCGTATCGCTCGGCGAGGGCTGGACACCGCTCCTCCGTACGCGCCGCCTGGGGGCCCGTCTCGGCGCCGATTCCCTGTGGGTAAAGGACGAAGGCCTCAACCCGACCGGTTCCTTCAAGGCGCGCGGCCTGGCGTGCGCCATTTCGATGTGCGTGGAATTGGGCATCCGCAGGGTGGCCATCCCCTCGGCCGGCAATGCGGCCAGCGCCCTGGCGGCTTACGCGGCGGCGGCGGGCATCGCCACGCGCATCTTCATGCCGCGCGACGTGCCCCAGGCCAATTATCTGGAGTGCAAGGCCTATGGCGCGGACGTCACCCTGGTGGATGGCCTGATCAGCGATTGCGGCCGCCTTTCCGCCGAACTCTGCGCGAAGGAAGGCTGGTTCGACCTCGGAACGCTCAAGGAACCCTACCGCATCGAAGGCAAGAAGACCATGGGCTATGAAGTGGCCGAACAGATGGATTGGGAACTGCCGGACGCCATTTTCTATCCCACCGGCGGCGGCGTCGGCATGATCGGCATGTGGAAGGCCTTCGACGAAATGGAAAAGCTGGGTTGGATCGGCTCGCGGCGTCCCCGCATGATCGCGGTGCAGGCCGAGGGCTGTCAGCCGGTGGTGCGCGCGTTCCAGGAGAACGAGCCGCGCAGCCGCTTCTGGGAGGACGCCCACACCCTGGCCGCGGGCCTGCGCGTTCCCAAGCCGCTGGGCGATTTTCTGGTGCTCCAGGCCGTGCGCGCCAGCCACGGCGTAGCGTTGGCGGTGAGCGACCAGGAAATCATGGACGCAGGCGCCGCGCTGGCATCCGAGGAGGGAATCTACGCCGCCCCGGAAGGCGCCGCCTGCGTGGCCGCGCTCGAAAAACTGCTGGTCTCCGGCTTCCTGGGCCGCGCCGACCGCATCGTGCTCTACAATACCGGGTCTGGGCTGAAATACCCGGAAGCCTACTCCACGCGTTTTCCGCGAACCGCCTCCGGCGAACAGGACAAACTCGGCGGATTGATCACGCCACGGTAACGGGCTAAGCCCCTCAGGAAGAGCCGACCGCGAACCGCGGACGTTTTTTCTTGAAATATTAAAGAAATAGTACTAAATTTACCGTATGAGGTGGACGCCACTTCGGGTCGTTGCGAGCCTCCTTGCATTTGCGGCGTCCGGGGCGGCGCAACCCGCCGATTCGGTACCTTCGTTTGAGGTGGCCTCGGTCAAGCCGAGTCTGTCGGGCAGCCACATAGGGGTTTTGATTCCCGCGGACGGGAAACTGTTGGCGAGTGATATGCCCTTGAGACACTTGATTGGTTTCGCATACCGCCTCCCTGACGAGATGGTCTCTGGACCCTCGTGGCTGGACTCGTCTCGGTGCGATATCGTTGCGAAAGCAACACGCGACGCTTCCGACAGCCAGTTGCGCCTCATGACGCAGTCGCTGCTGGCGCAGCGGTTCGGCCTGCAGGCCCACCACGAGACCAAGGAGGGTCCGGTATATTTCCTGGTCCCGGCCAGCGGCAGGTGGAAAGTGTTGCCGGCGGGCGATCCGCGGTCCTACCCTGCGCCGCCGCCCGGCCCGTACCGGAGTATGGGTGGGGAGGCGTCCATGGAGGAGTTCGGCGCAATTCTCACCAACTACGTCGGGCGGGCAATCATCGACCAGACCGGAACTACCGGAAAGTTCTATGTGAAGCTGTGGTGGGCGAAGGATCCGGATGCCGACCCCGACATCTTCTCCGCGCTCCAGGAGCAGTTGGGCCTCAAACTGAAACCAGGTCGGGGCCAAATCGACAGGCTTGTAGTCGACCGCATTAACAAGACGCCCACTGAGAACTAACATGGAGAAACGCCGGCAAGGACACCGGCGTGTCAGCCTAAAAGGCCAGTCCACGTTACTATGGTCCTAGATGAAAGACCTTGCCCTGGCCGCCCTTGATTCCGTGACCGGCCCCGGCGTTTCTTACGCCGACGCGCGCGCCGTGGAAATCCGCGGGCGCGAGATTACCACCAAGAACGGCCGGGCGGGCCACGTCTCCAGCTCCGAATCGGCCGGAATCGGAATTCGCGTCCTGGCCTCGGGCTGCTGGGGGTTCGCGGCCACGGACGATCTCTCGAAGGCCGGCATCCAGACCGCCGGCGCGCTGGCTCTGCGCATCGCCCACGCCAGCGCCGAAGCGCGCAAAGGAGATGTTTCGCTGGCGCCGGAGGAGAAGGTCGAGGCCACCTGGGCGTCGCCCTGCCGCATCGACCCGTTCTTGATATCCGTGGACCGCAATCTGGACGCGCTGCTCGCCGTGGACCAGGAAATCCGCCGCCAACCGGGCGTGAGCCTGGCCGAAACCTCCATGGTTTTCGAGCGCCGCCGGCAGGTTTTCGCCTCCACCCTGGGCAGCGTCATCGATCAGACGCGCTACGCCAGCGGCGCCGGGTTCTCGGCCCTCAGCTACAAGGATGGCGACATTCAGAAGCGCTCCTATCCCAATTCCTTTGGCGGCCAATATCAACTCAAGGGATACGAACTCGTGGAGGAACTGCGCCTTCTGGAAAACGCTCCGCGGGTGGCCGAAGAGGCCGTGGCGCTGCACCAGGCGGATCAATGCCCCGAAGGCGAGTTCGACCTGATCCTCGACAGCTCGCAGCTCGGCCTGCAAATTCACGAATCCATCGGACATCCCATCGAGCTCGACCGCGTGCTCGGCAGCGAAGCCAATTACGCGGGCATGAGCTTCCTCACCGTGGAACACCTGGGGCACCTGCGCTACGGATCGGACATCGTCAACGTGGTCTGCGACGCGCGCCTGGAGCACGGCCCGGGCCTGGGAACGTTCGCTTTCGACGACGAGGGCGTGCCGGCGCAGGGTTCCGACGTCATCCGCAACGGCATTTTCATGGGATTCATGACATCGCGCGAGACGGCCGCTGCCGTGGGCCGTAAGCGCTCCAATGGCTGCATGCGCGCCGATGGATGGGAGCGCCTGCCGCTGATCCGCATGACCAACGTCAGCCTGGAACCCGGCGCGCAATCGCTCGAAGAAGTCTTCGGCGCGGACCACGGCATCTACATGGAGACCAACCGGAGCTGGTCCATCGACGACAAGCGCTACAACTTTCAGTTCGGGTGCGAAATCGGTTGGGAGATCCGTCATGGCAAGCGCGTTCGCATGCTGAAGAACCCCAGTTACAGCGGCATCACCACGGAGTTCTGGAACCGCTGCGCGGCCATCGCCGGCCCGGAGCACTGGACGCTCTGGGGCGTCCCCAATTGCGGAAAGGGCCAGCCCGAACAGGTGATGGGCACGGGCCACGGCGCGAGCCCCGCGCGGTTCCGCAACATCCGCATCGGGAGCGCTTATGGAGCGTGAAACCTGCCAGCGCATCTTTTCCCAGGTGGTGGACGCAGCCCGCGCCCTCGGCGTGACCGAGATCGAAGTGCTCCTCGCCGGCGGCGAAGAGGCGCTCACGCGGTTCGCCAACAATGCCATCCACCAGAACGTGGCTGCGCGCGACGTCAACCTTTCGGTGCGCCCGGTGACGGACGGCCGGACGGCGCGCGCCACCACCAATCGCCTCGATGCGGAGGGCATTCGGAACGTGGTCGCGGAAGCGGTGGCGATAACCCGGCTCACGGCCCCCGACCCCGACCTGCAGCCTCTGGCCCGTCCGGCGGAATGCCAGCCGGCCGAACGCTGTTTCGAAGCCACGGCGCAGGTCACGCCGCGCGAGCGGGCGCTGGCGGTAGCCGAGGCCATCCGCAGGGTGGAAGGAGCAGGCCAGACCGCCGCCGGCATTTATTCTACGGGCGATTCGTTTTTCGCGGCGCTGAACTCGCGCGGCCTCTCGGCGTGGCATCGCGAAACCATGGCGCGGTTTTCCATCACCGCCATGGCTTCCGGCAGTTCCGGCTGGGCCAAGGCCAGCGCCTGCTATCACGGCGATCTGGACCCGGTGCAATTGGCCGCCGCGGCGTCGGGCAAAGCGGCGGCATCGCAGGCGCCGCGCGAGCTGCCGCCCGGCCGCTACACCGTGATCCTGGAACCGGCCGCCGTGCTGGACCTGGCCGGCCAGATGTTCGGCGATTTCAGCGCCACCGCCATCCGCGACGGCCGCAGTTTCCTCAACGACCGCATCGGGCGCAAGGTCTTTGGCGGGAACATCGATATCCTCGACGACGCCCATCATCCGCTCCAGTCCGGCCCGCCGTTCGATGGCGAGGGCGTGCCGACGCGGCGCACGGTCGTGGTCGAGAACGGCGTGCTCAAGTCGTACCTGCTGAACACCTACGCCGCCAAGAAACTTGGCCTCATGACCACCGGCAACGCCTCGCGTGGGCTGGCCGGAAACCCCGGCATAGGCTCCGGCAACTTCTTTCTGGAGCCTGGTGCAAAAACTCCGCGGCAAATCATCGCCGATGTCAAGGAAGGCCTTTACGTGACGGAGTTTCTCGGCTTCGGGGTCAATCTGGTGACCGGCGATTTCTCGCGGGGCGCCGGCGGACTTTGGATCGTCAACGGCGAGCTAACCTACCCCGTCGAGGAGATCACGGTCGCCGGAAACCTGAAGGAAATGCTGCGAAACATCTCTGAGATCGGCAACGATCTCGAATTTCGCGGCTCGGTTGCCTGTCCCACGATGCGCATCGACGGCATGACCGTCGCCGGAGAATAGAGCGGTTTTAGAATAGGTGTATCCCGGGGCCGGGCTTTGTGGGATATGCCTTTCGCGAACTGGTCTACGGCAAAACCAGGGATACTATGTCCTTTTTTGTTTCGTTCAANNCCGGGATACATCATCCCTGGTTTGGCTATAGCCGCGCGCTTACGCTAAGTCTGAACGAGCTGGGCGCGGCGCTTGCCAACTCGATTTTGCCTGAAATTAATGAAATTAAAAGGTGTATGGTGCGCGAATACATCGGAACCGGAGTAGAATGTGCCCCGGAGACCCGGAGGGCTCGACCACTTCCCGGGGGACGCGCCAAGATCCCCGGAGTCGCGGTTTGGGCCACATGGGATGACATATGCCAGAACCGNNCCGTTTTCTCCCTTCCAAACCCGCCAAGAGCGCAACTGGACTCCAATTCTGATCGGGATTGGAATTGTGATTGTCGTGCTTGCCGGAATCGCGATGTTCAGCCGGCAGGCAAGGAAACCGGCGTCCATACCCGATCCCTACGCGCAGAAGTTGCAGCTTTCGGGAATGCAGATCAGCCGGGCCAATAACTTTGTTGGCGCCACCGTCACCTATCTGGATTGCCGTGTGACCAACACCGGCGACAGGACCGTCACCGGGGCGCGGGCCGAGTTGACCTTCCGCAACACTCTCAACGAAGTTGTGCAAAAGGAAATTGTCCCCATACGCGTGCTGCACACCAACAAGCTGGGCGGAAATGAGGACGTTGTAGATCTCAGCCTGGCGCCGCTTTCTCCGGGACAAACGCAGGGCATCCGCCTCGTGCTCGAGCACGTCTCCAACGACTGGAACCGGAGCTTTCCCGATCTGCGGCTGGTAAATCTCAGCTATCAATAAAGGCCTGGATGGCCTGCCGGCGACCGTGCGGAGGCGTTGCCGAGGCAGCCGCTCAGGAAACCGTCAGCACGACCTTGCCAAAATTCTTGCGGCCCAGCATCAGCCTANNGCCTGAAGGAATCCGCCGCCGCCTCGAAGGGAAACTTCGCGCCGATCACCGGTTTCAACTGACCACTTTCGATCCAGGGCTGCATCGATGCCATCGCCCGGTCGATCAGCGGACGATTCTTGGACAGGCGGCTCAGCCACAGCCCGTGAGCGCTGAGGCTTTTTTCGTACATGGCGAGGGTATCGAACCTGGGGCGCTCGCCGCTGGAGGAGCCGAAAAGCACAACCCGGCCCAGAAATGCGCAGCAACGCAGGCTCTTGGCAGTGTGCTCGCCCGCCAGGCTGTCGAAGACGACATCTACCCCTTCGCCGCCAGTCAGCTCCTTGATCTTCTGCTCGTAGTCTTCCCGTGCGTAGTTGATGGCGTGGTTAAGGCCCAGTTGCCGCAGACGTTCCAGTTTTTCGTCGGAAGAGGCAGTGCCGAATGTCTCGAATCCCATCAGCCGTCCGAGCTGCACGGCCGCGGTGCCCACGCCTCCGGCGGCGGCGTGGATCAGCACCCGCACCGGCCTTCTGGGGTTCACCGGCGAATGATCGGGCGAGCCCATACCGGCCACCACGCCCGCTTTCCAGTAGACCAGCCATGCCGTGAAGTAGTTGACCGGGAAAGCCGCTGCCTGAATCGAGGTCCAAGCCGCCGGCTGCGGCCAGAGGGAGTTGCGCGAAATGGCAATTTCGCCGGCGCAAGCGTCCTGTTGCGTATAACCCATCACGACCTGGCCGGTAGCTTCGATGATGCCGGCGAATTCCCGTCCCGCGATGTAGGGTGGCTTGGGACCGCCGGGGTAAAGCCCCATGGCGCTGCGGATGTCGGCGAAGTTCACTCCCACGGCTTCCACCTTGACCAGAACCTGGTCCGCGGTTGCAAACGGTTCCGGAACCTCGCGCACTTCGAGCCCTTCCGGGCCTTCAAAACGCGTCACGACAATTGCTTTCATCGTCTTTCCAATTCCCCTATGTGCCGCCGCCGCGGCGGATTTGTCAACTGAGAGAGGAATTCACCCCAGGCACCACGGTTGTGCTGGGCCGGCGGATGCTCAACCCCAGCTTGGCTTCGCCCAGGCCAGGTTCCCGGGCGGCTCAACGCCAGCCAACCGGCAGGTTATCCTCGGCGAAGATTTTACGCGCTTCCAGTTCGCCGATGTCAGATTTTTGCTTTCGCCGTTTCGTTATTCAGCATCTTTCAAGATGGAAGAGGCCGTCGCGCCTGCCTTTACATTGCAGCCGCCGGCCGGGGGCAGCGCGTTAGGGGCTGCTGTTATACTCGTCTAACTCCTTGGTGCCGTGCGGAATGGAGCGGCACTGTGGACCGATTTCATAATCGGTTGTGCTGACTGGAACGTTGGTAATTCTGTCCGTACTTGTCACGATCCTCGGATTATTTTATTAAGACCGGGTCGCACAAGCATGGACCTTGCAAAGAGGTCCGCTTGGAACTGCTAATTATTCGTGTGCTATTTATTCTTGTAGTCGGACTTGCCTCTTACTTCCTGGAACCGTTCGGCTTGCCCCGGTTGATTGATGTGTTGGTGGGCGTTTTGCTGGGAGCCGCCGTCATCCTGTTCGAGATTCGCCTTCGCGGCGTCAGCCTGAAACGGTTGATTGGGTCCGCAATCGGTAGTGTTCTGGGAATTATCGGCGCTTACCTGTTCTGCGCGGTCATTCGCTACAGCATCCCAAGCGGCCCCACGCAGAGCTTTCTGCAACTGACGGTCATTCTGATCATGTCCTACGTCGGTTTGATCGTGGGCGCAAGCAAAGGAGATTTACTGAACCTTTCGGCGCTTGGCGGAATTTTTGGCGGGGAGAAGCAAGGCAGACGGAGTTACAAGATACTCGATACCAGCGTCATCATCGATGGCCGCATTGCCGATATCGCCGAAACCGGATTTCTCGATGGTGTGCTGACGATTCCATCGTTTGTCCTGCGCGAATTGCAACTGGTGGCCGATTCGGCCGACTCGCTGAAGCGTAACCGCGGCCGCCGGGGACTTGACATCCTGCAACGCATTCAGAAGATCACGACCTTGCAGGTGCAGATCGTCGAAGATGACTTCCCGGCCGTCCGCGAGGTCGATATGAAGCTGATCGAGCTGGCCAAGGTCTACGAAGGCAAGATCGTCACCAACGACTTCAATCTCAACAAGGTCGCTCAGTTACACGGCGTGGAAGTGCTGAACATCAACGAATTGGCGAATTCGCTCAAACCCATCGTCCTCCCCGGAGAGACCATGCGGGTCTTCATCCTGAAAGAAGGCAANNGAGGGCAAAGAATACAACCAGGGCGTGGCTTATCTTGATGATGGCACGATGGTCGTGGTCGACAATGCCCGCAAAATGATCGGCAAAACGGTCGACATCTCGGTCACCTCGGTTCTGCAAACCACGGCCGGCAAGATGATCTTTGGCAAGTTTGACGAGCGCGGCATGAGCAGCATGGCGCGTCCGGAACCGAGACCGCCGGACCTCCGCAAGAGCAATCCGCAACCGTCGATGCTTCCCGAAAATTCGAACTCGAGCGTCAGTTCTGCTTCGAGTGCGGGGGCAGCCGCGCCGGCCAACGGAACCACCGAACCGCACTGAGCGCTACGGCTTCGGGGTCCCCGGCGAATGCCGTTTTTGGGTTCGCTGAGGTGGAAGACAAAGGCCCGGCATCCGGGGCCTTCCCTGTTTCCAATCCGCAACCCTCCCGCTCTCGGCGGCTCGGCTCCGGAGGGGGTGATGGCGTCTGCCTTGGCTGGGATTGTCTCCCTAAGAGGCTGCGGAAAACAGTTTTAGGTGACGTAAACCCACAAAGCCCTTGGGCGNNGCGTTTTTCCGCAGCCTGCTAAATCGGTAAAAAGTAGCGCGGCCACAAACACAGGATTTGAAAATACTCCGCCTTGCCTTGTATACTGCTGACCCCTATGAAAGTAATAGTAATTATTCCCGCCGCCGGTCTCGGCACCCGCATGGCGCCCTCCACGGCCACTGCTCAGGGCAGGGCCCGCAGCAAGCAATTCGCTCAACTGGAAGGCGTTCCGATCCTCATACACACACTCCGCAAGTTCGCGCGGACCCAGGAAATCAGCG
>PLGA01000026.1 GCA_003139735.1 Bryobacterales bacterium | reverse complement strand
GAGGACTACGTCCCCGACGCGCTCAGCGCCAAGGAGCAAGGCTATAAAGGATACAAGATCCATCCCGGCGGCGGGCAGCCGAAAACCGGACCGGCGATTCCCGCCTATATGGGCCACATTGAGGAGATCAAGACCATCCGCAAAGCCGTGGGCGACGATTTCGTTCTGGCGCACGATCCGGTGCAGCGCTATAACCTTTACGAGGCGCTCAAAGTCGGCCGCGTGCTCGACGACCTGGATTACGCATGGTTCGAGGACCCCATCCCTTCCACCGATATGGAAGGCTTGGTGGAGCTGAACCGCGCTCTCGATCTTCCGCTCCACGTCGGCGAATTCCTGTTCTCCATTTCCGATTTCGCCGAATATATCCGCCGCGGCGCGCTGGACGTGGCGCGGTTGATCGCCGATAACGTCGGCGGCATTAGCGGTTCCATGCGGGTCGGAATGCTGGCCGATGCCTTCAACCTGGAGTGTACGCCACACAACTGGGGCAATCCCACCGACTTGGCAGTGCATTTCCATCTCGAGCTCGCCATGCCCAACGCCTACTGGTTCGAGATGCCCCATCCCGCCACCGCGGTAGACCGGCCGTACCAGGCTAAGTTCCGCATCGATAAGGACGGATACGTGCTCGCTCCGACGGAGCCGGGCCTTGGCTATCCCATCGATCGCGATGCGCTCGACAAGATCATGAAGAGAATCGACCGTTAGGTCGGAAGGAGAAGAATCGATGGAACGTCATTCGCAAGGCCCCGGCAGACGGGAGTTTCTGCGGACACTGGGCGGCGGCGCCCTCGGTTTGGCGTTGGCTGACAGCGGCCGTTCCGCCGAAACCAAGCCCATGCGGGGCGTCTTTCCCATCGGTCAGACGCCCGTCACGGAATCCGGCGCGCTCGATCTGGACTGCCTTCAGAACGAGGTCAAATTCTGCAACCGCTATAAGGTCCACGGCTTCGCCTGGCCGCAGATCGCCAGCGGCTGGACGACCCTCTCCGAAAAGGAAAGACTGGACGGAGCCGAAGCGATCCTCGCCGCCGGCAAAGGCGGAATGACCGCGCTCGTCATCGGCGTGCAGGATAAGGAAGGCAAAGTCGACCAGGCCGTCGCCTATGCCAAACACGCGGCCAAGAACGGCGCCGACGCCATCGTTTCGCTGCCTCCCGAAAAAGCCGACGACAAGGCCATGATCGATTACTACAAGACCATTGGCCAGGCCGCGGACTTGCCCTTGATCGTGCAGAGCCAGGGCGATATGAGCGTGGACCTGATTGTCGAGATGTTCCGGCAGATCCCCACCATGCGGTGCGTCAAGGACGAGGCGGGCAACCCCTTGGCCCGAATTACCGAGATCCGCCAGCGCACCAACGACAAGCTGGCGGTGTTTTCCGGAAACGGCGTCCGCACCATGATCGACGAGATGCGTTTGGGCTTTTCGGGCCACTGTCCCACCACGGCGCTCGCCGACTTTTACGCCGCTGCATTCGATCTCTGGCACGCCGGCAAGCGGCCCGAGGCTTTCGACATGTTCGGCCGGATCCAGGCCTTCAACAGCATCACCGGCGCCGGCGGCTATCTGATGGCCATGCGCGGCATATTCAAGGAAGACACAAGAACGCGCCCCATGAGCGGCGGTGGAACGGGGGCGGGCGGAAGCGGCGGTGGCAGGTCGGGCCAAGCCGCCGCGGCCCCGCTCGACGATGCGGCCAAGCAGGCCATCCGCGCCGCCTGGGATCAGTTCATGAAGCCCTATCTGCGCGGGTAAGCGGTCTAACCAGCCGAGGCCCGCACGCCGCGGCGAGATCGACCACGAATGCGCGGTTTCCCGGCAGTGAGGCGGCGGTGCGCCAAAATCTTACGATTCTGGTTCTGGAAGTGGTTGGATCGCGTGGATCGTGGATCTGTAAAAGTTGACTGGGCCGGGTGGCTGCGCTAGTATGAGGGTGCGGGGTGGAGCAGTCCGGTAGCNNCAAATCCTTCCCCCGCAACCAAACTTTTCAATAGGTTACGCGGATTCCTGAGCGCGATACCAACTCCCATTAGCTCCCAATAACCTTCACCGGCTTCTTTTGACCGGCGGTTTCCTCCGTTTTGCTGGACTTAAGGACCAATTCAACCACCCTCCGGTGAGCCTGACGCTTTGTGTCGGTCATGGCTTTGCCGTAGACATTTATTGTGGTCTGGATGCTGGCATGGCGCATCAACTCCTTTTGGACGGTGAGAGGCGCCCCGGTTTCGTCGAGCCACGACCGGTAGCTGTGCCTGAACGTATGCCAACCGATATCGGAGCCGATCTCGGCGGCTATGCCAGCTTTGCGGATGTACCGCTTCTGAATCTCCTCCTGGTGATAGGGTTTGCGGGTCACCGGATTGGCGAACAACCACCCTTCCGGTGTTGAGATCGATCGCTTCTTGTGCTTCACCAGTGCTTCCACGAGGGCTGGATCCAACGGAACGCTGTCGCGTGAATACTCCGTCTTCACCTCTCCGATCCGCCCGTGCACAATGCTCCGTTGAACCAGCAGCGTGAGACCTGAAAAATCAAAGTCCGCCCACTGCAGCGCGACGATCTCGCTGACGCGAAGGCCAAGACATCCAGCAACCAGGACCATCGTCCGGAATGGCTCCCGGATCAGCGGCAGCAACAATTCGAACTGCTCAGGAGTGAGGACGCGAGGCGTTTTGAGGCGCTTCGTCCCACCCTTCACCCGAACCAGCTTGATGGGATTCTTGGCCGTCAACTCCCACCTTTCCGCACACTGAAAAATCGTGTGCATCAGGCTTCGAACGTGGCTCTTGGTCTTTGGGGCGAGATCCAGGTCCTTTAGCCAGTCCTCTACAGCCATCGGTCGTACGGCACTCATCGGGGTGTCCGCCCAACGTGGCCGAATGTAATTCTTGATGTACGACTTGTAGGCAGACCTGGTTGAATACCGTTCCGGCATTTCTTCCTTCTCATATCGAGCGATCACGGCTCCAAACTCCGCCGTCCCGGCTGCCGCTGCCGGTTGTTCTGCATTGAGCCGCAGCAGGATCGCCTGTACCGCAGGAGACTTCCTTGCGGCAGATTCGGTGGGATACTCTTCCAAGGACCCCACCATGATTGCTCGCCGCTGCCGTTCGCCCCGGCCGTCAGTTTCGTAGTACCGAAATTCCCAAACCTCCTTTCCTTTCTTCCGTTCTTTGGTCTCCAGACTTCCATACTGATATCGCGTGCGCGTGAACAACGAGAACCTTCCTTTCGTGTTAACGGCACGAGTGGCGTTTTGAGCATACGCCAGATCGAAGCCACTCGTCGAGGGCCGATGCCCGGAACCGCCAGAGGTCGCCGATTCGGAAAGCCGGCACCGTCCCTTCTCGCGCCATCTTCTGAAGCGTCTTGGGGTGGATTTGGAGCAGGGTGGCCGCCTCTTCGGTGTTCAAGACGCGTTCAAACGTGATCGCCGGCGACTCGGATTCTCGCGAATCCCATACCGGCTGCAATACAGCTTGATTTCCCATTTGTGTTTCCCTTCGCCGTGGATCTGCTGCCGATCATCCCTTTGCTTCGGACATGGTCCCGTTTCTGTCAGCTGCACATCGAGAACGAATCTGAAAGCGTCGGTCGAGCGCTTGAAGGCGGTCGAGCGCGTCGAGCAATTCCAGGCCTGCCTCGCGCATCGTACCGCAGGGCCTGGCGAACTGTTCCGTGTGCTTGATTGCGAACTTGATTCGGTCAATCGCGACGCGAGCTTGATAGGCCATCTCAAATTCCATCGCCGATGGCCGCGACTGGACGCCGGCTTCGATGGCCTCAACGATTTGGTGCATGATTTCCGACCTCATAGACTTTCGCCCACCGGTGGGTGTGTTGGCCCGCCGTAGAGCAATAGTAGGGCAGACCACGCAACTCTCCAAAAGCGCCGAGGCGATTTGGCGTCCAACTGGTTCTGGGGTAAAACGCAAATGAAAGCATGAACACGCCATTAGTGGGTTCGGAGAGACAGCGCTTGGCGCGGTGCCGGCTCCTCGCGGAACTCCGTCATCGTCGACTCGTGCGCCCTGGTGGATGGAGCCATTGCGGTGTGCAGGTCGGGACCGAACCGACTTCGTTGGCGCTACTGGCCCTCTACTCGTCTCCGTCCGGCTCGACGGTGACGAGAGAGGAGCTGGAGCCATTGCTCGCGTGGCGACGGCCGAACGGGCTTTGGCCGGCGGTCGGCGTTGGGGAGGCGGGCGTGAGTTTCTGGGCGACCGCGTTGGCGGTCAATACGCTCATGACTCTGGGGGCCAATCCGGAGACATTCCGTGCTTCGCTCGACGCCCTGGTTCACTGCCGGCCACTAGAAGCTTCATGGCTTGTCCGTTTGAAATTTCGGCTCTCAGACCGGCAAGTT
>PLGA01000548.1 GCA_003139735.1 Bryobacterales bacterium | reverse complement strand
GGGTTCGTGTTGCAGCACGGATTCCCAGTCGAAGTGGCCGGCCGCGGAAAGAGGCGGGGAGTTTCCGGCTTGCGAACCGAGAAGGATCACGGTTTCGGCGCAGTCCGGCAAATCGGGGCGACGGCGGTCCACGATTAACGCGCGGACCTGGCAGTCCGTGAGGATGGACCGGACACGTTCGGCCGGCCCCGACCAATCCACCGGAACATACGCGGCGCGTGCCTTCAGAATGCCAAACACAGCGGCCAGCGCGGCGGTAGTTTTTGGCAGCGCCAACCCCACTCGGTCCCCTGGGGCTACCCCGCGCTCGACCAGGAATCCGGCGACGCGGCTCGCGCGCTGATCGAGTTCGCGGTAGGTGAGCGCCGCGCCGTCGGGATCGACAGCGGCTACGCGCGCCGGAAACCGGGCAGCGCTGGCTTCAAGATAATCGCAGAGATGCACCGTTGTTCCCACAGCCGCCCTCAGGATGTGGCGCCGCCCTTGCCCGCTACGAACGAGGCAATCGCGCCGACGGTTTCGAAATTGTCGACGCTCGCCTCATGGGCTTCCACCTCAATGCCATAGCGCTCCTCGATATAACCGACCAGACGCAGCGTGGCCATGGAGTCCAGGATCCCGCTGGTGCGGAGCGGAGTGTCGTCTTGTACGTTGGAAGCCGTCTCTCCAGGCAAGAACTCGGAAAGAATGTACTGCCGGATGTCTTCGTTTACGCTGCCCATCATCCAATCCCCAAACCCTTCGCGATCAAATTACGTTGAATCTCCGACGTCCCGGAATACAATGTGCTGCCCAGAGCGTCGCGCAACTCCCGTTCGATGCCCTGTTCCACCATATAGCCGTAGCCTCCGTGAATCTGAAGCGCGTCCTGGCAGGATTTGACGAGGCACTCGGCGACGTACAGCTTGGCGACCGCGGCCTCCACCATGGCAGGCCGATTGCGCTCCTTCAGCCATCCGATGCGGTACACCAGCGGCCGGCACGTATCCAGACGGACTTTCATGTCCACGACGCGGTTAGCCACCGACTGGAACTTGCCGATGGACTTGCCGAACTGTTTGCGCGCGCGCACATACTCGATGCAGGTTTCAAGCTGCCTTCTCATCATCCCCAGGTAGTTGGCCAGGATGCAGCCCCTCTCCCACTCCATGGAAGACTCGAACACGGCCACGCCGCGCCCCTCCCGCCCCAGGCGATTGGCGGCGGGCACAGCGCAATTATCCAGCACGATCTCGGCCATCGGCGAGGTGCGCAGGCCCATTTTTTGGAGGCCGCGGGTCACGGTCAAACCCGGCGTGCCGCGCTCCACGAGAAAGGCGGTGACGCCCATGGGGCCTAGATCCGGGTCCACGGTGGCGTAAACCGTGAAGAGGCCGGCCATCGGAGCATTGCTGACGAATGTCTTGGCCCCATTCAGAACGTACCGATCCCCCTGTTTCCCGGCTCGCGTACGCATGGAAAAAACGTCGGAACCCGCGTCCGGCTCGGAGGCGACGTTGGCGCCGATCAACTCGCCGTTGCACAATCCCGGAAGATACTTCCGCTTCTGCTCCTCGGAGCCGTAGGCCAGGATGGGCAGCGTATTGGTCCACAAGTGAGCGTTGATGGAGAAAAGCAGCCCCTGGTCCCGCGCGCCGTACCCGAGTCCCTCCATGACCGCGATGACGTCGGTAATCCCGAGCTCCAAGCCGCCATATTCGGAAGGCACAGGCAGGCCCAGCACGCCGAAACCAGCGCACTTCTTCCAGCCTTCCTGGCTGAAGGTTTCGTCGTGGTCCCGGCGAATCACATCGTCGTTCAGCTCCGACCGGGCGAACTCGATCGCGGCATTCTGTAATTGGATCTGTTCTTCGGTGAGATACAAGTCCATGGGCGAAGGGCGGCTCAGAACGGCATCCGGCTCAGGCACCCGGTTCATTGGGTGGATCCCGCGCTCTCCGCCGCGCTCCCCATAAGGGCCGCCCAGGCTTCCGGTTGCGCCCGGAGCTTGGCGTAGAGATTCCGAAAAAGCATGGCGTTGCCCTCCGCGTTGGGATGGACATCTCCCCGGTAGGCGGCCAACCGGGCGGTATCCAGAACCCCTTCAAACGTATCCAGCAAATCGACCACCGTGATATGGAGCGACGCGAGCAGGGGCCGAATTCCCTGCACACGCCTCTTGCTCAATTCGCCAGCCTCGATCGAAGGCACAAGAATGACGATCAACGCGGCGTGCTGGCGCGCCACCGCGGACTGGAGCTCGACCAGGGTTTCCCGCAGCACCTGCATCCGATAGGGCGCCAGCTTGCCGTACAGCGTGAGATCGTCATCCCCGGCGGATGCTCCGGACTGGCGCAAGACCTCCCGCAGAAACTGGTACTTCGGGTCGATCCCCCGTTGAACCACTTGGACCAAGTGTCTATCCCATTGTCTGAAGACCCCCAGTTCATTGACGTCCACCATGTATACGTCGGGCTCGAAGCGCGGCGCATCCTCGATGGCGACATCGAGTATCTGTGTGAGAGTGTAAGCCACACAGGCGAAATTCAGAATCTCGAACCGCTGGGATGGCGCACTAGGCCGCATGGTATTCAGACGGCTCTCCAGCAAGGCTCCGAACGTCTGGTTGGCCTGGATCATGTGACCGGCCGATAGAGAGCCCCCCAGCAGCGCCACCCGCCGTGTGTGAGGCGGTTTGCGCAGGGAACACTCGGGGCCGATCATGCCAAAACTATTGGTAGTAACCAGGTCGTGCTGCCATGTGAGGTTCGGCTTGAATCGAAAAACCCGAAAGCTGCGGTCGAAGATATAGTTCTGGTCCATGCCTCCGGTTTTGGCGAACAGCCTCTCGTAGTATCCGGCAACTCCGGGATTGTCCAACAACTCCCGGCTGCGCATCACGGAGATCAGCGTCGCAGGGAATCGGCCATACGGGGTGCGGTACATGGGGGCTTCGGCCCCCGCCAGGGCAGCCAGCGCCACCAGAGTGGCGGCCGTAGCAACCGCGCGGAGCCAGAAGCTTTTCGTTCGGCCGAGGTTCTTCATCCATGGCTCCTGGCCCAGTGCGTCATCAGATAGACCCAGGCGTTCACGCTGGGCGAGGACCACAAAGACCACAGCGTACAGATCAGCGTGAAGGTACCCAGCACTTGCGCGGCCTCGATTGCGCGCGCGCGCCACCCAGCGCCACGGCGCTGGCGCTTGTGCCGCATCTCATAGAGCGTATTGCCGACCACCAGCAGCCCGAGGATCGCCCAGAAAAGGCTATCGGGCCAACTCAGGGTCGCCTTTCCAAGCAGCCAGAAGGACTGGTAGAGATGCAGAGCCCAGGTGACCACGAACACGGCCGCCGTCGCCGCAACCTGGGCACGCGCTTCGCCGCTCTTGCGAAACCTGAAGTAGATAGGAAAATACACGACTTTCACCATGAAATCCTTCCAGTAGATGTTGACCCGCCGCCAGAAATCGGTGAGGCTTCTGGCCAGCAGATAGCGGCGATTGGTTTCGGGAAGGTCGTAGCCGAACAGGTGCAGCATTCCCACGATCAGATGGAACTGCCCCGAGACGTTCATATACAGCAGATACGTCAAGACCATGGTGGAGACCAAGGCGTGAAAACTAGTGACGAGGTCGGGCAAGTATGCGTCGTTGAAATAAACGACAAGGCGGTAAAGCGCCAGCTGGATGGCGCCACGCGTCATCCAGCGAATGCCCTGTTGCGCAATTTCGTGGATGTCGCGCTGGTAATACGACCGCCGCATGGTCTGGAAATCGATGACGGGGAAAAACGTGAAATAATAATTGGGCAGCACGAAGAAGTAACTCAAGAAGGGCAGCAACCGTGCCCGTTCCCGGCTATGCGCCAGGTCGTAAACATAAATGATGATGCGGAACATGAATATGGCGCCGAACACGGGATAGAACGCGCTCGGAATGGCGAGGGCTCCGGTAGCGCGGCCGTAAGCCAACGCCGTGAAAACGGCCCCTACCAGGAGGATTCGCCACCGGAGCGCCATGGCGCTGCGCAGAGTCAGGAAGAATGCCGCTCCGATGGCCATCAGAAGCGCGGCAACCGGCGGCCCCAGCAGCCAAAAGGCTCCGGCCACGGATACGGCCACCCAAAACGGCTCCTTGAAACGAAAGGGAATCCAGTAATGAACGAGGAAGGCTCCGAAAACAACAGCCAAAAAGCGCCCAAAACCGGCTCTTTCCAGGTTGAAGAGGCTGAAGACAAGTAACAGCAGGGCGAGTTGCGCGGCAAGCGCCAGAAAGGGCCCCAGGCGCGGCGTGGCATGAAACACCCTGGCATCCCGCGCCTTGGCGGGAATGGCGCTGGCTGAGCCGGCGGGAGTTGCAGGGACGAAGGCCGAAACCATCGAGGCCGCGGCCAATGCGGCATCGGTGCGCCGGAGTGGTTGGATGATGGGTAGTGGCCGCATTTGTCGGTTCCGCGTCTCACGTCCGGCACGCCTGTTGCCATGCCCGTCTTGGGCGCTAATGGCCCGTTAAGATACGGAATATTTGGATAGAGTTCGAAATCTTCTCTCCCGTACGGGGGGACCAAGGCAGCGAACGCGCCCGCCTAAGAGGATCTATTGCACGACGCCTCCCTGGTGTGTCGGGGGGCCGAGAATAGCAGGTCTGGCTGGGGCATGCAGGACCATAATCGTCGTCAAAGAGCTGCCGTCCAGGGAAGCGGTGATCACACTAACGGTGGAAAAGGAAATCGCGCTGGCACTGATGGTGAAGGTCGTGGCGGTGGAACCAGCCGGCACTACTGCCGAGGCCGGAGTACTAAGAAGATGGTTGGAACTAAGAAGCAAAACGGCTGCGCCGCCGGGCGGTGCTGCCGCGGTCAGCATTATTGTGCAGGTGGCGGATCCGTCCGAGGTCAAGCGTTCGGGAGCACAATTCAAGGAGGAGAGGGATGCGGCTACAGGGGCAATCGTGATACTCCATTTCGCGGAGGCGCTGTTCCCGGCGCTGTCCTGCACCTCCACCGTTATGGTGGACGTTCCGGCTGCCACCGGCGTGCCGCCGATCAGCCCTGTGGAGAATAGCACCAGTCCGGCGGGCAGGGAACCGGAGGTCACCAACCAGATGTAAGGCGCGGTTCCGCCGCTGGCGCTCAAACCCTGCGTATAAGGCGTCCCCAGCGTTCCACTGGCCAGCGTGGTGGTATTGATGGTAAGCGCGATGGAAGTGGAGCTGTCCCCGTACTGATAGGCGCCGATGTCCGGTGCGCCGCCGCGAGACTTCCCCATAATATCCACAGCCGGCGCATCCGTTGCCAGCCCCGCGCCGATGGCCGGACTGCCCGTTTGCACCTGCAGATTGAAACTCTGCGGCGTGGTGTACCAGGCCGGATTTGCAGCCACCAGCAGAGGATTGAGTTGCAGGTTGGTCCCCGCACCGGCGGCGAGCTGCGCCTCGAACTGCGCGAACGAATAGCCCACCGAGGTCCCGTCGTTGTAGTTCACGCTGTCGGTGAAGTCGTTGACCATCAGGAAGCCGTATTGGTAACCGCCGTTGCTGTACACGATGTTGTTGCGGAACGTATCGGTCGCCAGCCATGCCAGCCCGCCG
>PLGA01000449.1 GCA_003139735.1 Bryobacterales bacterium | reverse complement strand
CTTCAGTTCCTGCTCGTCGTAGGCGTTGCGGGCGGGCGGCTCGTTGAGCAGCTCGGTGGAGGGCAACCGGTAGACCGGGTGGAGCGTGGGTTCGGGCGCGGCCGCCGGAACGGGGGCCGGCAGCCACGGTTGAGTGGGAGCGGCTTCGGGCGCGGCTTCTTCTATCGGGCAGATGGGAATCTCTTCGATGGCTGCGGGCTCCGGCTCCGGCTCGGCGGCTTCGGCCGCGGGCTCCGGTTGTTCCACCGCCGCGACCGTCCGCGGTTTGTATTTCTTGCGCTCTTGACGCTTCCGCGCCTTCTCCTCGGCCCTGACGATGGCGCGCCGGCGCCGTTCTTCGCGCCACGCGCTCCAGGCTTCGCGCCGCCGCTCCAACCAGGCGGCCGGACGCGCGAACCAGGCGCCGAACCGGGCAACGCTGAACGTCGAGACCAGGTAAATGGAGACGATTCCGGCCGTCGCGGTCGCCACCAGCGCTCCCGCCAGGTTGAGCGTATCGATCAGGTAGCCGGCCGCCAGCAGGCCCAGAGTCCCGCCCATCCGGATGGTCCCGCCGTAGAGCGGCAGGGGCAGAAAAGAGAACGCCGCGGAGAGGCTCAGCGTAAGCAGCGCCGCGCCGAAAACCTTGGCCGCGCCGGCTTCAATCGGCTCGGAGCGGATCCATTTCCAGGAGAGCGCCAGAACCATCACGGGAAACAGAAACGCCGCCACGCCGAAGGCTTGAAAGAGGACATCGGAGAGGTACGCGCCCGGATAGCCAATGAGATTGAGCGGGCGGGAAACGGAGGCCGTGTCCCAGGAGGGATCCTGGGCGTGGTAGGACGCCAGACTCAACAGCGTCACGAGACCCAGCGACAGAAACAGAATCCCCGTGACTTCGTTCAGCCGCTTAGACTGCGTCGGCGATAGAAGCTTCATCACGCTGGCGGGCGGATGAAAGCCAGAGCGATTACTATTATGCCAAAAATAATGCGGTAGTAGGCGAATGGGCGCAATCCATAGCGCCCCAAGTAATGCAGAAACCAGGCGATCACCGCGCAGCCCGTCACCGCGCTCACCCCGACTCCCACCACGAACTGAGCCGTGAGAAGCCCGTGCAGCAGGTGTTCCTTGTGCATGTGCCAGAGCGTCAGCGCCGCCGCGCCGCCAATGGCCGGCGTGGAGAGCAGAAACGAGAAGCGGGCGGCGGTCTCCCGGTCCAGGTTGCGGAACAGTCCCGCCGTAATGGTGATGCCGCTGCGCGAGCACCCCGGAACCACGGCCAAGGCTTGCGCCGCGCCGATGGCCAGCGAATCCTGCAGGTTGACGGTGGCCAGGTCCCGCTGCTTGGGGCTGACGTTGTCGGCGTACCACATCAGCGCGCCGATGGCGACCAGCATGACGCCCATCACCAGGGGATTCCGCCACGTGGTATCCGCCTGCTTCTGGAACAGCGCGCCGGCCACGGCCACCGGCACGGTCCCGATGGCCATCAGCCACAGCAGCATGTGATTGTGCTTGAGTTCCTGGTTCGACCCCACGCGGATTCCGAAGCCTTGGCCGATAATCTGCACCCAGTCGCGGAAGAAGTAAATCAAGACCGCCAGCAAGGTCCCAATGTGCAGCATGATATCGAACTGAAGCGCCTCGGTATGCCACCCCAGGAGCCAGGAAGTGAGGTACAGATGCGCCGTGCTGCTGACCGGCAGAAATTCCGTAAGGCCTTGGACCACCGCCAGGACGATCGTTTGCAAGATGGGCATCACCGTTCAGCGTGAAGGATGAGGCCGGGGATGTCAAGCTCGGAGTGGGGCGGGCCGGGGCGCTCACGGCGTTTGTGGGGCCGCCTGCCTTCTTCGAGTCGATTGTAAGCCGCCGCCCGGAAGGCAGGGTCGAAAAGCCCAAGAGATGCCGGCACAGAAGCCGGCATGGCAGGCCTGGAGGCCCACTCCACGGGGCACAGGCGTGGCCGCTCTAGTTTTTCATGAAAATCCGCGGGCCGCAAGCCCTCTGAAACAGGCCAGGAGGCCCGCCCCACTGCGCGGTAGAATTGGGTCTATCCATGCCGTCCTTCTACGAGTTCTTCGCGGGTGGCGGCATGGCGCGCGCCGGTCTGGGCGAAGAATGGGAGTGCCTTTTCGCCAATGATAACGACGCGAAAAAGGCCGCCGGTTACGCCGCCAACTGGGGTGACGGGCATCTCACGGTCGCGGATGTCGGCGCTCTGACGGCGGCCGACCTTCCCGGCCGCGCCGATCTCGCGTGGGCTTCGTTTCCGTGTCAGGACCTGTCCCTGGCGGGCGCTGGCGCGGGGCTGCAGGGCCGGCGCTCCGGCACGGTCTGGCCGTTCTGGCGGCTCATGCGGGCGCTGGCCGCGGAGGGGCGCGCGCCGTCCCTCGTCGTCTTGGAGAATGTGTGCGGCGCGCTCACGTCGCATGGGGGAGAAGATTTCGCGGCCATCGGCGCGGCTCTCGCGGACGGTGAATACCGTTTCGGCGCCCTGGTGATGGATGCCGTGCGCTTCCTGCCGCAATCGCGGCCCCGCCTTTTCATCGTCGGAGTTCATGGGCGCCGCGCTCTACCCGCGTCCCTGGTGGCCGCCGGGCCCAGTCCGCTGTGGCATCCATCGCGTCTCGCCGGCGCGCAGGAAAAACTGTCGCGGCGGTCGAAAGCGGCGTGGGTGTGGTGGAAGCTTCCGGAGCCCGCGCCGCGAACCTCCGCGTTTTCCGAATCCATCGAAGACCAGCCGCGCGGCGTCGTCTGGCATAGCGCGGCGGAGACACGGCGGCTGTTGTCCTTGATGGCTCCGCTCCATCGGCATAAGGTCGAAATGGCCAAGAGCGCCGGCCAACGGATGTTCGGCGCCATTTACAAGCGGACGCGCAGGGACGCAAGCGGCCAGAGCGTGCAGCGCGCGGAGGTTCGCTTCGATGGCGTCTCCGGCTGCCTGCGCACGCCCGTGGGTGGGTCGAGCCGTCAATCCATCCTGGTGGTCGAAGGGCGCCGCGTGCGTTCCCGCCTGCTGTCTCCGCGCGAGGCGGCGCGCCTCATGGGATTGCCGGACAGCTACCGCCTGCCCGAAAACTACAACGAAGCCTATCACCTGGCCGGCGACGGCGTGGCCGTGCCGGTAGTTCGTTTCCTTGCCGCCCGGTTGCTCGAACCGCTGCTGGCGGGCGTCGAGCCAGGCTCACGGCGCCGTCTGTTATAGGTGGAACGTAATGTCACATCCGCAACCGGCGCGTCTCGAAGACGCCGTGCTGCCTTCGGCGGGATCGATACTCAATCCGGCGGCCCTCGACCTCCACGGCGGCGTCCGTGAGGATGCGCCCGTGCTCGTCGTGCTGGCCGCCGGTAAAGGCACGCGTTTCGGCGCGGATCCCAAGTGCATCCAGCCGGTGTACGGAACGCCGCTGGCGCGCCATTCCATCGACGCGTTCCGCCGCTTCGCGCCCGCCCCGGTCGTCTGCGTCGTGGGGTACCGTCACGGCGAGGTTTCCTCAGCCTTGGGCGCCGCCAACATCTACGTGCTTTCCGCCAACCCGGCCGGAGGCACGGCCTTCGCCGCTTTCGAAGCGTTCGGCATTGCCGCGCTGGCCGAACTCGACCCATTGCTCGTTATCACCATGGGCGATCGCATCGTGCCGTCCGCTGTTTTCCGCCGGCTCTGGGCAACTCACATGGGCGAAGGGCGCGAGGCCAGCCTCACCTTCCTCACCGCCGCCTACGAGCCGCCCAAACACCTCGGCAAGGGCCGCGTCCTTCGGGACGATGGCGGGCGCGTGGTCCGAATCATCGAGGAGCGGGATATTGCCGCGGAAGAAAACGAGATCACCCGCCAGGCGCTGCGCAATATCACCGAAGGCAATTGCCCTCTGTATCTCACCCGCGCGCGAACGCTTCACCGCTATCTGCGCGGCTTGACGAATGCGAACGCGCAACGGCAGTATTACCTCACCGACGTCGTTGAAGCGCTCGCGCGCGACGGGCGGGAGGTCCGCACCGTCACCACCACGTCCGCCGACCCGGAGTACGATTTGCTCTGCTCCGATGTCACCCGGCCGATGGATCTTGCGCTGCTCGAAGGCTCGATTGCCTCGGCCCGCGGCCTGTTGTTTCCCGAGGAACGCGAGGTGGAGGCCGCCGCACGCGTCATCGCGGCGGGTCGTCCAGCCGGTCAGATCGCGTCGATTGCCAGGCAGCTTGAGGAACTGCTGCTGGCCGCCTCCCGCGAGAAGCTGGCGTTTCAGCCCGAGTTGCCCGCCGCCATCGGCATCTCCGGCGGGAGGCTGCGCATCGCCTTCATGCACCCCGACATGCACCGCTTCTTCGGCCCGGCCTGGCAGATGCCCATCGGAGCCGGCGATGAGGCCGGCGGCGAGCAGATCGTGGCTTTGACGCAAGTCGCCGGCGACCGCTGCATTCACCTCTACGCCGCCAATCCCAAGTACCGGGACAGCCTTGACTTCATCCCTTCCGACCAGGATGCGATGTACCCGGGCGAGGAGATCTCAGACCTGCAAGCTTACGAGCGGTTCGGCACGCGGATGAGCGAGACGCTGCTGCTTTCGCTCGGATACTTCAGCGACGCGGAACTGGCGGTGCGGCGCGCCGGCGGGCTGCCGCTGCCGCCGCCTTCCTTGTGGGCCGCCAACAACATGCGCCGCCCGTTCGCGCTCGTGGGCAACGCCATCGGCTCCCTGCGCACGCTGCGCGAGGGCCATCTGGGCGCCAAGGCGCAGCGGAGCTTGGGCCGCCAGGAGTTTCGCGGCCTGCGGCTGGCGCTTACGGGCAACATTCCGCAGGGAGGGTTCGCCAGCTCTTCGGCGGTCACCGTGGCGGTCAAAAACGCCGTGAACGCCCTGTTCGATCTCGATATACCGCCGGATCTGCTTGTCCACCTGGCTTGCCAGGCTGAATACGGCACTGGCGTCCGCGCCGGCTCTCTGGACCAGGCCACCGAACAGAAGGGCATCGCCGGCCAGGGCGCCCTCATCTCCTCGAACCCGAGAGACAACTACCGCATTCTCGGAACCTATCCCGTGCCCGCGGACCGGTTCCGCATCCTATTCCCCTACACCGTGGACCGCGACCGCGAGGCGTGGCGCTGGTCCTCGGGCGCCTATGGGGAAACCTCCGGCGCCGGCCCTCTTACAACCTCCGAAGTGCGCAAGATGACCGGCAAGGCGGCTGAAATCGCGGCGCTGCTGATCCGATTGCCGCTCGATGTCGACTTCTTCAAGCAGGTGGAACCGGACCTGCTCTCGCGCGGTCTGCTGGGCGCGGAGAGCGGAGCGTGGGTTTGCACGGTGCTCCGAGGGCTCCCGCTGCGGATCGGCCGCGAGGAACTGCGCCAGAGGCTGCTCGGGAACCGCGCCTGGCTGGAGGACCAACTCGCGTCGGCGGGTGGAGACCGGGGCGGCGCAGCGGGCAAAGCCGGCGCCGCCATCGACGCTCTCTTCGAAGGTTGGCGCGACCCCCTTTTGCGCCGCACGGATCCCTCCGGAAATACCGTGATCGAGGAAGGCGCGCCTCTCCGCGCCATGGTGGCCTACCTGTTCGCCGAGGTGGCCAAGAACTTCTATCTCATCCACCACCCCGAGGCGTGGATCGCAACGGTGTGCAGCTCGCAACTCGGCGATCGCTCGGTGGAAATCGATCCGGACCGCCTGCCGCCCCGCGAAGCCATGGAGAGCGAGATGGATTGGGAGCGCGGCAGCGCTGGAGCCGATCGCATGGACCGCTGGCTGGCGCGCTTCTGCGGCGCGCCGTTCGACTTCAACCGCGGCCTCGACGACGATTCGCTCTCGCCCGGGCGCCCTCCCGAGTTCCATCGGCTGCCAGGCTCCAGCTTCTTCCGCGGGCTGGCCCTCATCGACCTCGCCGAAGCCATGCTCCACCGTGCGTTCGGGCGTGAGGCCGTCGCTGTCCGGGTGAACGCTGCCGGACAGGGCGATTACTTCCAGGTTCACGTGGACACCCGCGCGGCCGATCCTAACGCCGTGAAGGGCTTTCTGCGCTCCGCTTTCTACCGCCGGTTCGGCCTCGCGCCCCACCCCGAATTCGTCACCGTTCACCCCGGAGGAGGAGCCGCCGGAGTGCGCCTGAGCCGGTATGAAGCGATTGCGCAATTGATCACCCGGCTGGGGGCCATTTCGCGCGAGCCTGGCGCAGTGTCCAAGAAATAACTGGACAGGTTTGGTGGCGCAGGCGATCGTTTTTCGTCGCCTGCGTTGGCAGGCCACAGAAAACGATGGCCTGCCCCACTGTATAGCTAATTCCTGGATAGGAGCCGGGAGGTACAATGGCTGTCCGTAAGCGGGAGAGTATCGAAATGAAAATGCTCCACCGAGTGAAAGTACTGGGTTTGACGGCCGTGGCCGCCGCCATCTTCGGGGTCTGGGCCGTCCCTGCGCAGAACGCGGGCGACTCGTTGCAACAGGGCTTCCAAAACCCGCCGGAGAGCGCCAGGCCGCGCGTCTGGTGGCATTGGATGAACGGCA
>PLGA01000179.1:5131-5259 GCA_003139735.1 Bryobacterales bacterium | reverse complement strand
GGCACGATTCAGAACGACATTCTTAAGGAATACATCGCCCGCGGCACGTACATCTACCCGCCGCGGCCGGCCATGCGGATCGTCACCGACATCTTCGCCTGGGCCGGCTGCGAGATGCCCAACTGGAA
>PLGA01000179.1:0-5048 GCA_003139735.1 Bryobacterales bacterium | reverse complement strand
GAGATCGCCAAGTTCCGGGCCGCCCGCCGCATCTATGCCACGCTCATGCGCGCCCGCTTCGACGCGCGCGACCCGCGCTCCCTAATGCTGCGATTCCACGCGCAAACCGCCGGGTCGACTCTCACGGCCCAGCAGCCCGATGTGAACATTGTGCGCACCACGCTCCAGGCTATGGCCGCCGTTCTGGGCGGCGCGCAATCGCTGCANNGCATCGCCCTCCGCACCCAGCAGGTGATCGCTTACGAAAGCGGCGTTACCAACACGGCGGACCCCATCGGTGGAAGCGAGGCCATTGAGGCGCTTACGGATTCCATCGAACGTGGCGTGAACGGCTACCTGAAGCAAATAGACGAGATGGGCGGGGCCCTCGCGGCCATCGAATGCGGCTACATGCAGAACGAGATTCAGGACTCGGCCTACCAATTCCAGCGCGACATCGAGAGCGGGCGGCGGATCGTGGTGGGAGTGAACCGTTTCCAGTTGGAATCGGAAAGCCCGTCGCCCACCTTCCGATTGGATCCCGCGTTCGAAGACCGGCAGACCGAAAACTTGCGCGCAGTGCGCGCGTCACGCAGCCAGGCGGCCGTAGCGGAGAGCCTCGCCGCGCTGGAACAGGCGGCGCGCTCCGGCGCCAACCTGATGCCGCCGATTATCGAGGCCGCCGACCGCTACGCGACAGTCGGCGAAATCTCCGACCGCCTCAGAACCGTTTTCGGGGAATATCGCGAGCGTTAGCGCCGCGCTACTTCGCCGGTTTGGCGGCTTCGCCCGCCTCGGCGGGGTATCCGAGGTCGAACCAGTCGGCCTTCATGTTGGTGGGCACATAAAGCGCCTTCGCGCGAGTGAACCCCATCTGCCTCAACAGTTCCATGGCTGGTTTGATATTGGGGCAATGGTCCCATGGGCAGCAGCCGCAATAGACCACGATTTCCGCGTCGCGCGGAAGTTTGCCGGCGGCCGTCTTCAGCGCTGCCAACCCTTCGGGAGTGGACGCCGCGCCCGTATAGATCGAGTTTGGGATGTGCTTGCTGCGGTACAACACCGCGAATCCTACGTGAAACAGCGCCGGAGGCGCGCCCTTTGCCTTAAGGCGGGCGGCCAGTTCATGTGGCTCGATCTGGGGAAAATCCGCGGCCAGTGCAACGGCCAGCGCGGTCACGGCGCCGATCGCGAGAAGCTTCATGACACTAGTGTACAGCGCCGGGAAGACTCGGTCCCGTTGGTCACGCCTGTGAACAATCGGCCCATTTCAAGGGGGTGGCGGGGCATGGTCTAATAGATGTTTCAAAGGTCGATTTGGGGATACTCATGCGTTCGTTTGGCATTGCCTTGTTTGCTTCCGCGGTTTCCCTGCTGGCCGGGGCGCCGGCGCGCGACGTCGCCGCGCCACAAGCTCAGGCCGCGATGGCGCGTGCGCCGCTGCATTTCGAAGCCAACCAGGGCCAGTGGAATCCGGCCGTGCGTTATACCGCGCACGCCCGGCAATACACCGTGCTGCTTACCGCGACGGGGCCGGCGCTCGCCTTTGGAGGCGGTCGCCGGGTGGATCTTACGCTTGATGGCTCCAACCGGGCCCCGGAGATCGAAGCGCTCGATAGAACGGCGGTCGCGACCAGCTATTTCGTGGGACCCAAGGAACGGTGGCGCACCGGCGTTCCGAATTACTCGCGGGTCCGCTATCGCGATGTGTACCCCGGCATCGACGTAGTCTACTATGGCGAAGACAGCCGGCTGGAGTACGACTTTCTGATCGAGCCGGGCGCGGATCCAGCCGCTGTCCGTATGCGGTTCCAGGGTGCGGACCGGGCCAGCGTCACTCCGCAAGGCGACCTGGTTGTGGAATGCGCCGGCGGCCAACTGGTCCAAAAGCGGCCGTTCCTCTACCAGCGCGACCCGGGCGCCGGAACCCGCCGCCAGATCGATGGGCGCTACGTGCAACTGGCGGATGGCGCGGTGGGGCTGTCGGTTAGCGCCTATGACCCTGCCAAGCCGCTGGTTGTCGATCCGTATCTGATCTATTCCAGCTTTTGGGGCGGAGGGGCGGCCGACCAGGTCAACGCGGTGAAGATCGACTCTAATGGCTTGCTCTATGTGGTTGGGCGCACCGAGACCAGCGATTTGGTCGCCACGGCCAACGCCTACTCCAGCACCAACCTGAATGCTGGAACGAACGCGATCTTCATCATGGTGCTCGACACCACTAACAACTTCGCCCTGGATTACCTCAGCTATCTGGGAGGCACTGGCGAGAACGACCCGGAGGCCATGGACCTGGATGCATCCGGCAACATATACATTGTCGGTGAAACCGTTGCCACCGACTTCCCCATGGTCAGCACGGCGTCTCTGCAGAACACGCTCCCCAGCACCACGGACAGCGTGTTCGTGGTGGAGTTCGACCCGGCGCTCACCAGCGTGCTTCAACTGGTCTACTCGACTTTCCTGGGCGGGTCGCTCACTAATCTGGCTAACGACGTCAAGGTGGACCAAGCCGGCAACATCTACCTGATCGGGTCGACTACGTCTACCGACTTTCCGATAACCGATGGCGCCTATTCCGGCATCCTGTCGGGAATACAGAACGCGTTCCTGTGCGAAATCAACACGAGTCTTTCGACGGCGGTCTATTCCACATATTTGGGCGGAGAGGGTACCGATACCGGCAACACCATCGCGCTGGCATCGAACGGCTTGGTTTATTTTGGGGTGACCACGAATAGCAAGGAGTTTCCCCTATCCATCTCTCCCTATCGGTCGTCGCTTCCGGGACTGGAAAACATCGTTGTGGGCGTTGTGAATACCACCCAGTTCGGGCCGAATTCGCTGCTCTACGATACTTACTTCGGCGGCTCGGATCTCGACGAGGTGCGCAAACTCTCCTTCGACGCCAGCGGCAGGGTGCTCTTGACCGGCTTTACGTTCTCCACCAATTTCCCGGTCACTCCGGACGCCGTGCAATCGACCCCCGGAGGTAATGGCGATGCCTTCGTTTCGGTCCTGGACCCCGCTCACCCGGAGGCGTTCCTGGTCTACTCAAGCTACTTGGGCGGGTCGCAGGGAGACGTGGCCTACGCGGTCGCGGGTGACGCGGCGGGCAGCATCTACCTCGCCGGCTATACGCTCTCCCCGAACTTTCCGGTGACGGGCGACGCGCCGCAGGGGGCATGGGGCGGCGGAATCGACGTCTTCGTGGCCAAGCTGATGCCCGGCATTGCGGGCCCCGCGGGATTGCAGTTCTCGACCTATATGGGCGATCTGGGCGTGCACGTGGCCACTTGCTTCACGCTGGGTCTCAATGGGACGGTTTACGTGGGCGGCTACTCCACTCTGGGATTCCCCGCCGCCGGCAGCAATGCCAATCAATACGGCGGCGGTTCGAGCGACGGATTCGTGTTCGCACTTTCGCAATTGGCCGGTCAGCCGCTCATCACCAATCGGAAGTCTACGCCGCGTACGCCGCGGTACTGACCAATCGGGGCGACTCCTCGTGTTCGCGTTGTCCCGGTGTTTCGCGTCCCCCCGCTCTCAAATCGCTCTGCGTCCGGAACGGCCCCGGCAGCGCAATCGCCGGTCCCATGGCCCGCGCCGCGCATTGCGTTCCGAACCGGCGTAAAGAGCAAACGCGGCCGTGCCGGCGAGGGCGGCAAAGTAGAGGATCGAGCCGATGCCTAACTTCAGTAACTTCCCGGTATCGTCCGAAACCGCTCCCAGCCAGAACACGAAGCCGATAATCAGAACGGATACGCTCACAATCCACCGGGGAAATTCCACGGATTCCGCGAAGCTCCGCTTTCGCGGCCGAAACAGGGTTGTCAGCGTTGTCCTGGATCTTCGCATATCTCATTTCCAGCGGCTCGTCTTCTTTATTCGCTTTCCATTTCGGCTTCCGGCAACACGTCATGATCGCCGGCCATCCATGTGTACAGGGTTGGAAGCAGAAAAATGCTCATCGCCAGGTCGGAGATCAGTCCGCCCACGATGACAATGGCGAATGGCCGCTGCGAGTCGGAGCCGATATTGTGGGACATGGCGGCCGGCAGCAAGCCCAAAGTCGCGACCAGCATGGTCATCATGATGGGCCGCAGCCGCATCACGGCCCCCTCTATGGCCGCTTCTTCGATCGTGAACCCCCGGGCGCGCCGCTGATTGATGTATTCGAGCATGATCACCCCGGTTTGGACCGAGACGCCGAATAGCGCCAGGAAGCCTACCCCCGAAGAGACGCTGAAGTTCGTGTGCGTGACGATAAGAGCAAGCAACCCGCCGATGCGCGCGAGCATCATGTTGACCAGAATCAGCATGGCCCACTTGAGCGAACGAAACATCGTGTAAAGAATGATCGAGATGATGAGAATGGTCAGCGGGACGATAACCAGGAGGCGCCGTGAGGCGCGCTGCGCGCTCTCGTATTCGCCCGCCCAGTCGATGTGATATCCGCGCGGAAGCTGGACTTGCGCGTTGACCTTCGCGATCGATTCCTCCACCGCGCCGCCCAGGTCCCTTCCGCGCACGCTGTACTTGACGGCGATGTACCGCTGGTTCCCTTCGCGGTAAATCTCGGAGGCGCCGTCACGCTCTTCGATCTTGCAAAGCTGCGCCAGCGAGACTCGTTCGCCGGTGGGCGACAGTAACCGAATATCCTCAACGGCCTCTTTATTGTCGCGGTATTGCGGCAGATATCGCATCACCAAGTCGTAGCGAGCCTCACCTTGCAGAACCTGGGTAAGTGCGTTGCCGCCCACCGCGGTTTGAATCGCATCCTGCACGTCCGCCACGTTGATCTGGTAGCGGGCGGCCTGCTTTCGATCCACGGTGATATTCAGATTCGGCTGGCCCAGAACGCGAAACACGCCGAGGTCCTCAATCCCCTTGACCCCTCGCATGATCCTTACGATCTGATCGGCCTTGTCTTCGAGAGTTGCCAAGTCGTCGCCATATACCTTGGTGGCAAGCTCTCCCTTGACTCCGCTGACGGCCTCCTCCATGTTGTCCGCGATGGGTTGGGAGAAGTTCCAGAGTACGCCCGGTATTAATCAGGCCATAAGTAG
>PLGA01000459.1 GCA_003139735.1 Bryobacterales bacterium | reverse complement strand
TCACTTCTGCGTCGCACACCCCATGCGCTTCTCCCGTTTGACACCCCTTTTCGGTGCTGTTAGCCTGAAAAGGCATGTCCCCAACGGCCCTTCGCGCCACTCCCTTGAACTCCCTCCACCGCGCCCTGGGGGCGAAAATGGTGGATTTCGGCGGCTGGGATATGCCTGTTCAGTATTCCGGCGTCATCGACGAGCACCGCACCGTGCGCAACGCCGTCGGCATCTTCGACGTCAGCCACATGGGCGAAATCGAGATTCGCGGTCCGGAGGCCGCCCAACTCGCCAATTTCGCCACCACCAACGACGTCGGCAAGCTGAAGATCGGACAGGCGCACTACTCCGGCCTGCTCTACGATCACGGCGGCTTCGTGGACGACATTCTGGTCCACAAAGTCGCCGCCGACCATTTCTTCCTCTGCGTCAACGCCGCCAACCAGGAGAAGGATTTCGAGCGCATGCGTTCCATCAACCGCTTCCAAGCCCAAGTGGAGTTTGCGAGCGAGCGCTACGCCCAACTCGCCGTTCAAGGGCCCAAGGCGCGCGCCGTCGTACAGAAATTGACGGCGGTGGACCTGGCGGCCATCAAGTATTACTGGTTTGCCGACGGCGCCGTGTGCGGCGTCCCGGCGCGCATTGCGCACACCGGCTACACCGGGGAGGATGGCTTTGAGCTTTACGTCGCCCCGTCCCAGGCCGAGCGTGTCTGGGCCGAAGCCATGGCCGCCGGCGCGGAGTTCGGAATCAAGCCCTGCGGCCTGGGCGCGCGCAACACCCTGCGCCTGGAATCCGCCATGGCGCTCTACGGCCATGAGATCGACGCCTCTATTTCCCCGCTCGAAGCCGGTCTCGCCTGGATCGTCAAGTTCGATAAGGGCGATTTCGCGGGGCGCGCCGCTCTGCTGCGGCAAAAGGAAGCCGGCGTTAAGCGCAAGTTGGCCGGCTTTGAAATGCGCGGGCGCGGCATCGCGCGCGAAGGCTATGAAATACGGATCGATGGGTCCCCCGCCGGATGGGTGGCCAGCGGTTCTCCCTCGCCCACGCTCAACAAGAACATCGGGCTTTGCTACCTGCCTGTGGAGCGCGCGCAGCCCGGCCAAGCCATTCAGGTGATCGTCCGCGGCCAACCCGTGGATGCGGTAACCGTGGAAATTCCATTTTACAAGCGAGCCAAATAATGTACCCGGAAAACTTTCGATATACCAAAGAACACGAGTGGGTCCTCGTCGAAGGGGCTGCCGGAACGGTCGGGATTACCGACCACGCTCAGGAGGAACTCGGCGACATCGTCTACGTGGACCTTCCCAAGGTCGGCGCCCGCGTCGAGCGCGGCAAATCGCTCGGGTCGGTCGAGTCCGTGAAGGCCGTTTCGGACATCTACTCGCCGGTCGGCGGAGAGATCACGGAGGTAAACGAGGCGCTCGCCAATGCCCCCGAGACCCTCAACCGCGACCCGCATGGCGCCGGATGGCTGGTGAAGCTGCGCCTCACCGCGCCGGCCGAGGTCCAGGACCTCATGACCGCCGAAGACTACCAAAAATACGTGGAGGCGGAAAAGTAGGTTGCGCTATCTTCCGAAGTCCGACTCCGAACGCCGCGCCATGATGGACGCCTGCGGCATCGATTCCCCGGAAGCCCTCTTCGCGCACTTGCCCGAGGCGGTGCGCATCGAGCGGCCCCTCGATCTTCCCGCCGGAATCTCCGAATACGAAATCGTCGAATACTTCCGCCAAAGGGCGGCCGAGAACGGCATCGGTTACGCGTCGTTCCTGGGCGCGGGCGTGTACCGGCACTTCCGCCCCGTGCTGGTCGACGCGGTGGTCTCGCGCGGCGAATTCCTCACTTCCTATACGCCCTACCAGGCGGAAATCTCGCAGGGCACGCTCACCGCCATCTTCGAATTCCAGACCATGATCTGCCAACTCACCGGCATGGACGTGGCCAACGCCTCCATGTACGACGGCTCCACGGCCCTGCCCGAAGCGGTCCTGATGGCGGCGCGAGTGACCGGAAAGCGAAGGGCCCTGGTCGCGAAATCGGTTCATCCCGAATACCGCGAGACCCTCCGCACCTACGCCAGGAACGCGGGATTGCAAGTGGAGGAATTCGACTATGCGCCGGAGGCCGGGACTATCGATCTCGATGACCTCGACCGCAAGATGGACGCCTCCACGGCTGCCGTGGTCGTGCAGTCGCCCAACTTTTTCGGCATCGTGGACCAGGTGAAGGCGGCCGGAGAGATCGCCCACCGGGCCGGCGCCCTGCTGATCCTGATCTCCACCGAAGCCGTCTCGCTGGGGATTCTGGAGCCGCAGCCGGAGGCGGATATCGTGGCCGGTGAACTGCAATCCTTCGCCATTTCCCCCAGCTACGGCGGCCCGTTCGCGGGCATTATCGCCACCCGCGAGAAGTTCATGCGGCAGATGCCGGGCCGGCTCGTCGGTCAGACCACCGATTCGCGCGGCAACCGCGCCTTCTGCCTGACGCTTTCCACGCGCGAGCAGCACATCCGCCGCGAGCGCGCCACTTCCAACATCTGCACCAACCAGGCCCTCATCGCCCTGATGGCCACCGTCTTCATGACGGTCTATGGAAAACAAGGCCTGCGCGAACTCGCCGAGCAGAACCTGGCCAAAGCGCACTACCTGGCAGGCAGACTGAAGCCGCGCTTCGGAGCCGGCTTCTTCAACGAGTTCGCGGTGCGGCTCGAAGGCCGAACGCCCGAAGAGGCCAACAAAGCCCTGCTCAAGAAGAAGATTATCGGGGGCCTGCCGCTCGGCCGGTTCTATCCCGAGCTGGCCGACTCCATGTTGCTATGCGCTACGGAAATGTCAAGCCGCGCCGACATGGATGCGATGGCGGAGGTCTTGAGCTGAATATGATTACCAAGGTCCGAACCCATCCCTCTCAAAACGAAGCGCTGCTCTTCGAGCGCAGCTCGCCGGGCAAGAACGCCTACCAGCTCCCGGACCTCGACGTCCCTCCGGTCGACGCGGCGGCCGCCCTGGGCGCGGAGAACGTGCGCGCCGCCATCGACGGCTTTCCCGAAGTCAGCGAGGTGGAGGCCATCCGCCATTTCACGCGCCTCTCCACCTGGAATTACGCCATCGATCACGGCATGTACCCGCTCGGTTCCTGCACCATGAAGTACAACCCTCGCGTCAACGAGCTGGTTGCCCGCACCGAAGGTCTCGCCTGGGCCCATCCCTACCAGCCCGAAGCGTTAGCCCAAGGCTGCATGGAAACCATGGCGCGCCTCGAACGGATTCTGGCGGAAATCACCGGCATGGACGCCGTCACGCTCCAACCCTCCGCCGGTGCGCATGGCGAGCTGACGGGCATCCTGCTGATTCGGGCGCTGCTCGAAAAGCGCGGCGATCCGCGCAAGAAGATCCTGGTCCCGGATTCCGCGCACGGCACCAATCCGGCCACCGCCGCTATCGCCGGATACGCGGTCGAAAACATCCCCTCGAACGCCGCCGGCCTGCTCGACGTGAGCGCTCTTGAGCGCATCGTCACCAAGGACGTGGCCGCGCTCATGGTGACCAACCCCAACACCCTGGGCGTGTTCGAGGAGAACATCGTGCAGGCGGCGGAAATCCTGCACGCCAAGGGCGCCATGCTCTACATGGATGGCGCCAACATGAANNCCCACGGCGGCGGCGGACCCGGCGCCGGTCCCGTGGCTGTGAAGAAGGCCCTCGAACCGTTCCTCCCCGTGCCGCGGCTGAAGCGCACCGGCAGGAAATGGGCGTGGGATTACAACCGCAAGCGCTCCATTGGCCGCGTCCGCGCATTCTACGGGAATTTCGGAGTCCTGGTCCGCGCGCTCGCCTATATCCTCGCCCACGGTGGACCGGGTTTGCGGAACGCCACCG
>PLGA01000618.1 GCA_003139735.1 Bryobacterales bacterium | reverse complement strand
CCGACCGGCGTTCCCGCCTGCACGTTATGAATCGTATTGAACACGAATCCGCCACCCGCGGCGAAAATCTCGCATCGCTCGAGCACTTGTCTCCTCACTTCCTCGGGCGAACCGAACGGCAGCGTTTGCTGGGTATCGACTCCGCCTCCCCAGAACGTGAGCCGATCGCCGAAGCGAGCCTTCAATTCCGCCGCGTCCATGCCCGCTGCCGAGCATTGGACCGGATTGAGAATGTCGAATCCGGCCTCGATGAACGAAGGAATGAACCGCGCCACCGATCCGCAGGAGTGCTTGAAACAATGCCAGCGGCTATGCCCGTGGATCCAATCGAGCAGCCGGCGGTAATACGGGAAATACAACTCGCGGAACGTCTTGGCGGAGCAGAAAGACGACGTTTGCGTGCCGAGGTCGGTTCCGCAAATGAAGACCGCATCGACGGCATCGCCGACCGCCCCGTGAATTCGCGCGAGGTTGTCAATGGCAATCTCGCATTGCCGGTCGAAAACCCGGTGGATATATTCCTGCCGGTTGCTGGTCGCCATGTACCATTCGGCCACATCGCGTATACCCTTCGGATGCTTCAAGAACGGGGCCGGGACCAAAGCGATGTCGCCGAACGCCGTACCGCCGAAATTCGCCATCACCGCGCGCCCCGTCGCCGCCGCGCGTTCCACCTCTTCGCGAAAGTATTGAACGTCCGCGTCCGAAATGGGGGCGAACTCCTCCAGATTGTCGTCCGGATTCAGCGTGTCGTCCAGGGGCGGCTGGCGCACGATGGAGTCGAAGAAGTAGCCGTCGCGCGGCATGCGTCCGCTCGGCGCGACGCTCATGTCGCCTTCGGGATAGATGAGAATGTCGCCGTTCGAATCCAAGGTGACGCGGAAATCCTCCGAAACCAGCACATCGAGGCCACCAGGCATGCGCCAGGGCTTCCAATCGCGATTCGCGAAGCCGAACATGGTTTTGCGCGGGAACACCCCTTCGACATCGATCCCCAGGGCGCTTTGAAGATCGTCCTCCAGCAATCCCAGCATCTGGTACGGTTCGTGGATCTTGACGGGCCGCTTCTCCAGGCCGAAGTAACCCCGCAGCGCGGCCACGCAACTGGCATGCATTCCGGTAACGCCGGTGCTGCCGAAGTCCATTGGCACGCGGTCTGGCTGGCGATGGTTCAGCGCGGCTACCACTCGTTCTTTACTGGTCATGTTCGAATCACCGCACCTCGTCTTGGAACGAAAAGGCGGGATTGCCCACCATGCCCGTCTCCCGCGCGGAAAGCATGCTGGCGGGCAGGAGACACCTCCGCATTATCCGCCTTATGTTATCGCACCGGGCAGCAGGAACGCCGCGATCCTCGGCGCCATGTGGTCCAGCACGTTCAGGAGATCGTGGCCGGAATCGAGGATTTCCAGGCGCACGTTGGGGCGGCTCGCCGCGAACACCTGCGACGACTGCGGCGGAACTACATCGTCGCGCGCTCCGTGGAATATGAGGGTCGGTTGTCGGACATCGGGATAATCCTCGTAGTCCGCGGCGTCCTCAAGCAACTGATAGCCCAGCCTGCGCTGGCGGCCCTCCCCGTAGTGGAAGACATCCATGAAGCCCTGTCGGCGCCATTCGGCGACGCTCGCGGCCGCGAGCGATTCGGCCCACAGGCGCGCAAAGCCAAATGCCGGCGCGAGCAGAGCCGCGCGCCGGACCTCGGGGTGACGCGCCGCATAGAGCGCCGCCAGGTATCCTCCCATGCTGGAGCCGACCAGCGAGACCGGCTCGCCAGCGGCGGCCTGTTCCATCAAGGCGAGCTGGCCAGTGACGGTCAAATGCTCGAAATCGCCCGCGGCAAGATCCAAAATTTCCACGCGGCCTCCGCCGGCTTCCAGACACTCGCGAAAAAAGAGGGCTTTACGGGAGGACGGCCCGGAGGCGAAGCCATGCAGATACAGGATGCGCGTCATTTCGGGGGCTGTGACGGCCTGTCGCCATCCGCGCCTGCGATCTTGAAAGGGCCGTAACGGTACAGATTCTCGGTCCTCACTTGCCCGTCGACCACGTGGTGGTGGAGCACCGACGCAGGCGCCACGAAGCCGTGCTCGGACATCACGTAGTCGATGGTCGCCTCGTCCCGGATTGCATGGCCGCTCACCGTCCGGACCGCCCAAACCGAAACGCGCAACGGCAGGCCGTCGGATTTGCGAACCCATAGCTTTCCCGTAAGCGCCTGGCGCGACGACTGCTTGCCGTCGAAGCTCAACTCGCCGCCGCCGGGGGCCGACTGCGTCCACGCAAACGTCAGCGCATCATCGGTCCCGACGCGGTCCTCGCCCGAGGGCAGGATTTTCAGACTCTCCTGTCCGGCATTTGTGAATGCCAGAAGAATGAGCGCATAGTCCGTCGCAACGTCCACCAATCCATACTTGGCGAAATCTTCCAGCATGCGCTTGCGAGCGCTCTCCCCGGCGGAGAGCACTCCCAGGGACAGCGCATGGCGCGCGCTTTCGGCCGATTGCACGGCGTGGCCATCCACCGCGATAACCTGACGAAACTCCACCAATTCCTTCCGCTCGGAGTCCTTCAGTGGCGCAACCGTGTATTCGGATACGATTGTGCGGCTCAAGCGCAGTTCGGCGGGCTGATTGTCCGCGTTCGCCACACGAGGCCCGATGCCGTGGAGTGTGCGTTGCTCGAGGGTTTCCTGGGAAACGGCCGACGGAATCTTCTGGGCGAGAAGTTCGGCCTCCTTTGCGACGCGGCCCAGAACGTCTGGCGCAAGTTCCTGCGCCATAGCCAGCGACGCCAGGCATGCCGCGAGGAACAAGCGCACCATGTAGCCATTTTAATGCCGTTCAGCGGAAGAATTGTCTTGCCAAAAGCAGCGGAAAGAACGAAAACCGGGAGACCTTCCTTCTGCATGTCTTTTATTTCAGCGTACTTAGCGGAATATAGGGTATCGGGACTCATCAATCTGAAATATTTCGCACATTGGGCTTGCATGAGCGGCATGTTCCTGATATTCTAAACAAGTCGCCCAGGAAATCGGGGATCGCACTTGCGGAAAGTTCGCGAGTGTTTGCCAAGAGGGGGGCGACGGTGGTATAAAAGGTAGAGATCCTCTGTAAGGAACGGTAACAAAACTCTGCGCGGGCCACTGCGCGGGGCGGAATACGGCCTTCCTGTGTGGTTCTTTTTCAAGTTCTAACAAGTTTCCCGGTCGCAGGTGTCCGCATGTGCGGTGATCGCGGCTGGACAAGTTTCGAGGCCTGCCGCGGGCTGGCGCATACAAGATGCGTTGGTTGGCGAGCGCAGATCTTTGACAATCTGGTTGGATGCAGTAANNAAATGAGAGTTTGATCCCGGCTCAGAATCAACGCTGGCGGCGCGCCTAACACATGCAAGTCGAACGGGAAAGGGGAGCAATCCCTGAGTATAGTGGCGTACGGGTGAGTAACACGTGGGTAATCTACCTTTTAGTGTGGAATAACCTTGGGAAACCGGGGATAATACCGCATAATCCCGAGAGGGGAAAGTCGCAAGACGCTGAAAGAGGAGCCCGCGGCCGATTAGCTAGTTGGTGAGGTAAAAGCCCACCAAGGCATAGATCGGTAGCCGGCCTGAGAGG
>PLGA01000490.1 GCA_003139735.1 Bryobacterales bacterium | reverse complement strand
ACGCACAGATCTCCGCGCATTTCTTCGGAATCTGCAATATCGCTACTTTCAAGTCGCGCACCCTCTCCGGCGAGTGCGCGCTACTTCACCGCCGCAATCGAGCTGACCTGAATGGTCTTCGCTTTCGCGTCCAGCGCGCCTTTCACCGTCACTTTCTTGGCGGCGAATTTGGCGGCGCCCGCCTGATCGCTCAGGACATACGTCGCCTTGCCATCCCACAGCGCGTACTTGGCGCCGCTGCGCACGCAATCGGTCACGCACTTTTCGTCCGTTCCCGCGTTCATGGGCTTGTGATTGCCGCCGCACATGTCGTCGGTGACGGTTCCGGTAAACGTCTGATCGGCAGCCAGCATCAACGCCGCCGAGGCAAGTATCGTTACGATGATCTTCTTCATGGTATTCTCCCGTTCTTCCTTTCGACCTGAAGCCACAGCTCGTCGTACCTGGCTTCGGTAATCGGTTGTTGCAATTCGAAATTGAAATCCTTGCGCCCGCCGTATTGCGCCGGCGCCAGTTCGAACGTCGTGATGGTCAACTGAAACGGCCCCGAACTGCTTACGCCGGCGATGTCGGCATACCGCCAGGTGCGCGACTCGTCCTTCGCCCCGGTACGGTAGTCGATCGCCTCCGGCGTCAGTTCGAGCGTCCCCAGCGAGCCGGCGCGGCCCACGTGCTTGGCCGGCAGCGACCACATCGCCGCGCCCGCCGGCTGCGCCAACTCCGCCACCAGCCGTTGGTCCATGCGATTCTTGAGCAACGAATACAGCTCGTCCACCGGAACCGCGCCGCTGAATTCGTACCTGCGCTCCGTTCCCGGCAGCCTGCCGTTTTCGTAGCTCACCACCACCACGCGGTCCGGCGCCAACTCCAGTTGCCGGATTTGGTCGAGCTTCCACTGCCACGCGTGCCCCTTTGGTCCCGCGAACCGCACGCCGTTCTCGCTCACCTCGAGCGTCCCCTCGCAGCCGCCGCGCACGTGCCGGTGCAGCGTGGGGAACTGCGCCGCCGTGGCGGCCATCGCCCAAGCCAGAATCAAACCGCCTGTCTTCTTACCGATCGCCATTTCCAAACCTCGTAAATTGCCGGATATACCACCAGCTCCAATAAAAACGATGTAAAGATGCCGCCGATCATAGGCGCCGCGATGCGCTTCATCACGTCCGCGCCCGTGCCCTGCGACCACATGATGGGCGCCAGGCCCACGAACATGGTGGCCACCGTCATGAATTTCGGCCGGATCCGTTTCACCGCTCCATGCACAATCGCCTCGCGCAGGTCCGCGTGGTTGCGCATCAGCCCCGCCTTCCTACGCTCCTCGAACGCCAGATCGAGATAGAGCAGCATGAACACACCGGTTTCGGCATCCACGCCCATCAGCGCGATCAACCCCACCCATACGCCGATGCTCATGTTGTAGCCCAGCAGGTTGAGCAGCCAGATGGCGCCCACCGCCGAAAACGGAACCGCCAGCAGAATGATGACGGTCTTCGCGGCGGACCGGGTGTTGAGGTACAACAGCAGACAAATCAGGAAGAGGGTCAGCGGCAGCACCGTCTTCAACCGCTCGCGCACCCGCTCCATAGCTTCGTACTGCCCGCTCCATGCGAGCGTGTAGCCCGGCGGCGTGGCGACGTTCTCGCGCACCGCCTGCTTGGCCGCCGCCACGTAACTGCCCACGTCGCGTCCGGCCACGTCCACGTAAACGTAACCGGATAACATGCCGTTTTCGTTGCGCAGCATGGAGGGGCCGGTCGTCAGCTTCAGGGTCGCAATCTCCGACAGCGGAATCTGCGCCTTCCCGCCCGGCGCCGCCACCAGCACCCGCTCCAAACGCTCCAGGGAGCTGCGCGAATCGCGGTAGTAACGCACGTTGATCGGGTACCGCTCCAGCCCCTCAAAGGCCGTGCTCACGTTCTCGCCGCCGATCGCCGATTCGACCACCATTTCGGCGTCCTCCACGCTCATCCCATAGCGCGCCAGTTGGTCGCGCTTCAGATCGAAATCCAGGAAGTACCCGCCGCTTACCCGCTCCGCGAACACGCTGCGCGTCCCGGCCACCCGCGGCAACACGCGTTCGATGGCCGTCCCTATGCCCTCGATTACCGCCAGATCCGCCCCGTAGATCTTGATCCCCACCGGCGTCCGCACGCCCGTGGTCAGCATGTCGATGCGATTCTTTACCGGCATGGTCCAGGCGTTCGACACGCCGGGGAACTGCAACGCGCGGTTCATTTCGTCCACCAGTTGGTCGGTCGAAATGCGATCCCGCGTGATGCGCCCGAACAGCGGCTTCATCCATCCTGGCCACCGGTCATACCACGTCGCCACGCGCCGCCACTCGGATTTCGGCTTCAGCGTGATTACCGTTTCCATCATCGAAAGCGGCGCCGGATCGGTGGGCGTTTCGGCGCGCCCGGCTTTCCCCAGCACCCGCTCCACCTCGGGGAACCGCATCAGGATCCGGTCCTCCATCTCCAGCAGGCGGCCCGCCTCGCTCGCCGAAATCCCCGGCAGCGTGGTGGGCATGAACAGTAGCGCGCCTTCGTCGAGAGGCGGCATGAATTCCGATCCCAGCGCCTGGTATACCGGAATGGTAACCGCCACCAGCGCCACCGCGCCCACCAGCACCAGCCATTTCCAGCGCAGGCTCCACGCAACCACCGGCGCGTAGAGGCGCATCAGCACGCGGCTGATGGGGTGCTTTTCTTCCGGGTGGATCTTGCCTACCAGCACGCCGTTGACGATGGACCCCAGCCAGCGCGGCCTTATCCGGAAGCCATCTTTGCGGAAGAATAGCAGGCGCAGCGCCGGGTCCAGCGTGATGGCCAGCACCGCCGCCACAATCATGGCGAAGGTCTTGGTATATGCCAGCGGCTTGAAAAGGCGGCCCTCCTGCGCTTCCAGCGTGAGCACCGGCAGGAACGACACGGCGATTACCAGCAGCGCGAAGAAACTCGGTCCGCCCACTTCCTTCACCGCGTCGACGATGGCGCGGCGGTAGTCGCCCGCAGTCCAGCTCGGCGACGCGCCTTCCAGCTTCTTATGAGTCTGCTCCACCACCACGATGGAGGCATCCACCATGGCGCCGATGGCGATGGCGATTCC
>PLGA01000037.1:2417-3265 GCA_003139735.1 Bryobacterales bacterium | reverse complement strand
GAAGGCAAGCTCGATTGGGACCTGTTCCTGGGCTCCGCGCCCAAACGTCCGCTGGAACCCAAGCGCTTTCGCTGGTGGCGCGGATTCTGGGATTACTCCGGCGGTAACATGACCGATCAGGGCACCCACCTGATGGACGTCGTGCAGTGGATGACGAATTCCGGGCCGCCGCGCTCGGCCGTGTGCCAGGGCCAGGTGATCGGCAACCCGGCAGCCGAAGCGCCCGACGTCTTCACCGCCGTCTTCGAGTATCCCGGCTTCCTGGCGCAGTGGACGCTGGATTATTGCAGCACCTACGATTGGGACTGGTCCGTCACTTTCCTTGGCGACAAAGCCACGATGGTGCTCGACCGCGGCGGCTATCGCCTCTATAAAGACAACGGCGCGTCCGCCACACCCTGGATGCAGAGCGGCAAGTCCGAGTTGATCGCGCAGGAACCGGACCGCGACAGCGCCACCGCGCACCAGCAGAATTTCCTGGATTGCATCCGGTCGCGCCAGGAACCCAACTGCCCCATCGAGATCGCGGCGGCCGCGGTGGCTGGTCCGCACATGGCCAACCTGGCCTGGCGCGAGGACCGCAAGGTCAAAGCTTGATCCGCCATGCCGGATCTGGTGAACGCGTTCTTCGAGGTGCGCCTGGAGCAACTGTTCGATTTGGCTGGACTCGCAGAGCAGCTTTTTTCCTCCGGCGGACTCGAATACCGGATAGTCGGGGGCCTGGCGACCTACCTATACGTTGAGGAACGGGAGCCGGACGCCGGGCGGCTGACAAAGGATATCGACATCGTCGTACGCCGCGCAGATCTGGAGAAGATTGCCAAAGCTGCTGCATCATTTGGTCTGCA
>PLGA01000037.1:0-2406 GCA_003139735.1 Bryobacterales bacterium | reverse complement strand
TGAAGCTCACCAGCTTCCGAATAAAGGACCAGATGCATCTCAAGGACCTCGACGAAGCCGGACTCATCACGCCCGAAATGGAGACCGGTCTTTCACCGGTCCTCGCCGAGAGACTGGCGCAGGTTCGCGCACACGAGTAGCGTGGTTCCCGGCGCCCCACATCAAGCCCGATGGATGCGCGCCGAGCCGCGCCGCAGCCTGCCCGCGCCGGTTCTGCACCGCATCGCGCACAGTGCCTTCTCGGGCTGCCGCGTGCTCTCGAGCGAGCCGCTCGGCGATGGTAAGCGCAACGCGAATTTCAAAATCCATCTTGACCCGGCGCCCGGACCGGTGGTGCTGCGCATTTACGAGCACGATCCCGCACTGTGCCAGAAAGAAATCGATCTGATGCGGCTGGTCGGCGCTGCCGTGCCCGTGCCGGAGGTAATCTACGCGCAGCCGCACGGCTGGGAGGATCTGCCGCCGTTTACATTCACGCGCTGGATCGAAGGCATCACCTTCAAAGAACTGAAACGCAGCGGCGATGCGGAGGCCATCGCACAGGCCGCGCAGGCCGCGGGCGAAGTAGCGCGCGTCTGCTCCACGCTGGCTTACGGCTACCTGCGCCATCCCGGCTGGGACGGCTGCAACGCCTGCGCGTCCGAGGATGAGCTGTTGGCGATTGAGGGCGTGGTGCCGGGCGCTTCCGGGTTCACGTCGGAGTATGTCCGCGCGGACGGCTCGCACGACGCGAAAGCCGGACCGTGCGTGCATCCGGAAGGCTTGGGCGATTTCATCCGTCTGCGGACCAAGCTGGACGGCTGCATGGCCGGCTCGATGCTGGCGCGGGACGCGGCCGCGGAGTCGCTGCAGAAGGTGATGATTCCCGCCGCGCTCGACTACCCGCAATGAGCGTGGCCGGGCCGCGTAGGGTCCACTCGAGAGATCTCCAATGAGCACACAGCCGACGCCCGACAACATCGACGGCCAGCCACCGGCCGCAGGCCTGGATGCGGACGTGGTGTGCGTTGGCTTCGGGCCAGCGACAGCGGGTTTCCTGACCGTGCTGACGCGCTTGCTCGGGGATCCGGAAGCCGCGCCGCTGCAGAGCCGCGCGCTGGACGGCATGCCGCCGCAGGTGCTGTGCTACGAGCGCGCCGACGACATCGCCTCCGGCGTCAGCGGCGTGGTCACCTGCGCGCGTGGAATCAACGCCAGTTTTCCCGCCCTCAACCCCGCCGAAATCCCCATGGCCGCCAACGTCACCAGCGAACGCGTCCTCTACCTGCTCGATCCGCATGGCGCCAGCCGCCGCTCCCTCACCCTGCGCATCGCCGACAAAGCCCTCCGCCCATTCGTCAAAGACCACGCCTTCCAACTCCCCTGGACGCCCGCCTTCCTCAACAAGCACGGCGGACTCGTCCTCTCCATCGGCCAGTTCAACCAGTGGGTCGGCTCGCAATTGATGGCCAGCGGCCTCGTACAGATCTGGCCCGGAACCCCCGTCGCCGCGCCTCTCTTCAAAGGCAACGCCGTCACCGGCNNCAACTCACCGTGGTCGGCGACGGTCCGGTCGGCGCTGTAGGCAGAGCACTCGACCAAAACCAGAACGGTGCGAAGCAACAAAACGAGAACAGCCCGAAGGGTCGCGACTGGGCCATGGGCATGAAGTTCGTCATCGAACTCCCGGACGACCCAACCACCGAACCCCTCAAACCCGGAACCGTCTGGCACACCTTCGGCTATCCCGAGCCCGAGATCTTCGGATTCCTTTACGTCCATCCAGAGCGCCTCGTCTCCGTCGGCATCTTCGTCCCCTCGTGGATGAGCGATCCCAGCCGCACCGCCTATCGCTATCTGCAGCACTTCATTCAGCATCCCGCGCTCTGGCGGGTCCTCAAGAACGGCACACTGCGCTCCTGGGGCGCAAAATCCCTTGAGGAAACCGGCCGTCGCGGCGAGCCCATCCTCTCCGGCGATGGCTTCGCCCGCATCGGCGAAGGTTCCGGCTCAACCAACATGCTCACCGGCTCCGGTGTAGACGAAGCCTGGACCACGGGCGTGCAACTTGGCGATTCGGTGGTCGAACTGCTCCGTGCCGGCAAGCCGTTCACGCAAGAGAATCTTGCCGCAACCTACGAAGCCCGTCGCCGCGCAAGCTCCGTCGAGCGTGGCGCCCGCGAGGCACAGGACGCCCGCAACGGCTTCCATGGCGGCCCGCGCGGTTCCAGCATGGTCAAGGGCATGATCGGCATGGCCCTGGCCGGGCTGACCGGCGGCAAACTCTCGCTGGCGGCGCATATTCCTCCGGCACACAAACAGATTGCGCGCATCGCCGCGGACTCCAAGGTAAAAGATGCAGCCGTGCTGGCCTTGGCCGATGGGCGCTCAGTGCACGATGCCTTGCTCACCGCGCGCGGCTGGCCA
>PLGA01000441.1 GCA_003139735.1 Bryobacterales bacterium | reverse complement strand
GCCGCAGGCAACCCGGATATGAGGTGGTTTCGCGCCAGTCGAACCTGATTGTGGAATCGACCCACGCGGTTTCCGACGCGCGGCTGCGGCAGATGCTGATCGACGAAGTCAAGCGCCAGAACAAGCCCTATGGGCTTTACTTCCGCGACATTACGGGCGGATTCACCACCACGGCGCGGGCCGGTTTGCAGGCTTTCAAGGTAATTCCAATCGTGGTGTACCGAGTGTATCCGGATGGCCGTCCGGACGAGCTGGTGCGGGGGGCGGACATCGTCGGCACGCCGCTGGCCAGCTTCTCCAAGATCCTGGCGACCTCCGACAAGTCGGAAGTCTTCAATGGATACTGCGGCGCCGAATCGGGGAGCGTGCCGGTGTCGGCGGTTTCGCCGGCGATCCTGGTTTCGGAGATCGAAATCGAAAAGAAGGCCAAGTCGGACGACCGCCCGCCGCTGTTGCCGCCGCCGCCGGTTACGGCGACTGGGGGAGGGGGATCGCAATGAGGGGCTGGCTCACTTCCGCAAAAACAAGAAGGCAGGCCAGGAGNNGCCAGGAGGCCCGCCCCACTGGTGCTCATTTTTGCGGCGCTGGGGGCGGCCATTTTGGCGGTGGCGCAGGCGCCGGCCCCGAACGGGGATGTCCTGCTCCGAGCCATGCGCGATGAAGTGGATCGCTCGGCTAGGGTGACGGTCTCCGGTCTCGCGGCGCCGTATTTCATCGAGTACGTGGTGGACGAAGAGGACACGTTCAGCGTCTCGGCCAGTTTGGGCGGCGTAGTTTCCCGTCGCCGCGAGCAGTTCCGCGCGCCCGAGATCCAGGTGCGCGTGGGCGACTATCAATTCGACAACACCAATTTCGCCGGAGGATTCGGGGGGTTCGGCGGCGCGGCCCCCGGGGGCGGGCTCCCGGTGGAGAACTCCTATCCCGTGCTGCGGCGATACTTCTGGCTGGAAACCGACGCGGCCTATAAGGCGGCCGTGGAAACCCTCTCGCGCAAGCGCGCGACATTGCGCAACATGACGCAGAACGACCAGATCAACGACTTCGCGCATGCCGCGCCGGTACGCTTCCTGGGGAATTTCCAGCGCCTCGCGATCGACGAAGACGCCTGGACCAACCGCGCGCGGTCGCTTTCGGCGGTCTTCACGCAGTTTCCCTCCATCACGTATTCGGTGGTCGACCTGGAAGCGACTAACGGCGGTTTCTACATTGTGAATACCGAAGGCACGGAGGTGCGGGAGCCCGAAAACGTGACCTTCCTCCGCGCGCGAGCCACCGCGCAGGCTCCCGACGGCATGAACATCGCCGACGGCGTGACGTTCCACTCGCTGGACGCCGGGCGGATGCCCGCGGACGACGAAATGGTCCGCGGGATCACCGCGATGGCGCGGAACATTGTGGCCCTGGCTGCGGCTCCGAAAGGCGAGGATTACACCGGCCCCGTGATGTTCGAAGGGCAGGCCAGCCCGCAGATTCTGGCTGAGGTTCTGGGGCGGAATCTGGCGCCCGTGCGACGCCCGCTGGGAGGCGTAGGCGGAGGCCGTGGCGGCGCCGCGTTCACCGCCAGCGAACTGGAGGGCCGCATCGGGGCCCGGGTTCTGCCCGATTCCTTCGACGTCGTGGACGACCCCACGCAGAAGGAATGGCATGGCCGGCCGCTGTTCGGCAGCTACGATGTGGACCGCGAAGGCGTTGCGCCCCAGCCTCTCCGCCTCATCGAGAAAGGCGTGCTCAAGGGTTTTCTGTTGACGCGTGAGCCGATGAAGGGGTTCGAGGGGTCGAACGGCCGCGCGCGGCTGCCTTCAGGACCGGGCAACTCCGGCGCCGCCATTAGCAACCTGTTCGTCAGCGCCTCGGATGCAGTGCCGGCCGCCGATCTCAAGAAGAAGCTGATCGAGCTGATTCAAGCGCGCTCCAAGCCGTATGGGATACTGGTCCGCAAAATGGACTTTCCCTCGGTGGGTGGAGCGCCGGCCGGCGGACAACCGAACGGCGGGCGTCCCGTCAGCGCGCCCATCGCGCTTTTTCAGGTGTACCCGGACGGCCACGAGGTACAGGTGCGCGGCCTGCGGTTCCGCGGGCTGAACGTCAAATCCCTGAAGGACATTCTGGCCGCGGGGGACGATAGCCAGGTGTTCGACTTCATGAATAGCCAGCGCGGATTCAGCGCGGAAACGTGCGTGGTGGCGCCGTCCATCCTGATCGACGATTTGGAATTGTACGCCCCGGAAGAGGAGCAGCCGAAGCTGCCGATCGTGCCGCCGCCCGAGATCACGCCATAGTGGCGGGCGCAATGCAGACTNNGCGGAAGCGCCTGCCCCACCTACGCCCACCAGGGAACAATGTGTTCCGCCTGCTGAACCGTTACATTTTTCGGGAGACTCTGACTAGCGCGGTGCTGGGCACGCTGCTGGCCACTTTCGTGATCTTCCTGCGCACGGTGGACCAGTTGTTCGAGTTGCTGGTGCAGGGCAACGCCGCTTCGCTGAAGAAGATCGCCCTGCTGTTCGCGTATGCCATCCCTCCGGTTCTGCCGCTGACCATTCCGTTCGGCGTCCTGGTGGGAATCCTGATTGGCCTGGGCCGCATGGGGGCGGATGGCGAGATTGTCGCCATGCGCGCGAGCGGAATCTCCAGCCGCAAAGTGGTGCTGCCGGTGGTGACGTTCGCCTTCATCGGGATGTGCTGCGCGGGGTTCGCCTCGCTGCGGCTGACGCCTCTGGCCGCAAGAAGAAGCACGGAAATCGTTAACGACCTGATGAAGAACGGTCTCTCGGCCGACATCCTGCCGCGCGTCTTCGACGAGGATTTTCCCAACATCATTCTTTATGTCGGTGATGTGCAGCCGGGCAACCCCGGCGACCCGGTGCGGTGGGGCCCGGTTTTCATCGCCGACGTGAGCCCGCCCGAAACGCGCAAGAGCGGGCTGAAGGGCAAGGCCACCGGACCCTTGATCATGGTGGCGCGCGAAGCCATCGCGGTCTCCGAACCGGAGCAGCGGCGCATCCAGCTATCCATGTTCGAGGTCTCGCGGCACGAGATGGGTACGGACGCGGTGGCGCACGACGAGCACGGCGCCAACTGGCAGATGGCGCTCGATGCGGCTCCAGCCCAACAGAAAGTGCTGCGCGCCAGCGCCATGCGGACCACCGATCTCATGGCGTACAAGCGGGGACCGGACCTGCTGGAGAACCGGATCGAGCTGCACCGCCGGTTCGCTCTGCCGGTGGCGTGCATCATGCTCGCGATGGTGGGCATCCCGCTGGGCATCGCCACGCGCAAGGGCGGCAAGTCGGCGGGATATGTGAACGCGTTCTTCCTGGCATTTTTCTGCTACTGGCTGGCTTCCATCACGCTGATTGGCCAGGCCAAAGTGGGCAAGCTGCCGGTGCCGGTGGCGATCTGGCTGCCGGATGCGGCTTTCGGCCTGGCGGGCATCGTTTTGCTTTTCCGCATGGAGCGCCCGGGCGACCGCGATCTGCTGGCGGGCATGCAAGCCTGGTTCGGTAGCCACTTCCGGGCGCTGAAATCGAAAGCGGGCGGCAAATCCGGCCAGCCGCTCTTCAAAGCGTGGCGGCTGCCCTTGCTGCCCCAGCTTCTCGATACCTACATCCTTTCGCGGTTCTTGACGTATTTCGCGCTGCTGCTGAGCAGTTTCGTGGCGCTGACTTTGGTCTTCAATTTTTTCGACCTGATGCTCGACATGGTGCGCAACAAGATTCCGCTTACGGAGATGTTCACGTACCTGTTCTTCCTGACGCCGGAACTGATCTACCGGACGCTGCCGGTGAGCGTGCTGGTGGCCGTGCTGGTGGCGTTGGGGGTGCTGTCGAAGCAGAACGAAATTATCGCTTTCAAAGCCTGCGGCGTGAGCCTCTACCGGCTGGCGCTGCCCATTTTGATCGGCAGCGCGGCGCTGAGCGGCGGCCTTTTCGCGTTCGACCATTATTATGTCCCCGGCGCCAATCGGAAACAGGAGGCCCTGCGCGCCGAGATCAAAGGGCAGCCCACCCAGACCTACCAGAAGCCGGAACGCACGTGGATCATGGGCAAGGGCTCGCGGATTTATTATTACCGGCATTTCGACCAATTGGAATCCACGATGGCCGAGGCAAACGTGTTCGAGCTGGATCCCAAGAGCTTCGCGATGGTGCGCCAGATCCAGGCCGAGCGCGCCATCTGGCGTCCCTCCCTTAAGGCGTGGGTCTTTGAAAACGGCTGGTATAGCGACTACCGCGGCGGCGAGCGCAAGTATGAGCCGTTTCAGGTCACCACCTTTCCGGGGTTGAACGAACCGCCCGACTACTTTCTGAAGGACCCGCCGAAAGACGAGCAGATGAACTTCCTGGAGCTCGACGGCTACATCCGCGATCTCCGGCAGAGCGGTTTCGACACGATGAGGCTCCAGGTGGAGTTCTACCGGAAGTTCTCGGTTCCGATCTTCGCGCTGATCATGGCGCTGATCGCCGCGCCGTTCGGGTTCATGGTAGGCAGCCGCGGCGCGATGACGGGCATCGGCGTGGCCATTATCATTGCAATCGCATACTGGGGCGTGAGTTCGGTATTCGATAAGGCCGGCGGCGCGGGCCAGCTTCCGGCCGCCATGGCGGCATGGTCGCCCGACGCGATCTTCGCCATGGCGGGACTGTACATGGTGCTGCGGCTGCGAAGCTAGCGCGGCGTGGCCAGGAATTAACTATACAGTGGG
>PLGA01000470.1 GCA_003139735.1 Bryobacterales bacterium | reverse complement strand
TCCGCGCATTTCTTCGGAATCTGCAATATCGCCACTTTCAAGTCGCGCACCCATGCCACAACGCTCGGGTGCGGGCAAGCGGCGCATTGGGCTATACTCGTTCCAAATCTACAATTCGGAGTAAGGACCTCGATTATGCCCAATTGGTCTTCCCGCCGCGCCTTTCTGGCCTCGGGGCTTGCGCTCCCGGTGGCTGCTTCGGCCAATCAGACCCGGCTTGCCGGCCCGCCGCCTGAGAGCATGGTCTACGGCACGCTCGGCAAGACCGGGCTGAAGGTCAGCCGCCTGGGATTCGGCGGCAACGTCGCGTCCGATCCCAGCGTCCTCGCCGCCGCTTTCGACGCGGGGATCAACTTCTTCGACACGGCGCGCATTTACAACAATGGCAACAGCGAGCGCATGCTCGGCGCGGTGTTCGCGGGCAAACGCAAGGACGTCGTCCTCGCCACCAAGACCACGGCCAAGACCAAGGACCAGGCCCTGCTCGATCTCGATGCCAGCCTCAAGGCGTTCGGCACGGATTACATCGATATCTGGCACCTGCACGGGCGCAACGCCCCCGCCGACGTCGCCGACGGCCTGTTTGAAGCGCAGCGTACCGCCAAACAGCAGGGCAAGATCCGCTTCGCCGGCGTCAGCATGCACTTCACCATGAAGGACATGATCCCCTACCTCATGAAGCTCGGCCAGACCGATATCATTCTGTGCGCCTACAACTTCAGCATGCCGCCCGATATGGAAATGGAAAACACCATCGCGGCGGCGCGTCAGGCTGGCATTGGCATCGTCGCTATGAAGACCATGGCCGGCGGCTTCGCCCGAATCCAGCTCGGCGACCGCCTCTACACCGACAACCCCAAGGCCCTCACGGACAAGCTGAAGCATCCCGGCGCCATGGTTTCCGCCATGAAGTGGGCCTTCCGGAACAAGAACGTGGATAACGCCATCGTGGGCATCACCGACCGCGACCAGCTCGGCGAGAACGTAGCCGCCGTGGCGCAGCCGTTCACGGATGGGGACCGCCAACTGCTGGCCGCGCAGATGGACTTCATCCGGCCGCTCTACTGCCGCATGTGCGGAGCCTGCGCCGGAGCGTGCCCGCGCGGTCTTCCGGTGGCGGACATGCTTCGGATTCTCAGCTACGCCGACGGTTACGGCCAGTTCTCCATGGCCCGCGATAGGTTCCTCGAGCTGCCGGAGCCGGTCCGCCAGGTGCGCTGCTCCGATTGCGCCGATTGCGCCGTCCACTGCCCCAACGGCGTGCGCGTGCCCGACCGCCTGCGAAAAGCGCAAGCCTGGCTGTCCTGAGTCCTTTGGCAGCAGGGTGGGGCAGACGCTTTCGTCTGCCACTCCGACTATTATCGCGATTTCTTATCGGCCCGCCACCGTCTCCATATGGCCCAAGACTCAACCAGGGCAGGCAGCATGCAACAGGCTGCAGCCAAGCCTGAATAGAAAAGAAAATGGCCGTACAGGTTCCCCACAGTCAAAATGGCTAAGCCGAAGAAAAACAAGCCCGTCACCCGCTTGTTTTGGAAGACCGATGGCGTCTGAGCCATATCGTCCACTCCTTGCAGCCGTCAAAGCCGCCACTCAATACAGTACACCAAATAGTCCAACGGCGTTATCCGGCTCATCCCGGCCCCGCTTTACTTCGGCTCCAGCCCCGCGCTCAGCGCCACAATCCCCAAGTCGCGCAAGTCCCCGCCCGCCGGCGCCATGACCTTGTCCAACGCGAAATCCAACCTGGCGGATTCGCCCTGAAGAAGGCTGGCCGGCACGTCGCGCTCGTAGGTATAGGTTCCCGCCGCGCTGTAGGTCTCGGGCGGTAAGTTCTGGCCGGCGATGTTCGCGGCCAGGGTCACGGTCCCCTCCTTGGCGATAAGCGCATCCGGCACGGTCACGCGCACTCGAAGCCAGGCGCCCTTCTGCGCGGCCCCCGGGGGCGGAGCGAGCGCCACGCTGAACTGCTGCTTGGTCCAGCGCCACATGCCCGCCTCAATCGGGTAGAAGCCACTCACCAACTGCGTCTGCCCTTGTGGATCGCCCATCCGTACCACGGACAGCTCGTGAGGCGCATTGGCCTTGCGGTTGCAACCGAGCGGCGCAAAAGCAAGCGCCAGCGCCACTGCGGCCGGGAACGCGCGCAACACGGCGCGGCCGGCCAACGGGAATCGAAGTTTCATCAATCTCCTATTCTTTCCACTTGAACCAGGCAACTGTAAAATGTAGGACCGCCGCCTGCGTCCGTCAGCCGCTCGGAGGTCAGGGCGTTGATGCCGCGCTTGCCGGGCGAACGCTTGGCCCAACGGACCGAGGGCGCGCAAGCCACGCCGGGCGGCGCCGTATCGTCCACCCGCGCCTCAAGCGCGCAGGACCCGCGCTCGTTGAATGCCCGCACCTGGTCGGACGTGCGGATGCCGCGCGCCGCGGCGTCAATGGGATTCAGGTGCAGTACGGCGGTCTGAAGGTCCACCGAGTCGCGATCGCCGAACGTCGAGTTCATGCTGTCGTCATTCTTCGGCGAAATCAACTCCAGCGGATACCGCGCGCGCAGATCCCGGTCGCCATGCCGCGATTCCACCGGCGGCGTGTAATCCAGCGTCTCCGCGTGGAAGTGGCATTTGCCGTCCGGGGAGCCGAATCCCCCGGCGGCGAACGGAAGGTATGGATCGGGCAGGCGTAGCCGTACGCTCCGCTCGCGGTCGAGCCGCTCCAGCGTAATTCCCGCCACGAAGGGATGCGCCGAATCGAGCGTCGTCCGGATCATTTCGTCTTCCGTCTCACGGAGGCAAGCGTCCTCGAAACCCATGCGCGCGGCCAGCAGACGGAAGATCTCCACATTCGATTTCGCCTCGCCGGGCGCGGGCAGCGCCGGCCGCGCAAGCTGCAAATAATAATGGCCGTAAGCCGTATAGAGGTCCGTGTGCTCCAGGAAGGTGGTCACCGGCAGCAGGATATCGGCATGGTCGGCCGTATCGGTTTGGAACTGATCGAGCACCACCGTAAACAGGTCTTCGCGCCGCAATCCGCGCAAAACCGCGTTCTGGTTGGGGGCGATCGCCGCCGGGTTCGAGTTGTAAACCACGATCGCCTTCACCGGCGGACCATCCAGCGTGTTTAGCGCCGCGCCCAACTCCGACATGTTCACCATGCGCGCCTCGCGTCCCAGCGCTTTGGTTTGCAGATCCGGGCGCTCCAGCCCCTCGCGGTTCAGATGGAAAGCCTGCGAAGTGGAAAGCTGCACCCCGCCGCCGAGGTCCTTCCACGATCCCACGATGGCGGGAAGCAGCGCCACCGTCCGCACCGCCATGGCTCCGCGCTCGCTGCGCTGGATTCCGTAATTCAGGCGGATAACGGCCGGCCGCGTCCCCGCGTACTCGCGCGCCAGCGCTGCAATCTCCTCGGCTCCCAGACCCGTCAGCTCGGCCGCCCGTTGCGGAGTCCACTCCCGCACCCGTTCCCGCAGCGCTTCGAAGCCCTCGGTGTAGCGTGACACGTAGTCCGCGTCGTGCAGGTTCTCCCCCACGATGACGTGCATCATGGCCAGCGCCAGCGCCGTATCGCTGCCAGGATTGATGGCGAAGTGCTTGTCCGCCAGGGCCGTGGTGCGGTTCCGCCGCGGGTCGATCGCGTAGAATCTGGCCCCCTGGCGGCGCGCCTCCACGATAAACGGCCACAGGTGAACGTTCGTCCCGAGAATGTTGGCGCCCCAGGCCAGGATCAGCCGCGCGTGGCGGAACTGCTCCGGTTCCGTGCCGTAGCGCACCCCCAGCGCCGCCATCATGCCCGCCATCCCCGCCGTGGAGCAAATCGTGCGGTCGAGCCGCGATGCGCCTAGCCGATGGAAGAACCGCCGGTCCATTCCGTTGCCATTCAGCCAGCCCATGGTTCCGGCGTAACTATAGGGCAGGATCGCTTCGGGCCCGAACTCCGCCGCGATGGATTTCAGCCGGGCCGCAATCTCATCGAGCGCCTCGTCCCAGGAAATCCGCTCGAACCGCCCTTCCCCTTTGGCGCCCACGCGCCGCTGCGGGTAAACGAGGCGCCCCGGCGAGTATTCGCGCTCCAGGTATTGCGCCACTTTGCCGCACAGGAACCCGCGCGTGACCGGGTGCTCCGGGTCCCCGCGCAGCCTCACGCCGCGCCCGTTCTCCACCGTCACCAGCAGAGAGCAGCAGTCGGGGCAATCGAGCGCGCACACCGAGTGGCGGGTTTCCGGCATTCGAACCGATTATATCGTGCGAGGTGGGGCATGCTTTAGCTTGCCCAGGCCACCCATTTCTTGTTCCGGCGCCCCGTTCATCTGGTATATTAGAAATACCTACCGACGCGTGGGCGACTAGCTCAGTTG
>PLGA01000634.1 GCA_003139735.1 Bryobacterales bacterium | reverse complement strand
AGGTCGCTCTCGGTTTCCTCTTTGAAAGTGGTTTCGATGACGCCCGCCTTGAGGCAGCCAAGCGCCAGAGCATAAGCGAGAGCGCGCTCCAGGGCCTGGCCGGTGGCATTCTGTTCCACGGCCACAAGGGCGGGGACGCCGACGCCTTCGACGAAGAGCTCGCGAACGCGATGGCCGGGCGCCTTGGGAGCGATCATGGTCACGTCGATATCTTTGGGCGGCGTGATTTGCTTGAAGTGGATATTGAATCCGTGGGCGAACATCAGGGTTTTGCCCGCCGTCATGTGCGGCGCGATGTCCTTGTTGTATATGGTGGCCTGGACATGATCCGGAACCAGGATCATGATGACATCGCCAGCCTTGGCGGCCTCGGGCGTAGTCATGACTTTCAGGCCGGCCGCTTCGGCCTTGGCCCACGAGGGGCTGCCGGGGGCTTCGCTGACCACCACATTCACGCCGGAATCGCGCAGGTTCAGCGCGTGTGCGTGACCCTGGCTTCCGTAGCCGATGATGGCGACCGTGCGCCCCTTCAAGTAATCCAGATTTCCGTCTTTTTCGTAATAACGTTTCGACATTTGAGCTCCAGGCAAGAACCGCTCTCTTACGTTCGCGGCTCGGATTTAGTAAACAGGTTCTTCCAATTTCGTGCCCGCCCGGGTGGGGACAGGCGGCTGCAACTTGAGTTTCCTGGCATCCAGGGTGATGGCGACGGCGCCGGAACGGGTCACGTCGATCTCGCCGTAGCTTCCCATCACGTCGATGAATTCCTGGAGCTTCTCGGGGGCGCCGGTCACCTCGATGGCGAAGCCTTCGGTGGAAGAGTCCACCACGCGGCCGCCGAAGATCTCGGCTTCTTTCAACACCGCCGGGCGCGATTCCATGGCGGTGCGGACGCGCACCAGCACCAGCTCGCGGAGCACCTTGGGCGTGTCGGTCAGGTCAATGGCTTGAAGCACGTTGACCGGCTTGTTGATCTGCTTGATGACTTGCTGGCGCAACGCGCTATCGACATCCACCATGATGGTCATGCGCGACACCTCGGGATCGAGCGTGCGAGCGACCGTGAGACTCTCGATGTTATAGCCGCGCTGGCTCAGCACTCCGGTGACGCGCATCAGGGCGCCGGGCTTGTTCTCGAGCAAGAGCGAAATTGTCAGCAGCATGGGTTCCTCTTCGTCATTTCGCGGCCATCGCCTGCGATTGGGGCGGTCCCATCACCATCTCGTTGATCGCGGCGCCGGCCGGGACCATGGGGTAGACGGATTCGAACGGCGTAACCGCGACGTTTAACAGGTACGGCCCCGGTTCCGCGACGGCCCGCTCCAGCGCGCCCGCCAGCTCGGAAGGCTTTTCAACGGATGCGCCCTGGAAGCCGTACGCGGCGGCCAGTTTCTGCACGTCGGGGAAGCAGCCGAGATGCACGGAGCTGAGGCGGCCGTTGAAGAACAGCGTCTGCCACTGGCGGACCATGCCAAGGTGCCCATTATTCATGATGACGATTTTGATGGGCAACTGGTTCACCATGATGGTGGAAAGCTCGGGAATGGACATCTGGAAGCCGCCATCGCCGACGAGCGAGAACACCAGCTTGTCCGGCCGCGCCATCTGCGCGCCGACGGCGGAGGGCAGGCCGAAACCCATGGACCCGAGACCGCCCGAGGTGATCCAGAGCCTCGGCTCGTTGAAGCGGATCAACTGCGCGGCCCACATCTGGTGCTGACCCACGTCGGTGGTGACAATGGCATGCCCCGCGGACAGGCGGTCGATTTCGCGCATGAGGTGCTGGGGCTTGATTTCGGAATCGGAAACCTCCGCCGTCAAGGGGTGCTCGGCTTTCCACTCGCGGATTCGATGCCACCAGGCGCGCCGCGCCGAGGAGAGCTTTTCGTCCACGGGACGGGTTTCGGAAAGCGTCTTGTTCAGCTTGCCAAGGACGCGCTTCACGTCGCCCACGATGGGCACGTCGGGGGCGCGGTTCTTGCCGATCTCGGCGGGGTCGATATCGACGTGAATCACCTTGGCGTGGGGGGCGAAAGCGGCCAGGCGTCCGGTGACGCGGTCGTCGAAGCGGACGCCGAGGGCGATCAGCAGATCGCAGCCGGTGAGCGCCATGTTGGCGGCGTAGCTGCCGTGCATGCCGGGCATGCTGATGAAATTGGGATGGTCGGAAGAGAGGGCGCCGAGGCCCATGAGGGTCTGCACCACGGGCGCGTCGGTCAGCTCGACGAACTCGCGGAGTTCCCGGTACGCGCCTGCCGCGATCACGCCGCCGCCGGAGTACACCAGCGGCCGCGAGGATTCCTGCACCAACTGGGCGGCGCGCTTGATCTGCCCGGCGTGGCCCTCGGTGAAGACTTTGTAGCCGGGCAGGTGGATGGAAGTCACGGGCTCGTAATGCCCCTGTCCCTGGAACACGTCCTTGGCGATATCGACCAGGACCGGCCCGGGACGGCCGGTGGAGGCCACGTAGAAGGCCTCATGCACGATGCGCGGGAGGTCCGCGAGGTCCTTGACCAGGTAATTGTGCTTGGTGGCGGAGCGCGTGATGCCGAAGGTGTCGGCCTCCTGAAACGCGTCGCTGCCGATGAGCTTGGAGGAGACCTGCCCGGTGATGGCGACGATGGGGATGGAATCCATGAGCGCGTCCACCAGGCCGGTGGTCAGGTTGGTGGCGCCCGGCCCGGAAGTGGCGCAGCAGACGCCTACTTTACCGGTGGCGCGCGCGTAGCCTTCGGCGGCGAAGGCCGCATTTTCCTCGTGACGCACCAGGATGTGCTTGATGGCGCAATCGTAGAGCACGTCGTAGAAGGGAAGCGTGACCCCGCCCGGGTAGCCGAACATGCAATCCACGCCTTCCCGCGCCAAACACTCGACCAGCATTCTTGCGCCGCTCATTAACGTCGACATATACCGTTACCCCTCAAGAGATTTCGTTTTGCTCCGTCAGACAATAAAAAAGGCCACCGGCTGGTTTTCGCCCCGCCGATGGCCTTGGGAACCTTGGTTCCGGCTGGCCTTCAAGCGGGGCCGGCTANNTTAAACTTATGATGGCATTGGGGGAATTGCCGGACGGCAGCCCGGACTTCGGTCAGAGCCGGCTGTGGCCGGACGCTTCCCTTGCGGCTCTTCGGGTGAAGTGGGTTCGTTTGGTGAAGGGTACAAGTGGTTTCATTTTGTTCGAG